>JBEGUC010000088.1:0-8755 GCA_041179105.1 Verrucomicrobiota bacterium | reverse complement strand
GGGTGCGTCCGGTTTGATCGGATTTGACGATGACGCCGGCGGCGGGGTCGATATTGGTTTCCATAGGGCGGGCATCCTACGCCCAAACAGCCGCCGCCGGATAGTGGGGTTCTGTTGACCGCTTACCGTTGGATTGACGATTGATGAACTCCAATTGTTGATTTTTAATCTGACGAAACGGCAAATTCTTCTTCTTTCAAATCCAAAATCAACAATCGTCATTCGGAAATCTTTTCTTCTTCCTCGCCATCCCCCCTTCGATCCTCTAATTCCCCAACATCGGTCTAACTTCATCCGCCTCACATGCACTTCTCCGCCTCTTCAACCCCTTCCTCTTCACTTCAACGTTCGATGTTGGGAGTTCGATGTTCAATGTTCTCTTCCCGCCCATGCCCAATGTCTGTTATTTGGGACCCCGAAGCATGTCGCGTCTTGTTCGGCCTGTGACAATATGTGTATTTGTCTACAGATTGCATTCGAAAGGCAATGCTGAACTAGGGTCTTCAGGGAACTTATACTAGGCGCATTCGCTACTTCCTTCGGAATTTTCGTATTGCCTAATCCAGCGTAATCGCGAGTCCACGAAGAGTGGTCTAGACCCGTGTGTAAATGTTTAGAACGAAGATTGTATGCAGCGGATAGTGATAAATCGATATCGTGAATGTGAAGAGGCTTATATCTTAGAATACCCTTTGGATCATATCCATCTTTAGGTATCAATTGATCGTAAATTTCCTTGACCATGCAATGCTTCACGGCTAGGCAAACTCTTTTCTTTAGTTGTCTCATTCGTCCTTTTAGAAAGCGGTATGGTTTTTGCCCAAAGTCTGCGTGAGCCTTAATCTCATTTAGAAATTCGAGAGATTCTTGATCATAAAGTTCTTCATCTGTAGGCATTACAGTAAGAGCCAAGCACTCAAGACTTGAAACATAAAGACTATAGGATAAATCAGGCATGTTCGCCTGTAATTCATTAGCAACTCTATACAATCTAGCAGCGCTTAAGATCTCTCCTTGAATGTCTAATTCATTAAAAAATGCTGATGAAATTATTTGTATTGATTCAGGGTTCGCTTTGTATGCTGAAGCAGGGACATTAAATTGATAACTATGAGGATAGTTGCGCATCTCAGGCGCGGATTGAAAAGGAACACGAACATTGGTATCTTCTCCATAACTAGCAGCACTTAGAAGGTAGACCGGCAATCCTATGCTGGACGTATAAAGGTCGAGTAGTTGATCAATGCTTCTCTTCCAATCAAAATTACCAGTTCGCAGTATGTGACCTTCAGGCTTATTATCACAAATTATTTCTATTGTGATCTGGTCCCAGCCGAATACAACATTCGATTCTTGCCTGCCAAGAGTGAAAGTAGCCTTCACGAAGGCATCTTTATGGCTTCCTTGTGACAACCCGGAGAGCGGTGCTGCAAAAATTAAAATATGCCTCAAGGGTTTAGTCATAATTGTTTTGCCGAACAGTATTTATTATTAGTATCTCGGGGTGTGATATCCGCGAGGAGTAGGTCGGCATTCTGGCTGAGGAATCCTTGAGTTAGCAAGGGAAATCTCGTTTTAGGGGGAGTATATCCGGCCTGGGCCGTTGCCTTTTTCCCGGGGCCCGGATCTAGCAGATATTATGCTTGAGGGTCCCAAATAACAGACATTGCGCATTGTTTCTGTTTCAGGACTCGGCGGGAGCGGCGGGTGGGGTGGCGGAGCTCGTCGATCTGGTGGAAGTCGAGCACGGCGGCGCTGTGTTTCATGCGGAAGCTGCGGCGGGCGAGGACGATGATGTCGTCGCGGATGGGGAGATGGGGAGGCTGGCGAAGTGTAAGGAAAGCAAGCTTCGGCGAGTGATCGGTGGATAGGGAAACGGGTGGCGCCCGGCAAGCGGGGAGATGCAGGGCCGACGCATCTAAATTTCCTTAGCCGCAAAATGGCGCAAAACGGGCTAAACCCCCCGTCCCGAGGGCCTATCGGCGGCGGGATGGCTCCGGGACGGCGTCCCGAGGGCGTATTTTTGGCTGGGAGGACTCGGGACGGCGTCCCGGAGGCGGATTCCTGGCGGGATGACTCCGGGACGAGGGGCTTGGGAACGATTGAGGATGAAGAGGATTTCACCGCCAAGAGCGCCAAGGAGGACTTTGGGTTTAAAAGCGAAACGCAGAGAACAGGGAGGACGCGGAGGGAGACGCGAAGAGTTTGATTGCTTGGCGCTCTCGGTGTCTTGGCGGTTCATATTCTCCCCGTCAGTGCCCATGATCCGACTCGACCGTCCCTGCCGCGCATGAAGATTTGGGTTTAAAAGCGAAACGGGCGATTTCCGAGTGCGGAGGAATTGAGAAGCTGCTGCTGACCCGAAACCGCCACAGGCGGCGGGCGGTCGTCATGATTGAGGATCTCAGATATATCGACGCAAGGATCGACGGTTTTTCGGCCTGAATCGACGAATCGATAAAAATTAAATATTGATTTCCAACATCTTGTGACCCATCATGATCGCCGAAAAGATCATCGGTCATGCATCAATCCTCATCCATGTTCCGACGAGTCAGCTCGATGGAGCCCCTGCTACCGACAAGCGGCGGATCAGAACTCGCGGATCTCACCGTGGAGATTATCCGGAAATCCGGCGCATTGTCTGCCGCGCTACCCTCCAAGTCCGTCCGGAGCGGCGTGGCCGCATTGGTCCGGGAGATGAACAGCTACTACTCAAATCTCATCGAGGGCCACAAAACCCTGCCTCGCGACATCGAACGGGCTCTGCGGGACGACTTCTCGGACATTGCGGAAGATCGTCGCAATCAACTCCTAAGCGTGGCCCACATCCGCACGGAAGCGGCCATGCGCCAACGTCTGGGAGATGAGCCAGAACTGGGTGTTTTCCAACCGGAATTCATCCAGTGGCTGCACCGCGAATTCTATTCGGCTTTGCCACCGGATGAATGGTTCACGACCTCGATTTCCGGGACGCGCTATGCGTTGGTGCCGGGGAAACTCCGCGATCACAATGTGGACGTTGGCCGCCACACTCCGCCGGATCATGAAGTGCTCGGCGATTTCATGCGCCGCTTCGCCGATTTTTACTCCGACCCGAACATTCTTGCCACCGGGCGGCTCATTGCGGCTGCGGCCGCCCATCATCGGCTGGCTTGGATCCACCCGTTTGGTGATGGCAATGGTCGCGTGGCCCGGCTGCAATCTCAAGCCGTCATGATCCGCAGTGGACTGGATGCCGAAGGGCTCTGGACTCTGTCCCGCGGCTTCGCCCGCGCGCGCACCGCTTATTACCAGCACTTGCAGGCGGCCGATCAACCGCGCGCCCATGATTTCGACGGTCGTGGCAACCTGAGTGATGCCGCCCTCTCCGGCTTCTGCCGCTTTTTCTTGGATCGCTGCCTCGACCAGATCAACTTCATGACGGATCTCATCGCTCCACTCAATCTGCTGGACCGCATCGAAAGCTACCTCCGTTTCACCCGTGTCGATCTGGAGTCCAAAACCCGCGAGCACCTGCAACGCCTCCTCAAGGCGCTCTGCTTGGAGGGCGAGCTCGCCCGCGGTGCCGTCCCGGATGTCCTCGGGCTCAAGAGCACTGCGGCCCGCGCCATCATCCGCCGTGCGCTCGACGAAGAATTGGTCTTCTCTCCCAGTGAAAAAGGCCCGCTGCGTATCGCCTTCCCCCACAAGGTGCTGGATGCGTGGTTCCCGCAGCTCTTCACCGATTTGCCCGTGCAGGAGCCATAGGCCACCACCCCACTTTCAGACCTTCCACCTCTTCTCTCCCACGGCTCACTGATTCCTCGGATCTGAAGGCATGGAGCACGGTGGAAACGGGCATTACAACGGCAGCGGGCTTCCGTCAGTCCGCAGCTATCGCTTCTTCACCGACGTCCCGTCTGTCACGGTGTCCGGTGGGTGGAGCAGCACCTCGTCACCCGCTTGCAGGCCGGAAATGATTTCTGTCAGACGGCCGTCCGTGTGACCGGCATCGACCGCAGTGAGCTTGGCCGCGCCGTTCCGGAAAACGTAGGTTTTCCAGGCGTTGCCCTCCCGGAACAAGGCACCAGCGGGGACGATGAGCACATCGTCCAAATGCCACACCGCCACCCGGACCTCCACGCGGAACCGGTCGCCCAGCGCCTTCGCCGCTTCCGGGATCTCCAACAGATCACTCAGCACGATAACTCGCTGCTCCTCCACGCCGAGGGCGGAAATCTTGGTGAACGCGGCGGGCTCGACGCGGCGGACGCGGCCTTTGAGCGGCTTGTCACCGCCCCATTGCTCGATTTCCACCGCATCGCCGGGACGGATGGTGACGGCGTCGCGGGAGAGGATTTCCGCCTCGATCTCGATGTCTGTGGAATCGCCGATTTCCAAAATCTGGGTGCCGGGCGTCACCACCATTTCACTCTCCTGCATGACCTTGAGGACGCGGCCAGACACGGGCGATTTCACGTCCACGAGATTGCCAACGGTGACCGACTCCGGTCGCCCTAACGCGGCGCGGGCCCGGGCGAGTTCGTAGTCGATGACTTGCAGGGAAAACTCCGCCGCGCGCACTTCTGCTGCCCGCATCGCGGCGTCGCCTTCCGCGCGATCGCGGTCGGTCTCCGAAACCGTGCCCACCCGCGTGACGGCGCGGATGCGGTCGCGATCCGCTTGCGCGACTTGCAAGGCGGCGCGTTTCGCAACCAGCGATTCGGCAGCCTGCTTGCGGGACGCCTCGTGCATCGAGACCAACGCCTCCGCCTGCGCGCGGGCACGGGGATCGAGCAGCGGTGAGGCCACAGGTTCGATGGCGGTGAGCAGGGTTTCCCCGGCGCGCACCTCGTCGCCGGGCTTGAGGGAGACCCGCCGCATTTTCCCAGCGACGGGCGCAGCCACGACGTAGCGATTCCTCACACGGGTCTTGCCCTCCTCGGAGACCCGCACCGTCAGCGGGCCACGGGCGACCGCGCCAGTCTCGATGATGACCGGCTTCGGCCACAGCCCCCAGGCGACCAGCGAGAGCAGGAAAAGCCCGCCGAGCCATGGCAGCGAGCGGCGAACGAGGTTTCGTCCGTTAGGCCCACGTTGGGTTTCCCAAGGCGCGGAGGCAGCGGTGGTATCGGGTGTGGGCATCGATGTGTGGGTGACTTTTTGAAGTCCTTCTTGAAGACAAAGGGACAGTGAGGATCTGCTGAAACAAAGGCAAACTTTGAAAATAGAGAGGACGCGAGCTGCTGTGAGCGATACACCGGCGAGACCCGCGCTTGAACTGCCTGGGATTCCGACCTAGCGTCCGCGCCTCCATGAGTTCATTCGAAAGCAAAGTCCGCGACGCGCTCGCCAATCCCCAAAACCAGGGCGAAATCCCCGACGCCGACGCCATCGGCACCGTCGGCTCACCCGAGTGCGGCGACATGCTGCGGATGTGGCTGAAATTCACCGAAAAAGACGGCAAGCGCGTCATCGACCGCGCCTCGTTCCAGGCCTTCGGCTGCCAAACCGCGATCGCTGTGGCGTCGATGGCCACCGAGCTGCTGCGCGGGAAAACGGCGGAGGAGGCCAAGCACCTGACTGCCAGCGAGTTGACCGGCGACCTCGGCCCGTTGCCACCGATGAAGATTCATTGCGGGCAGTTGGTGGAAGGTGCTTTGCGAAGCGCCTTGGACAACGACTCGCCCGCCGCCGCCCCCGCAGCCGCCGGAAACATGGCGCCGACGCTCGCGTCCTCGCTCCACCGCAAAGCAGGCGGCACACTCCGCATCGTGCCGCTCGATTGAGTGGTTTGTTTTTTAATTTTTCGCCAACGAAGATAGAGACGCCGCGCCCCCGGCGTTTGCTAATTTTCCAAAACCCCTGATTCCGTGCTCGAACTCCAAGAAGTCAGTTTCATCATCCGCAAAGACGGCGGGGAAGTCCCGCTCGTGGACCGCGTCTCCATCCGCGTCCCGAAAGGCCACTTCATGGCCATCGTCGGCCCCTCCGGATGCGGTAAAACGACCTTGCTCAAAACCATCGCCGGACTCAATCCCGAGTCCGCTGGCACCTTATTCTGGGACTCGCGAAATCTCTCGAAAGAGGGCGATTTCTCACCTTCGGAAATCGGCTACGTGCCCCAGTTTTCCATCGCCTACGACCCGCTGACCGTTGACGAATCCGTCGAGGCCGCCACCCGCCTGCGCGTCCGCTTCCGAGACACTGCGGAGCTCGACCAACGGATCGACCGAGTGCTTGAAGAAACCGGACTCAGCCCGATCAGCGACCGCCAGGTGAAGGTGCTTTCCGGTGGCCAAAAGCGCCGGCTAGGGCTGGCGATGGAGCTCGTTTCCGACCCGAAACTGCTGCTCTGCGACGAAGTCACCTCCGGCCTCGACCCGCGCTCCGAGCGCGAAATCGTCCGCCTGCTCCACGACCTCTCGCGCAAGGATGGCCGCATCGTGCTCTCGGTGACCCACTCGCTGGCGCACCTCGAGCTCTATGATTCCATCCTCGTCCTGCACGAAGGACGGGTCGCCTTCCACGGCCCGCCGGAGCAGCTCACCCACTATTTTTCCGTCAGCGACACCGAGGAAGTCTATCCGCGGCTGGCCACGCAGCCGTCCGAGCGTTGGCACGACTCGTGGCAAAAGCACCGCGAGTCCTATCAGGAAATGATGGAGGAAAATCGCGCCCTGCTCATCACCAGCGGCGACCTGCTCGCCCAGGCACCCGCCGCAACGGAAGCCGCCGAAGCCCCGCGCCTGCCAGGGTTTTTCAGCCAATTCGCCACCTTGCTGTCGCGCCGTTGGCGGATCTTTTTCCGCGACCGCGGGCAGGTGTTCCTCCAGCTCGCTATCATCGTTTGCTTCCCGATTCTGGTCACCCTTTTCAGCGACAAAGCCTCCGGCAACATCCGCCGGTTTTCCGACACCCGGCAGAGCGAGAGGGCGGAAATCGAGGAGAAAATCCTGGTGTCCTCGGATCAGGCCAAAGTCGGCTCGGCGATCTCCGGCATCATCATGTTCCAAGTGGTGCTGCTGTCGCTGATGGGTTCGAATAATTCCGCGCGCGAGATCGCCGGCGAGCGGCCGATTTACGAGAAGGAGAAATTCGGCGGGCTGCGGCCCACGGCCTATCTCGCGTCGAAGGTCGCGTTTCTCGCCTGCTTAGTCATCGGGCAATCCCTGTGGATGGCGTTTTTCGTGAACTTCTTCGGCACCTTTCGCGGCGATTTCATCCAGCACGCGGGCTTCCTGCTGCTGGTCAATGCCTCCATGACCGCCATCTGCCTCGCCATTTCCTCACTGATGCGGACGGCCGAGCAGGCGTCGCTGCTCTCGATCTATCTGGTGGGATTCCAGCTTCCTCTGTCCGGTGCGGTGCTCGCGTTGCCGGAAAATATCGAGGCCTTCACCCGCCCGTTCATCTCGGCTTACTGGGCGTGGTCCGGCTCGGTGGACGCCCTCCAACCGCAGGTTTTCAACGCCGTCAAATCGGTCATCGACACCAGCCTGTCCGCCCAGGAAATCTGCTTTTACGCCCTCGGCGCACACATCGGCGTCGCGCTCATCGCCACCTGGGCCGGTGCCCGCAGGCCGCAATGGGATTGAGCGGGGCGCTTACATTAGGGAGAATTAAACCGCAGATGAACACAGATTCACGCAGATGGAAGAGAAGAATCCTGAAAGCTCTCGTGCAAAGAGAGTCTTTTTGCTCATTCAGAGTTCAAACTGTGGTATTGGCTCATTCATTCTTCCCAATTAACGTCCATCTGCGTTCATCTGCGGTTCATTCCTATTCAATTCAGCCTCCGCTTTCCCTAGATGGAGGTGTCCTTTGGGATTGAGCGGATTTTAGCTCTCGATTTCAGCGATTTCCTCATTAGCTTCACCCCTGAAACCCACCTTCCACCATGGCACGTCGCGCTAGTTCACATCTGCATCCCGGAATCATCATCGGTGCCATCGCCGCCATCGTCATCGCGGTGGTCGCCGGCAAATCCCTCATCGGCAAAAAAACCGCCACCTTTGGCGACGTCGCCAAGCTCAGCGTGGACGAGCTGCTCGAAAACGGCAACAGCCTGCGCGGCAACGAATATGTCATCGAAGGCCAGATCGACGAAAAACTCCAGTGGACGACCGGCCGCGGTCAATTCGTCAGCGTGAAAATCGAGGCACCCGGCGGCGACGAGTTCGTCGGCATCGAGATTCCCCAAGATTTCAACAAGCTCAACATCGACACCAAGCAGAAATACGCATTCCGTGTGAAATTTCGGCAAGGCGGGATCCCCGTCGCCACCGGCGTGAACCGCCTCTAACTTGAAATTTTCCGTCTCATGAAATCCCGCCTTTTGCTTCCACTCTGCCTCGCCAGTCTTGCCCACGCCCAAGTTTACACCCCGCCGCCCGCCGCCCAACCCGCCGCGACGCCCACCGACACCGCGCCCGCCGCCGAGCAAAAATCACCGGCCGCCGGCCCGCTCGGCCAGGAAATCCCGATGCTCGACCCCGCCGCCGAGACCATCACCGTCGGCGGCGTGGCCATCCCCCTCGGCGACAACCGCCTGCTCAAAGCCCGCTTCGAGAAATACCTCAGCCAGCCGCCGGAGAGCGATGAAGCCGCCGCCAAATACCGCGAAACAATCGCTAAGATCCTCGGGACCATTTCCCCATTCCGCAGCGGCGGGCCGGATCTTTACGCCGCCTTCACCCAGCTTCCCGGCGCGTCCGCCTATCCCGGAGATGCCAATCTCTGCGGCACGCTCGCCGAGTCCATCTACATGGCC
>JBEGUC010000087.1:0-8761 GCA_041179105.1 Verrucomicrobiota bacterium | reverse complement strand
CATCCACCGAGAGCCAAGTCGCCTTACCGGATTCGATCATTTCGGAGCGCTCTGCCAAAACCTTGCCGTGCCAATCGGGCGATGGGTAGTCGATTCCTTCCTTGGAAAACGATTCCCACAAGAGCTCTATGGCTTCGAGCCGTTCACTCGATGACATTCGGGAAATTTGCTCCATCACCAACATGCGGAGAATTTACTTTGTGGTTTGGTCACAATCAAGCCTCCAAACACCAGCCTCAAAAAATCCAACTGTCGCCGCAGCCAAAAGCCCGGAGAGGTTCCGAAGTAGCCGCTCCGGCGGTGTCGCGATGAACACAAAAGCCAGCAAATCTTCAGTGACCATTGCCTTCAAGGAGGGCAGCGCTTATCACAAGCGGGTGATTTTCGAGTGCTTACGTTTGTGGATGGATCCGATGAAACGCTCCGGTCCGGAGGCGATGGCGGTGGACGAGTGGCTGTTGGAGACGGCGGAAATGCCGGTGCTACGGGTTTACGGCTGGCTGGGAGACTGGGGCAGCGTCGGGTATTTCGGAAACCTGGCAGACGCGCGGGCATCGTTTCCGGGAGTTGAGTGGGTGCGGCGCTGGACCGGCGGCGGCACCGTGGATCACCGGGCGGACTGGACTTACACGGTGGTCGCTCCCACCGGAGAAATGCTGGCCGACGCGCGAGGAGCCGAGAGCTATCGGTTGCTGCATGCGGCTCTCGCGGAGGCGCTGTTAGGCGGGGGGATTCCTACCCACCTGAGCTCCGGTGCTACGGAAACGGGGGCAACGGCTTGTTTTGAAAACCCCGTCAGCCATGACATCGTCGATGCCGCAGGGCGGAAAATCGCCGGCGCGGGGCAGCGCAGAACTAAGCATGGATTGCTTCACCAAGGCTCGGTGGCGGCCGTTTGCGATCCGGCGCGCTTGGCGGCGAGTCTGGCGGAAAGCTGGGAGATGCATGAGTTCCATCCACCGGCAGATGTGATTTCCGCGAAGGTGCGGGAAAGATATACTCAAGCCGCGTGGACGGCCCGGCGCTGAGTGGAGTCTCAGCGCGCTCTCCCACAGATGGGGAAACTGCCGTTTGAGAAAATGGCAACGTCCAGTTTCTCTGGTGCCCTCAGACTTTCCAGAGTTGCAGCACGCGCAGGTAGTTGGCGCGCTCGAAGACGGATGGATCTGGGCAATGGAGGTGGCTCATGCTGCCGCGCATTTCCTCGACGGACTTGTAATCGTGCTCTTCCAGCCAGCGGCTCAGACCGGTGATGAGCGGCCCGATGTGGGAGGGTCCGTATTTGAGAAGACTGGAAACAACCTGCACGACGCTCGCCCCGCACATGATCGCCTTGATGATGTCCTCCACGGTGTTGACGCCGCCACTGACGGTGAAAACGGGCTTGGGCGAGGGTTTTAAAAGTTCGTCAAACACCGCCTTGATCATGGCGGGCGTAAATTCCTTGGAGCCGAGTCCGTAGCGGCCACCGATCAGGCGGATGGCGTGCGTGTCCTTCAGCCAGCCCGCGCTGTCAGCGAGACGGAGGGCGGCGGAGACATCCAGATAGAGCGGCTCGCCGAGCGCACCGGGCTCCTTGGTGCGGTCGAGCACGGCGATGGATTTCACCGACTTCGGCAGCACGGCGGCGAAATCCTCGACGGAAAACGGCCGGTAGAGACGGACTTTAACGACGCCCGTTTTCTGGCCATTCGCATTGAGCCAGCCGACGGTTTCCGCCACCGCCTCGCCGCCGGAACCCATGATGACGATCACGCGATCCGCTTCCGGGTCGCCTTCGTAGTCGAAGGGTTTGTATGCGCGGCCGGTTTGTGCGGCGAAGTCGGCCATCGCTTCTTTCAACAAGCGCGGGAGTTCGACATAATAGGGATTTCCCGCTTCGCGGGCTTGGAAAAATGCGTCGGGATTCTGCGCGGTGCCGCGGATCACCGGATGGTCCGGCGTGAGCGCGCGGTCGCGGTTGGCGGCGATGCTGTCCTCGTCGATCAATGCGCGGAGATCTTCATCGCTGATCAGCGAAATTTTCGAAACCTCGTGGGAAGTCCGAAAGCCGTCGAAGAAATGCAGGAACGGCACCCGCGAGCGGAGCGTCACCATTTGCGAAATCACCGCGGTGTCTTGCGCCTCTTGCACCGAGCCGCCGCAGAGCATGGCGAAGCCAGTCTGGCGAAGCCAGTCTGGCGGCAGGACATCACGTCCGAGTGATCGCCGAAAATGCTCAGCGCATGCGTCGCCAGCGAGCGGGCCGTGACGTGCAAGCAGAAGGGAATTAGCTCGCCGGCGATTTTATACATGTTGGGAATCATCAACAACAGCCCCTGCGATGCGGTGAACGAAGCACTCAGCGAGCCGGCCTGAAGCGCGCCGTGCAAGGCACCTGCCGCGCCGCCTTCGGATTGCATTTCCACCAGGCTTGGCACCGCGCCCCACAAGTTTCCCCTCCCCGCCGCTGACCATTCATCCGCAAACTCAGCCATCGCAGAGGACGGCGTGATCGGATAAATCGCGAAAAATTCATTCAGACGATAGGCAACGGCCACGACGGCTTCATTCGCGTCGAGCGTCCCCATGGAAGAGTGAGATGTGTCATTCACATCTGCGGTAAACACTCTGGGAATGAGAAGATCCACCCCGTGCAAAGTGCGGAGCTGGAAATAGCAAACGGCGCGGAATGGGGTTGAGATGCCGCGCTTCCAGAAAATAGTTTGCGCTGCCTGCCGCCCGCGCCCGGCAGCGCGATTTCCATGCGGGGGAAGGATCGATCTTTACAAGAATCCGCCCCAGATGTTATAGAAAAAATGCCATGAAAACTATCATCGTCGCAGTCGATTTCTCAAACGCCACGCCCGGAGTGACCCAAATCGCCATCGAACTGGCGAAACCCTTCGGCGCGGACTTGCAGTTGCTTCACGTCGTCGAGCCGGAACCCGGCTACGCCGCCTACGGATTCACGCCGGCTGAATTTCCGGCGATGATCGAATTCCACGAAGAAGCCAAGCGCCGGGCCTCCGCCAAGTTGGACGAACTCCTCACCACCGTGCGCGCGCAAGTCCCCAGCGCAAACGCCAAAATACTGGAGGGCCGCCCGCTGCAGATGCTGCTCGACCACATCAAGCAAAGCGGTGCGGACTTCGTGGTGGTCGGCTCGCACGGCCACGGCGTGATCGCGTCGTTGCTGCTCGGCAGCGTCGCAGAAGGCATGGCCCGCAAGGCCAGCGTCCCGACGCTCATCGTGCCCGCCGCCCGGGAGTAAAGAATCAAATAGGGACCACGAATTGCGCAGCGCCCAAGGCAGATTTTTTGCGCTTTCCTTCATGCCGAATCAAACCTCAGCTTCAACCACCTCAGCTTGCCGCCAAAGCGATCATTTCCCCACTTCAATCATGAACGACGACCTCCTTCCCGACCTGATCGCTGCCGTCGAGCAGCAACTCGTTTCCCCGCAAACCCCCTACGTCGCGAAAGCCCTCGCGCGGCTCATCGCGCTCGGCTTCGCGGAAACCGAGGCCAAATCCCAAATCGCCCTCTGCCTCGGCGAGGAAATGGATCAAGTCCTCCGCAAACGCCGCGGTTTCGACGAAAAAGCCTATCGCGCCAGCCTCGAAGCACTGCCGATGCCTGACGACGAGAGCGAGGCGTAAATCTAAACGGGGAAATTCAAAGTAACGGATGGAATGATGCCGAAGCATCCATGCGGATTGCACGCGCCTTCGCGCAGCGCCTCGTTTTCGAATCTCCTTCGCGGCGGCAGAGTAGTAGGCAAAATGCGAGGGCAGGTGGCTGTTGAAACGATATCGCTGGAGCGTTCGAGGAGGTCACTGAACTGAGATGCAATCCAAAATTTTACTGAAAAGCCAAATTCTTATTCCGCAGGTTCAATCCGTTTGAGTGTGGAAAAGCTGATCCTCCGCATGGTGTCCAGAAACTCGATCATATAGGCAGATTTCGCGACAGCCTCCGTGGTTGCTGCATAGAGATTCGCGAACAAGCCGTTCTTTCGGATGGGTCTGGATACGACATAATTTCGGTCTAGGAACGGTTGGACGGCCCACCCCGGCATCGCGGCGATGGCGCGGTGGCTGGCGACCAGTTGCAGGATCGCCACCGTGAGTTCAGTTTTCCGGCGAGCGGGATCAATGTTAGCGGGCTTAAGCACTTCCCGAATCACATCGATCCGATCATCAGGAATGGGGTAGGTCACCAAGGTCTCTGTGGCGAAATCTTTCGCCGTCAGATAGGCCTTGCTCGCGTAAGGGTGCTGCCGTGCCATCAGTGCTAGAACCTCGTAACGGAAAAGTGGATGGTGGACCACTCCAGCTCGTGGCTTGGCGTGAGAGACAATCACTAAGTCCGCCAAATTTTCGGTCAGGAGGCCCACGGGGTCGGGCTGGAAACCGGAGACGAGATCCATTTCCACCTCCGGCCAGCCTTCGCGGAAAGCATCCATGCTTGGCATGAGCCAATCGAAGCACGAGTGACACTCGACGGCGATGCGCAGTTGGCCCGCTTTGCCCTCGATGATGCGGGCAAGGTCGCGCTCGCTCTGCATCATCAGTTTCTCGACTGCATAGGCGGTTGTGAGCAGCCGGTCTCCGGCGGGACTGAGCTTGAGCGGGCTACTTTTTCGCTGGAACAGCTCCGCTCCAACATGTTCTTCCAAGGCTTTGATTTGGTGAGAAAGGGCGGGCTGGGAAAGATGCAGCCGCTTTCCCGCTTTCGAGAGATTCCCAGTTTCAGCAACCGCGACTAGGGCTTTGAGCAAGCGGAGTTCAATCATGAGCCAGGAAATAATCATCAGCTTTACGAATGACGATCATAAAAACAATGAGTTACTGGAATGGTGATGAAGTCGCTAAGATATGAGCTGTCATGAGCACACGCACCCATCTACTCGGCTATCCTCGCATCGGAGAGCAACGTGAATTGAAAAAAGCCACCGAACTTTATTGGAAAGGTGAGATTCCACGCATCGCGCTGGAATCCATAGGCCGGGATCTTCGGAAACGGAACTGGCAGAAGCAGGCAGCCGCCGGCATCGACTTGGTTCCTTGCAATGATTTTTCCTTCTACGATCAAGTGCTCGACGCGTCCTGCCTTTTCGGAAACGTGCCGTCTCGATTTGAATGGGACGGTAAACAAGCGGGGCTCGACACCCGTTTTCTCATCGCGCGGGGCGCGCGTAACACCGGCAAAGACCACGAAGGTGGCTGTGAATGCGCCACGTCGAAAGCACCCACTTTCGCCAGTGAAATGACCAAGTGGTTCGATACCAACTATCATTACATCGTCCCCGAATTTCACGCGGCGACTGAATTTAAAATCGCAGATACGAAGATTTTCGACGAGTTCGATGAAGCTAAAAAACTGGGTTTCAATGCCAAGCCCGTTCTCATTGGGCCCGTCAGTTACCTGAGCTTGGGCAAGGAGCAAGACTCCGAAAATCCGGAGTTTGATCGCTTCGATCTACTGGAAAAGCTGCTTCCAGTTTATGAGGAAATTCTCGCAAAGCTCGCCCGTCAAGGTGCCGAATGGATCCAGCTTGATGAGCCCGTTCTCACGCTCGATCTGACGGACCGCCAGCGCGACGCCTTTGTGGAAGCCTATCCGCGACTGCGCAAAGCGGCAGAGCCGGCAAAGCTCATGGTCGCCACTTACTTTGGCGAGCTTCGCGAAAATCTGCCACTTTTCCTCAGTTTGCCGGTCGCAGCACTGCACTTCGACGCGGTGCGGGGTGCAAATGAAGTGGATCAACTGCTCGCCCAATTTCCGGCAGACAAGATTCTTTCGCTCGGAGTGGTCGATGGCCGCAATATTTGGAAAAACGATTTAGAAGCATCGCTGGCTCTTCTTGAAAAAGCCAAGAATGCGGTGAGCGATGATCGTCTGTGGCTTGCTCCCTCTTGCTCGCTGCTGCATTCGCCAGTGACACTCGAAAGCGAAAAGACACTCGACCCGGAAATCAAGGACTGGCTCGCGTTCGCAGACGAGAAAATGACCGAGCTTGCCACCCTCCGGAACGCCCTTTCAAGCCATGCAGATGTCGCCGCGCTGCGGGAAAATCAACTGAGCCAAGCGCATCGGCGCGAAAGCCCCCGCATCCACAACCCGGCAGTGAAGGCTCGTCTCGCAGCCGTCACCGCTGCCGACAGCGTGCGTTTGTCACCATTCATCCAGCGCCAAAAACTTCAACGGACCAAGCTGAAGTTGCCACTTTTCCCGACCACGACCATCGGTTCTTTCCCTCAAACTGCGGAAGTTCGTTCCGCTCGCGCCAAGTGGAAAAAGGGCGTCCTCAGCGATGCGGACTACGATGCCTTTCTCAAAGAAGAAACCCGCCGTTGCGTGGCTTTTCAGGATGAAATCGGCATCGACATGCCTGTCCACGGTGAGTTCGAGCGCAACGACATGGTGGAATATTTTGGCGAGCAGCTCGATGGATTCACCTTCACGGCAAACGGTTGGGTGCAGAGTTACGGCAGCCGCTGCGTGAAGCCGCCGGTTATTTTTGGCGATGTTAGCCGACCCCATGCGATGACCCACTACTGGTCGGAGTTCGCTCAAAGCCTGACCAAACGCCCTATGAAAGGGATGCTCACCGGGCCAGTCACCATCTTGCAATGGTCATTCGTCCGCGACGATCAACCGCGAGAAATCACGACCCGCCAAATCGCCTTGGCCATCCGCGACGAAGTTGTAGGCCTCGAAGCCGTGGGAATCGCAGCTATCCAGATTGATGAGCCGGCCATCCGTGAAGGACTTCCTCTGCGAAAGTCCGACTGGCCCGCCTATCTGGATTGGGCGGTCGATTCGTTCCGTCTTTGCTCCAGTGGCGTGAAAGATGACACCCAGATCCACACTCACATGTGTTACTCGGAGTTCAACGACATGATCAGTTCCATCGCGGATATGGATGCCGATGTGATCACTATCGAAACCTCAAGGTCTAACATGGAACTACTCGACGCGTTTGTGGATTTCAACTACCCCAATGAAATCGGACCTGGCGTCTATGATATCCACTCGCCACGGGTTCCCGCGACTCATGAAATGGAGACCCTGCTGAACAAAGCCAGCGCAGTGATTCCCCGAGAAAACCTGTGGGTCAACCCGGATTGCGGGCTAAAAACTCGTGGCTGGGAGGAAGTCCGGACCTCATTGATCCACATGGTCGAAGCCGCCCGCAAACTCCGCGAGCAAGCTGCAGAAACGGTTCCTGCTTGATTAACTAACATCACATAGAATTATGCATATTCGGGAAATACTTGCCGGCCAAGATACGAAATTCTCGTTCGAATTCTTTCCTCCCAAAACGAAGGAGAGCTCGGAAACCTTGTTCGACTGTATTTCTGAATTGCAGGCTCATGCACCGTCATTCGTCAGCGTCACCTACGGCGCTGGCGGATCGACTCGCGATGCGACGCACGAGCTGGTCGTCAGGCTGAAACGGGAAACGAAGCTGGCTCCTGTTCCCCACCTCACATGTGTAGGCCATACCAAGCGGGAAATCTCAGAAATTCTTGAGCGCTATGCCCTAGCAGGTGTGAGCAATATCCTAGCACTTCGCGGAGACTCGCCCAAGATTTTCACCGAACGGCGCACCGGCGATTTCCCATACGCGTCCGATCTTGTTGCCTACATTCGCAAATTTTCTCACCGCCATGGTCATGACTTTGGAATCGGTGTCGCAGGATTTCCAGAAGGCCACCCGGGGACGCCCAACAGAATGCTTGAGATGGATCATCTCAAGGCCAAGGTCGATGCGGGTGCGGACTATATCTGCACTCAATTATTTTTTAACAATCACGATTTCTATGACTTCCGGGATCGATGTGTGTTGAGCCGAATTGACGTGCCAATCCTTGCGGGAATCATGCCCGTTACCAGTCTGAGTGGCATGCACCGGATGGCGGAACTGGCAGGTGGCGCGCGGTTTCCGGCACGGTTGATCAAGGCACTGCAGCGAGCAAGCGGTGAAGATTCATGCGTCCGCCGGATCGGCATCCACTATGCCACTGAGCAATGTGCAGATCTGCTGGATCAGCGGGTAAAAGGAATCCATTTCTACACGCTGAATCAATCCACTGCCACGCGTGAAATATTCCTCAATCTCGGGATCGGTCAAAAAATCCAGCCGAAGAGACAAAAGGCTTTGGCAAGTGGGTAAACGCCAGATTCGCGGTGCGTTCCTCTTCATTTTGAAAATTCCATCGCCGTCCTCGAATACGGCATCGAAATCGCCGAAACGTCTCGCCGCTGATTACGGCCTGCTGTTCCCGAAACGGCGCTCCAGCTCTTTCATGCTGAATTCCGTGAGCGTCGGCCGGCCGTCGGCCGCGCAATAAGGCAACTCGCAGGCGAAAAGCTCCGCAAGCAGCGGCACGGTCTCGGCGAGCTTTGGAATGACCGGGGCTGCTGCCTTTTTCGCCAGCACCCGCGCCAAGCGGTCGATCGCGAATCTCGCGCCCGGGGCTGGATCGTGGAGCAGCTCATCCATCAAGGCCCCGAGAAACGGCCGCGGATCGTCCACCGGCAGGCAGGCGGGTAAGCTGCGGATTTGCAGCGTGTTCCCGCCGAACGCCTCGACCTCGATGCCAGCCTCCTGCAAGGCCATCCGCTCACGCAGCACGAGATCCAAATCCCGCGGATCGAGCTCCAGCAGGACCGGCACCAACAAGCCCTGGGTTTCCAGAACCCCGTCGCCGTGGTTCAGGAGCTTTTCAAAATAAATCCGCTCCTTCGCCGCTTTGGGATCGAAAAGCAC
>JBEGUC010000086.1:0-8935 GCA_041179105.1 Verrucomicrobiota bacterium | reverse complement strand
TGAAATTGGAGTGTCCCCGGATGAGAGCGACGAGTTGGTCACGGCTCATCTTCACCTTACCCGGTCCTTGGTTCGCGAACTTGGTGATGAGCGCCATGATGTAGTCGTAATCGATGACGGCGGAGGCGAAGAGCACGAACTCGAAGTCTGCCTGCTCCACTTCAGGGCTGGGTCCATCGCCGTCTTTGCCGAGTTTACCTTGCTGGGCTTTGAGGCGTTGGGCGGTTTCGAGGTAGGACCCACGCAGGCCGAGGAAATTTTCCTTCGGCATGGTTTGCTCGATGGTGGCGGCGTCTTGCTCGGTGAGATCCGTGTATTGGTCGAGCTGAGTTTTGAGCCGCTGGACTTCTTTAAAATGCTGGGTGAAGGCAACTCGGGCGGCGTCGCCCTTGAGATTCGGCACAGCCTCCGGGGCGGTAACGAGGCCCTGGGATTTCATGAAACTGTCGAGCTTCTGGACGGCTTCTTCGAGTTTTTTGATGACCACGGGGGCTTTGTCCACCAGCCAGATTTCCCGCGCCTGCTCCCCCGTTTTTTCCCCGGAGAAGAGGGCGATGGCGGCATCCACGGCGTCCTGCTGCTGGCGGAAGTCGAGGATATTGCCGTAGGGTTTGGTGGCGTTGAGAATGCGATTGGTGCGGGAAAACGCCTGGATGAGGCCGTGGTGCTTGAGATTTTTGTCAACGTAGAGCGTGTTCAGGAACTTGGAATCGAAGCCGGTGAGCAGCATGTCCACCACGATGGTGATGTCGATCTTCTGCGAGTGGGGAAAATCTGAGTTCGGCCACTGCTGGTCCTTGATGCGCTTCTGGACGTCTTGATAGTAGAGATCAAACTCGGAAATGCGGTGATTGGTGCCGTAGCGGGAGTTGTAGTCGGCGAGGATGGATTTGAGCGCGGCTTTTTTGTTGTCGGGGTCCACCTCGTTGTCCGCCTGTTCCTGCGGCAGGTCTTCTTGGATCTGCTTCACATCGGGATCGCCCTCGGCAGGCGGGGAGAAGATGCAGGCGATGTTCAGAGGCTTAAAGTCAGGGTCGGCGGCTTGTTTTTCGGCCAGCATCGTCTTGAAAAGCGCGTGGTATTCGATGGCGTCGTTGATGGAGGAGGTGGCGAGGATGGCATTGAAGCGGCGGTCGGCGGTGGAGATGTCATGCTTGGCGAGGATGGCTTCGATGACCGCGCGTTTCGCGAGACCTTCGCCGGGCTTGGGCAGCTTTTTGCCTTCGGGCTTGTAATAGTGGATTTGGAAACGAAGGACGTTCGCGTCCTCGATGGCATGGGTGATGGTGTAGGCGTGGAGCTGCTTCTGGAAGAGGTCTTCCGTGGTGCGCATAGAAGCCTGCGTGTCCTCGATTTTCTGGAAGGAGGCGTTCGCTTCGAAGATGGGCGTGCCGGTGAAGCCGAAGAGCTGGGCTTTGGGGAAGAACTCTTTGATGGCCTTGTGGTTTTCCCCGAACTGCGAGCGGTGGCACTCGTCGAAGATGAAGACGATGCGTTTTTCCTTCAGCGCGGAGAGTTGCTCCTTGAAGGTGGCCTGGCCGTTCTTGCTCCGCTGCTTGTTACGCTTGCTGTTTTCATCCAGCGCGAGGCCAAGCTTCTGGATGGTGGTGACGATGACCTTATCCGCGTAGTCCTCGGATAGAAGACGGCGAACGAGGGCGGCGGTGTTGGTGTTTTCCTCAACGCAGCCTTCCTGAAAGCGGTTGAACTCCTCGCGCGTCTGGCGGTCGAGGTCCTTGCGGTCCACGACGAAGACGCACTTGTGGATGTGTTCGTTTTCCTTGAGCAGGGTGGCGGCCTTGAAGGAGGTGAGCGTCTTGCCGCTGCCGGTGGTGTGCCAGATGTAGCCGTTGCCGTTGTCGTCATCGATGCAGGTGACCATGTGCTTCACGGCATAGACCTGATAGGGCCGCATGATCATGAGCTTTTGCTCGCTGGCGATGAGCACCATGTAGCGGCTGATGGTGCGGCCGAGGTCGCACTTTTTCAGGAAAGCATCGGCGAATTCTTCGAGATGGGTGATCTTCCGGTTTGCCTCGTCGGCATATTCATAGACGGGCAGGAAGCGCTCGTCGGCGTTGAAGGCGAAGTGGCGGGCGTTGTTGTTGGCGAAGTAGTAGGTGCGGTCGCGGTTGCTGACGATGAAGAGCTGCATGAAGCAGAACAGCGTCTTGGTGTATCCGTTGCCGGGATCGTGCTTGTATTCGACGATCTGCTCCATCGCTCGGCGCGGGCTGATGCCGAGGGTTTTCAGCTCGATCTGGACGCAGGGCACGCCGTTGATGAGGAGGATGACATCGTAACGGTGGTGGCTGTTGTCCGTATTGATGCGGAGTTGGTGGACGACCTCGAAGGTGTTTTTGCACCAGTCCTTGATGTTGACGAGAGTGTAGTTCAGCGGCGTGCCGTCGTCACGGGTGAAGCTGCTGATGGCGCGCAGGGTCTTGGAGGCGGTGAAGACATCGGGAGTGACGATCTCGTCGAGCAGGCGGGCGAATTCTGAGTCGGTGAGGCGGACGCGGTTGAGGGCCTCGAATTTCTCGCGGAAATTTCGCTCCAGCGCGGCGCGATCCTTGATGTCCTGGCGATACTCGTATTTCAGCTTCTGAAGGGTGCCGATGAAGCCGTATTCGATGTGATCTTCCCGGACGACGGAGCTTGGGACGCCCGACGCATCGTGGTCGCTGATTTTTGAAGCTGGCATAGCGGGGATTCAAGAAAGTAGGCAGATGGTGTCTCATCCGGACTTCCGGCGGTGCTAAGGGCCCGTGGCTACTTGCGAAAGGCTTGCTGACTCTTTTTCAGCGCGGCAATCCGAGAAGGAGCCCTTTGGCGGCGGCGATGAGAGGGGCGGTGAAGTCGCGGACGGCGGTGGCCGCGTTTTGTGGGTGGAGCTCGACTTGTTTGACGATGGCGGAGCCGACGATCACGCCGTCTGCGGATTGGGCGACTTCTGCGGCTTGCGCGGGGGTGGTGATGCCGAAGCCGACGCAGATCGGGGTGTCGGTGAACTCGCGGATGGCGGCGACTTGCGCGCCGATGTTAGCCGAGGGTGCGCCGTGGGAACCGGTGACGCCGGTTCTTGATAGGAGATAGATGAAGCCTTCAGATGACTGCGCGAGGATTTTCACGCGCTCCGGTGGTGTGGTGGGGGCGATGAGGCGGATGTGTTTGAGGCCTGCGCCGATGGCGAGGTCTTTGTTGAGCGCGGCTTCATCTGGCGGGAGGTCGAGCAGGAGAATGCCGTCGGCACCGGCTTCTGCGGCGTCGTGGTGGAAGGCTTCGAAGCCGTAAGTGAAAATCGGATTCAGATAGGTGAAGAGGACGATGGGCGTCTGGTGCGTCTCGCGGAAGCGGCGGATGAGCTCGATGGAGCGGGCCGTGCTCATGCCGGATTTGAGCGCGCGCTCGGCGGCCATTTGGTTGACAATGCCGTCGGCCAATGGGTCTGAGAACGGTAGGCCGAGCTCGATGATGTCAGCTCCGGCGTCCGCGAGGGACTTGATGATTTCCAGAGAGGTCTCGAAATTCGGATCACCGGCGGCGACGTAGGCGACGAAGGCTTTCTGGCGGATTTCACGGAGGCGGGCGAAGGTGGAGTCGATGCGGTTTTGCATGGGGAAAAATATTCAGATGAATCGAAACGCAGAGGCGCGGAGAACGCGGAGGGAAGACGCGGAGGTTTTCAAAGGTTGGCCTTCGCGAGCGTCTCGCACGATTTGATGTCGAGCTTACCGGAGGCGAGGACGGGGATTTCCGTGACGGGAATGATGCGCTTGGGGCACCAGAGGGAGGAAATGCCTTCGTCGAGGAGCTTGTAGCGGAGGTCGATGCATTCTTGTTCGAGCGCGGGTCCGGCGATGGTGGAGAGGAGGAGGATGGCCTCGCCTTTTTGCTCGTCGGGCACACCGACGACGGCGATGCGGCGCTCGGCTTCTGAGTCGAGGCCGAGGACTTTGTTGATGGCGGCTTCGACGGTTTCGTGGGGGACCATTTCACCGGCGATTTTGGAGAAACGCGAGATGCGGCCTTCGATGTAGAGGAAGCCGTCGTCATCGACGCGGCCGACGTCGCCGGTGCGGAACCAGCCGTCGGGAGTGAGGACTTCGGCGGATTTCTTGGGATTGCCGAGATAGCCGGAGAACACGTTGGAGCCTTTGAACCAGATGATTCCTTGGCGGTTGATGGGGATTTCTTGGTCGGTGACCGGATCGGTGATTTTGATAGCGAGGCCTGGCAGCATCTGGCCGACGGAGCCGTTGCGGGAAGAAGGAAGGGCGATGGAATCTGGCTGCGGCTTGGGGTTTGGCAGGTTGACGTTGGTGGCCGGGGAGGTTTCGGTGAGGCCGTAGCCTTCTTGGGGGCGAATGCCGAATTTCTCCTCGAAGGCGGCGGCAAGTGACTGCGGGAGTTTCTCTGCGCCGGTGACGACGAGCTTGAGGGAGGCGAATTGCGCGGAGTCGATGCGCTTCATGTAGCCGCGCAGGAAGGTGGGGGTGGAGAGGAAGATGTTAATCTGATGGAGGGCGATGAGCTCGGCGAGGCGTTTGGTTTCGAGCGGGCTCGGGTAGGTGACGAGATTGACTCCCTCGATGACGGGGAACCAGAGGGTGACGGTGCAGCCGAAGGAGTGGAATAGCGGCAGGCAGCCGAGGATGGCGGAGTTTTTCGGGAGTTCGAGGCGGGTGCCAAATTGGCAGACGTTCGCGAGGACGTTGCGGTGGCTGAGGGCGACGCCCTTGGGCTCGCCGGAGGAGCCGGAGGTGAAGAGCAGCGTGGCCTCGTCGTCGCCGCGGCGCTGGTTGAGGCCAAGCAAGACACCGAGGATTTTGGCGGGCAGGATTTTGGAAAGGATGGCCCAGGTGGTGATTTTCTTTTGGAGGGTGGGGAGGACGCGCTCGATGAAGATGAGGTCGCGGTTAGGCGGCCATGGAAATGACGAGACCTTGCGGACGAAGGGGTCTGCGGTGATGAAGCGATCGACATCGGCCTGACGGATGCAGGATTTAATGGCTTCGTGGCCGGCGGTGAAATTGAGGTTCACCGGGATTTTTCCGGCAAAAAGGACGGCGAGGTTGGCGATGAGTCCGCCTTTACCGGGAGGTAGGACGATGGCGACGCGCGGCTTGTCGGTTTCCTTGCGGATGAATTTGGAGAGGCCGATGGCGGCGGGGAGGATTCTATCGAATCGAAGATCGGAGTCGTCCGAGCCATCGAGAATCCGGTGCTTGGTGCTGTGTTTTTTGAGGCCTTCGAGGAGGGCCATCGCGAGCGAACCTTTGAAGAGTGAGCGGTTGGAGTAGGCTTCCTCGCTGGCTTCGAGCAGTGCTTGTTGATAGGTGGCGATGCTCGCGTTTTCGGCAGCGATTGGCTTTCCGATGGCGACGACGGCGGATGGGAGCGAGGACTTGCGCTCGATGCTCAGGCCGGACTCGCGCGGGAAGTCGATGGCGACGGGCAAAATCGGCAGGCCGAAGGCGCAGAGGGCTTTCAAATGAGCCGCCGGAATATGGCAGGCGGTGGCGTTGCGGGTGGTGGCGCGGCCGGGGACGAAAATCAGGACGCCGCCGTCGGCGAGGTAATGTTTGAGCTGGCTTCCGGCGGCGGCGGGCGCGGTGTCGTCGGCGGCGAACATGGCACCGGAGCCGGATTTTTGGAGGTGGCTACCGAGAGCGGTGTCGTGGTGGGCCGTTTCCTCGACGAGCCAGGTGATTTTGCGCCCGGCGAAGAGCTTTTCGAAATAGAGCAGGAGTTCGAAATTAAGCCGTCCGGGAGTGACCAGAATCCCTGTCGCGGGAAGGCGCTCCTTGTGAATGATCTGGATGGATGCCGAAGACATTTTGGAAATGGGGTGAGGTGGATAGGCTCAAAGCCCGCGTCCGCGAGGATTTACGCGAATTTTTCGAGTGGTCGCACGGCAAATTTCGGAAAATCACGCGGCTGCCGCGATTGAGTCGCGCGCCCTAACCCCGCGCCTTGGGCACGGTGATGAGGAACTTGGTCTCACTGCCGGGCACCGAGGTGACGCTGATGGTGCCGCCGTGGGCCTCGATGGCGCGCTTGACGATGGAGAGGCCGAGGCCGGTTCCTTTGATTTCCTGCTGTGAGTGGTGTTTTTCCACGCGGAAGAAGCGGCGGAAAATGTGCGGCAGGTCCGCGCTGGGAATGCCGACGCCGTTGTCGGACACCCAGATGCGGATGGCTTCGTCGGTCGGTTCGCAACCGACCTCGACGTGCAGCCCGCGGTGGGGGTTTTGTTTGAGCGCGTTTTCGACGAGGTTGAAAAGCACCTGCGTCCAATAGAATCGGTCGCCGTGGATGACGAGGGCCGGGTCTGGCAAGGTGACGGTGATGAGGGCGCTTTGATTTTGAATGACGGATTCGAGCCGCTCGAGGACGTCCTTGATGCAGGAGCCAAAACGGAACGGCTCGATTTTGAGGGCGTTGGCCTCGCCGGATTCGAGGCGAGAAATGACGAGCATGTCCTCGACGATGTGGGAAATGCGGTCTGCGTGTTTGCGCATGATCGTGAGGAACCGGCGGGCCATTTCCGGTTCTTCGATCATGTCATCGTCGAGCAGGTTTTCGAGATAACCGTTGATGATGGCCAACGGGGTGCGGAGCTCGTGGGAGGCGTTGGCGACGAAGTCCTTGCGGACTTGTTCTAGTTGGTGTTCGGCAGTCACGTCGCGGATGATGACACGGGTGGTGGGAGAGCCGCCGGGCGGGTTGGAGAGTTGGGCGGCGTCGATGATCCAGGCGTTGAAGCCTCGATTTTCGAGATCGCCGCGCGGGGAGGTCTGTTGGGGGAGGACGACGCGGGATTGGACGGGCTCTCCGGTGGCAAGGCAGCGGAGCAGGGCCTCGGCGAGGCGGGGGTCGAGGAAGGCTTCGCTGACGGGGCGGTTGAGAAGTTCGCGCGCACCGAATAGGGCGCGGGCGGCTTCGTTGGCGAAGCGGATGTTGGCATCCGAATCGACGAGTAAGAAAGCGTCGCCGAGGGCGTCGAGGAGGCGGTTGCGTTCATCGCGTGCTTGTTGGAGGTCGAGTTCGAGGCGGAGTTTCCAGGTGTTGACTTCTGACTCGGATTGGCGGCGGGAACTCCGGTGGCGCAGGGCGAGGATGACCAGCGCGACGAGCGCGGCCACGGTGGCGAAGATGGAAATTTCAGAAATCATGCGTCGAGCTTCGCCACGCAATAGCCGATGCCGCGCACCGTTTCAACCCAAGCCCCGTGAGAACCCAGTTTTTGGCGAAGCCGCTTCATGTGGGTGTCGAGTGTGCGGCTGTGGGCGGCGTCGCTGTAGCCCCAGATGCTGCGGAGGAGATCGTTGCGGTCTTGCGGCTTGCCTGGGCGTTCGCAGAGAAATAGCAGCAATTTGAACTCAGTGGAAGTCAGCTCGGCAGGCTCGTTGTCCAGGTAGAATTTTAGCGAGTTTTTGTCGAAACGAAAAGGGCCGTGGCTGAAATCCACCGCACCGGGGGGTGCCTCCATACGCTTGAGAATGGCTTGGACCCGCAGCATGAGCTCCTTCGGGCTGAAGGGTTTGGTCAAATAATCGTCGGCACCGGCTTCGAGCCCTTGGATGCGGTCCTCGGTCTGCGCTCGCGCGGTGAGCATAATGACAGGGGTATTCGCGGTGCGCGGGTCGCGGCGGAGTTCCCGGAAAACCGCGTAGCCGTCTCGGCCAGGCAGCATGAGGTCGAGAAGGATCAGGTCCGGCCGCTCGCGGAGGGCGAGCTCGGTCCCCTCGATGCCGTCATGGGCTTTGAGGATTTCGTAGCCCGCCCGCTGGAGGTTGAAGCCGATCAGGTCGGCGATGTCGCGTTCGTCCTCAACGATTAAAATTCGATGCATTTCAGGGAAAAACTAGCGTGCTGGCGCTGAGGTCACGAATGCATCGATTGTGACGATTTAGTCACAATAGGTCTTTGGCGACGTAGCTTCCGGGCAGGGTGGTGCGGGCGATGCCGATTTTTACGCCCGCTTCGATGGAGGTGTTGACGCCGGTGCGGACGCCGTCGCCGAGGATGGCGCCAAATTTAAGGCGGCCGGTATTGACGGGTTTTCCCTGGATCATGGAGAGGTGGTGGCGGCCGTCGTGGCGGTGGTTTTCAGTGCAGGTTCCCGCGCCGAGCGTGACGTGGGTGCCGATGATGGAATCGCCGACGTAGCACTGGCGGGAAATGTAGGTGTTGTTATAAATGATCGAGTTTTTCACCTCGGCGCCGTTTCCGATGTAGCAATTCGCGCCGATGCTCGTCGCGCCGCGGATGTAGGCGTTCGGCCCGATCTGGCTGTTTGGGCCGATGATCACAGGGCCTTCGATGACGGTGCCAGGGAGGATGCGAGAGCCGTTGCCGAGGCGAATGCAGCCGCTGAGGGTGGCGAGCGGACTGACTTCGCCGAGCAGCGAGGTTTCGTCCATCAGCGCGAGGACTTCCTCGTTCATCCGCAGCAGATCCCACGGGTAAATGACCGGGAAGCAGTTGGCGTCGGTGACGATTTTATCGATGCATTCCTCGGGCTTGGCGGAGCCTTTCCAGGCGAGGGTGTTGCCTTCGCTGTCGAGCAGGCAGGCGCTGTTGGGGTTTCTGCCGAGCAGCAAGAGCGCGCCGAGTTCGATCCAGTTATCCAGCGGGATGCGCAGCGTCCGCGGGCAGGCTTCGGCGGGTTCGACGAGTTGCAATCCGGCCCGGCGGAGTTCCGCTTCGAGCAGCTCCCGCATCGGTAGATTGGCGATGAGGCAGGACCCGAGCTCGCGGTTGGACGTGATCGGGGCGCAGAGGGCGGGATTTCGTGGCGGTAAAAGGGTTGCTTGCATGGGTTAGCAAGATTTCATCACGCCCCCCCGCAAGGATCAAACGAAAATCTTGGGGATTTGTGGAAAAATACTCACTTGAAT
This sequence comes from Verrucomicrobiota bacterium, assembly GCA_041179105.1. Classification (GTDB taxonomy): domain Bacteria; phylum Verrucomicrobiota; class Verrucomicrobiia; order Verrucomicrobiales; family Akkermansiaceae; genus Luteolibacter. The sequence continues at coordinate 29 of JBEGUC010000086.1, read as the reverse complement.
GGGGACTCCCGGGTAGTTTCCGCTCTCTT
>JBEGUC010000085.1:0-9031 GCA_041179105.1 Verrucomicrobiota bacterium | reverse complement strand
ACCATTCTGACCAACGCGCTCAACGTCTTCACCGCCCTCTCCGACCGCCCCAATCTCGACCTCATCTGCACCGGCGGCCTGTTCGATCCCAAGTCCCGCTCGTTCATCGGCCTGACGGCGGAGAAATCCCTGCAGCGCTATAATATCCACCGCATGTTCTTCTCTGGAAATGGACTCCACCTCGATCGTGGTGCCAGCGAGAGCAACGCCCGTCAGGCAGCCTTTAAAGAACGCGTCATCGCAAATTCCGAGGACGTTGTCTTCCTCGCAGACCATTCCAAACTCGGCCAAAAAGCCGCCTTTTTTTTTGCAGAAATCGCCGATTTGAGCTGCCTCGTCACCGACAAGGCAGCCGATTCCGAATTCATCGAGCAACTCCAAAGCCGAGGAGTCGAGGTATTGCAGGGAAGCGGAATCGCCTGAACCGCTGATAATCAGCATTCTTCAAGCGAAAGTCGGTGGTCCGTGTGAAAATCTCATTTTCCTGCCATTGGCGGGTTGACAAGCCGCTTCCGGTGCCTAGAGTGCGCCCCCCGAGCCGGAAACCGGACGGATCACGAACCTTTATTTGAGGCCCAAGCCATGAGCAAACGCACTTATCAGCCATCCAAGCGCACACGGAAAAACCAATTCGGCTTCCGGGCCCGCATGGCCACCAAATCCGGTCGCGACATCATCCGCCGCCGCCGTCAAAAAGGTCGCAAGCGCCTTGTTCCCAAGGGTGTTGAAATTCAATATAGCCGTCACACGACGCAGCACGGCAACTGAGGCCCAGCCCTCAGGCAACCTCGGGAGTCCACAGCAACCCCGCCATGCGACTCCCGCGGACATGCAGCATGAGCCAACGCGCAGACTTTGCGCGTGTCAAAAAAACCGGTCAGGCGAAAGCTGGCCGGTTTGTTATTTTAAGCACGCTGCCTGATCTCTCGCTCACCACGATTCGTACTGGCTTCATCACCACCAAGCGCAGCGGCAAGGCACACGATCGCAGCCTACTACGTCGCCGCTTCCGCTCGCTCGTCCAATCTCACGCCCCCGAATTTGTGGAAATCCGCCGCTACCTCGTCACCATCGCCCGCCCCGGTGCCTCCAAGGCCACCTTCGCCGAGCTCGAACAAGACTGGGTCCGGCAAGCAAGGCGGCTCGGACTGTTCCCCCGCCCCGCCGAGAAATCGTGATCTCGCGAATTACCAGCACCGTGATCCGTCTGCTGATTCGCTTCTATCAGCGGATTCTCAACCCGATGCTCAAAGTCGTCGCCGGCCCCGCCATGGGCTGCCGCTACACGCCGAGTTGCTCGAACTATTTTCTCCAAGCCGTCGATGTCCACGGCCCGCTCATCGGCTCGTGGCATGGAATTTGTCGGATTTTCCGCTGTCATCCATGGGGCGGCTGCGGCTATGACCCCGTCCCGTCGCCCGGCGCGCCGGAAACCGAAACGCATTCCTGCTCGCGCCACCGCGAAACTCCTCATATCTAACTTTCCACCACGCCTCCATGTACGATCGTAAAACCTGGGCCATCCTCGCCCTCTGCGGCGGCCTGCTCGCCGCCAACCTCTACTACTCCAGCAAAAACGCCGCCGCACAAGCCGAGCTCCGCACCCGTGAGCAAGCCCTGCAAAAGAGCCTACCCGCACCCGGCGTCCCCAGCACCACCACCGCAGAACTCACCGTCGAGCCGCCCCCACCGCCGACCGAGGAGGAAACCATCATTCTCGAAAACGAAGACGTCGCATTCACCCTCACCAACATCGGTGGCGGCATCAAATTCGCCGAGTTCAAAAAACAATTCCAAGTCGGCAGCAAGAACGAACTCGTCCAAGCCAACCGTTACGGCATCGGCCCGATTGGCGGCCTGGCAGGCGCTGGCGAAACCTTGGAAAACGTCCCCTACGCCTACAAATTGGACGAATCGGTGGCTGGCAAGAAGGCTGTCTTCATCGCCAAACTGCCATCCGGACTGATCACGAAAAAGTCATTCTCGCTAGAAGAATCCGGCAAGGCAGGCTCCACCTACATGCTCCATTTCGAACTCAAGCTCGAAAGCGCCATCGCCACCAACCTCGGCCAATGGAGCCTCTTCATGGGCGAGGCATCTCCGCTCTATCAAGCCGAAGTCGGCCAACAAACGGGATTCTTCTGGAGCGAAAACGGCGGCATCGATTTCAAGGACGGCTCCGGTTTCAAAGGCGGCATGTTCAGCTCCGCCAAGTCCGTGATGAAGAGCGACAGTGTGCAGCCGGTGAAATTCGCCGGCGTCACCAACCAGTTCTTCGCCACCGTCATCCGCCCCGCCGAACCTGCCGTCACGAACGTCTGGGCGAAATCCACCCAGGTCAGCCTCGCCGCCGGAGCGGCCTCCGTCACCGCCGTCCAAGCCGGCCTCCAACTGCCCCCGGTTTCCCTCAATCCGGGCCAACCGCTCACTCTCAACTACCTCGTCTTCATCGGTCCCAAGCACAACGCGATGCTCCAGAAAATGGACAGCGCCTGGGGCAACGGCTGGGGCGATGTCATGCAATACGGCTGGTTCTGGTGGGTCTCCGGCCCGCTCAACTGGCTGCTCAACACCTTCCACAGCCTGCTCGATAACGTCTCCAAAAACTGGTCGTGGGGCCTCGCCATCATTTTCCTCACCATCACCGTCCGCATCATCATCTGGCCGCTCCACGCCAAATCCACCCACACCATGAAGCGGATGGCCAAGCTCCAGCCGGAGATGGCCAAGATCAAAGAAAAATACGCGGACGATCCGAATAAGATCAACACCGAGACGATGGGTCTCTACCGGAAATTTGGGATCAACCCGCTCGGCGGTTGCCTCCCGATGTTCATCCAAATCCCGATTTTCTTCGGCTTCTACCGGATGCTCCAATACGCCGTCGAGCTTCGCGGCCAAGGCTTCCTGTGGGTGGACGACCTCTCGCAACCGGACACGCTCATGCACATCTCCGGCGTGCCGATCAACATCCTCCCCGTCGTCATGGCGATTTCCAGCTTCCTGCAAATCCGGATGACGCCCAAGACCGGCGACGCGATGCAGCAGAAAATCATCATGTTCATGCCGTTCATGTTCTTCTTCTTCTGCTACAACTTCGCCTCCGCCCTCGCCCTCTATTGGACGACGCAAAACATCTTCTCCATCGGCCAAACTTGGCTGATGAACAAGGTGCCCGAGCCCGAGCTCAAGGCCCGCACCGGAGCCGACAAACAATCCTGGGTCCAGCGCATGGCAGCCCGCCAAGCGGAGATGCAGAAAGCTCAAAAAGCGAAGAGCCAAGGCGGCATGCGCGACGTCACGCCGGACTCCAAGAAGAAGCGTCCCCCGCGGACCGGCGGTTGAGCGGCCCGCCGCGCGGCGCGGAAATCACTCGCCGTAAACCGTGAGTGCGGGTTTCGCGGGACCGCACCAATTTAAAAAACCTTTGCTCCAGGCCCAGAGCAGACCTTCTGTGAGCAGCAGCAGGAAAAGCATGGCCACCAGAAACCCGCCGACCGGCAGCTTCAGGAAAGCCACGGTGAAGAAAATCAGAACCGGCAAATAGGGATGATTCATGAGCAGGAAGTTCGACGATGGGGATTTACCTTCGTCAGGAGCTAGCTTGATTTGCCGTCGCACAAGCCACCAAATCAAGCCAAATGTCACATACCGAGGCCATTGGCCGGGCCGCCTGCCTCAATCCGCTCAGGGCGTGGCAAGTGTCCAGCCGAGAGCGCCTAACTCGCTGCGGGTCAATTCGCTCACCCCACCGCCTAGCAGCAGCAAGGGCTTGCGACCGACGAGGTCATCGCGATGGGCAAACTCGGCGACGTCCGGAGTCCAGCTCAAGAAATCCACCGGTGCGGCCACTTGGAGCACGCCGGTGGCATCCACCGCGCAGGGCAGACGGCCGACGACTTCCAGCGCCGAATAGGCGGATTTGCCAGATTGCTGGCGGCGGGCGAGAAGCATGAGCGCCTGGTCGATTAACTCCGCCTGACGGCGCTCCTCGCAATTCGCGGCGATCTCGATCACGGCGGAGCGGTTCTTCACCTCGCCGAGCGCTTGCAGCGAGCGGATGATCGAACGGCGCAAAGTGATGGAAAGTGCCTCGTTCGACGCGAAACGCCGACTGACATCTTCCGCCACGCCCATCGACTCCATCGCCTGCTGGTTTCTCAAGGCCAACTCGGAAGGAGTGAGCGCGTAAATTTCATCTGGCAGACCGACCACTTTGGTCGCAGTCAGGGCAATCGACGTGCCGCCGGAAGCCACGGCCGCGCCGACTCGCAGCGGCAGACCACCCGCGAAGAACGCCCAGGAAACCTTCTCGATCTCGCTTTGGAGACGCGCGTTGTCGGTGTAGGGATCGACGCCGAGCTGCTTGGCACATTCGAGTTTGGCGGCGTCGAATCCGATCACGCCTTTGGTCGCGCGGGTGGCACCGCCGATGGTGTCGGATTTCTCTCCGCTTTCGGAACGTTCCTTGGCGTTAGAGGCGGCGGCGCTCACCGAGCGACCGACTTTTTTGAAAAAGTGACCCACTGTTTTCGGCACTGCGGCGACCGAGCCAACCGGGTCCTTGACGATATTTTTCACGGCATCGACGGGTTGTTCGAGCGAGCGCTTCAGGCCTTCCGCGAACAAGTCGCTCTTGCTCACGTCCACCAGTTTGCGGATCGCTCCGAGTTCGTGAATCCGGGCCTTGGCTTGGCCGAGCCCGATGCACTCGATTTCGCCGAAATCCGAGTCGATCGTGAAATGCGCCATGTAGCCGTCAGTGAGCACTTGTTCGCGCACCCGGTGGGACGGGCCCGCCGCATCCGGACCGAGCAGGGCGGCTGCAGAGAGGACGGCGGGAGTTTCAAATCCGACAGGAGCGGCGACTTGGGCGGACGCGGAAACCGCGAGAAGCAGAAGCAGGAATGGTGATCTCATGACGCGTGAGATTAGATAAACGAAAGGACGTGCGGCGAGGACAATTCCGCAGCCAGTCGATCGAACCCGCGCCCGGCGTCCAAGCAGGTGGCGACATCGTTGGTTCTGATTTTGCCTAGCAAATACACTGCCAGTCAGCCTTTTAAAAAGGAAGTGCGAGAAACAAATCTCCACAGTGGCATAATTATTGCTTCATTTGCTAATCCAGGCTTCATACGCTCTCTACGGCAATCACCTTGCCGGCCATGTCGAACGCCTCACTCCATCAATCCTTTTCCCAGCAGCAGACGCTTGCGCCCCAGATGCGCAAAAGTTTGGAAATCCTCCAGGCGGGAACTTTGGAGCTCTCCCAACTCGTCCGGCAGGCGCTTGAGGCCAATCCGGTGCTGGAGGATCTGACCGAGACCATTTCTCTTGACGATGAAGGCCCCGATCCCGAAGAGGCGGACTCACTGGATTACATGAACGAGACTGACGACGACTGGCGCGACCGCACCATCCTCGAAGGAAAATCCTCGCCGTGGACCCACGAGGACGAGGAGCGCCGTCAGCGAATGTACGACTCGATCGTCGCGCCGGAGACACTGCCGCAGCACCTCCAACACCAACTCGACCTCTCGATGGTCGATCCCGAAATCCGCGAGGCGGCGCAGGCGATTTTGGGAAATCTCGACGACCGTGGATTTCACGATCTCCCGGTCAAGACGCTGGGTATCCGCATGGGATTCAAGCCCAAGCACCTGGATAAAGCACTCAAGCTGGTGCAGTCGTTTGACCCGGCCGGCATCGGCGCATCCGGGATTCCCGAGTCGCTTTTGCTGCAATTGGAGCGCACGACAGGCCGGGAAACCATCGAATACAAAATCGTCCGCGACCACTTGGAAGACCTCGCCCGCAAGCGCCACCCGCAAATCGCCCGCGCGCTCGGCACCAATGTCGAGCGCATCGCCGAAGCTGCCTCGCGGATCGGCCGCCTGACGCCCAATCCCGGCGGAGAATTCGACCCGACCGGAAATCCCTACATTCTGCCAGATGTCATCATCGAGCTCGACGACGACCGGAACTGGTATGCCCGCCTCACCGGTGAGCACCTGCCGACTCTGCGGATCAATGATTTCTACAAGGACATGATCGGCAAAAGCGGCACCGACGCGAAAGCCCGCCAGTTTCTCCGCGATCAGATCCGCGACGGACGCAGCCTCATCCAAGCCATCTCGCTGCGCCAGGAAACCATCCTCGCCATCGCCCACAAACTCATCGAACATCAACCGCTTTTCCTAACGAAAGGCCACCGACACCTGCGCCCGCTGACGATGAACGACATCGCCGACGAACTTAGCCTACACGCCACCACCATCTCACGGGCCGTCGCCGGAAAGTATGTTTTGACCCCGCACGGGCTGATGGAAATGCGCGCGTTCTTCGCCACTGGCTATCAAACCAGCGACGGCGCGGAGGTTTCCAACGCCGGAGTGCGCGAGGCGATCCAACAACTGGTAGCCGCCGAAAACCCAGCCAAACCACTCTCCGACGAGATCCTGATGCAGTCGCTCGACAAACAAGGCATCAAGGTCGCCCGCCGCACCGTCGCAAAATACCGCGAGCAGTTGAGCATCCTTCCCTCGCACCTGAGAAAAACCTTCTAGCGGACTTACGCCGGTTTCTGAGTCCTCACCGTCGGTTTCCGCGATCAAGGCCATCGCTCGTCACACGCGGCGTCCATCTGGGAAAGCCAATTGGAGGGATATTCCCGGTTTTTTGCCTTTCCCGAAATGGCGGGTCGCTTTATTCCTGCCGCGCCAGGGATTCTTCCGAATTCCCTCAAGTATCCACTCCGTCCTCATGCTCGCACTCCTCGTCTTTCTCCCGATCGCCGCGTTCATCGCGATCCTCCTCGGCGCGCCGGCCCGGCTCACGGCCATCGCCGCCGCCGCGCTCAATCTCGCGCTCGGCATCTACGCCGCGTTTTCCTGGAAATGCAGTTGCTGGTCGTTCTCTGTGCCCGTCCTCGAAAAGCCAGCGCTCAACCTCGCCTTCGGATTCACCGACGGCATGAGCGCCATCATGGTGCTACTTTCCGTCATCGTCACCCTCGCCGCCGTGCTTTCCGGCAAGGCCCCCGAAGGCAGGGAAAAACTCTACTACGGCTCGTCGCTCCTCATCTCCGGCGGCGCGCTCGGTGCCTTCGCCGCGACCGACCTGTTCTTCTTCTTCGCCTTCCACGAACTCGCGCTGATCCCGACCTTCCTCATGATCGGCATCCTCGGCCGGGGCGACCGCCGCGAGGCCGCCTGGAAAATCACCATTTATCTGGGCCTCGGCTCCATCGTCCTGCTCGCAGGTCTCGTCTGGCTCGCCAACCTCACCGGCACCTACGACATTCCAACCATGATCGCCAACAAGGCGCTCGTCCCCGCCGCCTCCCAGCAAGGCATCGCCGCCCTGCTCATCGTGGGCTTCGGCACACTCGTTTCGCTCTTCCCATTCCACTCATGGGCCGCTCCGGCGTATGCCAGCGCACCCGCGCCCGTCGCCATGCTGCACGCCGGTGTTTTGAAAAAATTCGGCCTCTACGGCCTGCTCCGCCTCGCCATCCCCCTCGTCCCAGAAGGCCTGCAATTTTGGCTCACTCCCCTACTCGTCTTGCTGCTCGGCAACATCTTGTGGGTCGGCTGGGTCACCATCTCCCAGAAACGCCTCGACCTCATGCTCGGCAACTCCTCGGTCATGCACATGGGCTACATCTTTCTCGCCATCGCCGCGCTCATCGCCTTCCCAGAAAACCCGCTCGCCATGCCCGCAGCCATCGTCCTGATGTTCGCCCACGGCATTTCCATCGCCCTGCTCTTCAGCCTCGCCGACCGCATCGAGCGCAGCACCGGCACGCTCGATTTCCAGGACCTCGGCGGCCTCGCCAAATCCGCACCCAAACTCGCCTTTATTTTCGGCATCGCCGCCATGGCCTCCATCGGACTCCCCGGCCTCGCGAATTTCTCCGGGGAAATCCTCGTCTTCCTCGCCGCCTTCAAAAGCTACAACGGCACCAGCGGCCTCGGCCCCGTGCAAATCGCCTGCATCTTCTCCATCTGGGGCGTGGTCATCTCCGCCGTTTACATGCTCCGCGCCTACCGCAACATCTTCCAAGGCCCCGCCGTGAAATCCACCGAATCGGCCGCCGACCTCACTTGCGCGGATCGCCTCCCCGCCATCCTGCTCGTCCTCGCCCTCTTCGCCGTCGGCCTCTATCCGAACCTGCTGCTCAATCTTTTGAAGTAAGTCCTATAGGACCTATAAGACCAATTTTTTTCCCACCATGCCCGCCTACTATTTAGAAGCCCTCACCGTCACCCTCGGCATCGTCCTGCTCATGGCCGAGACCTTTTGCTCGTGCAAAAGCAAAGCCTGGGTCGGCATCTCCGCCGCCATCGGCCTGGTCGTCATCCTCGGACTCACCTGCATCGCCATCGGCCCAGACGCCAAACCCGACGCCGCTTGGGCCAAGTGGCCGCTGTGGAACTTCTACAACTTCGACGCCCTCGCGAAATTCTATAAAATCTTCGCCCTCGTCACCACCATCCTCGTCCTGCTGCTCGCCGTCGATTACCGGAAAATCCTCTCCCGCTTCACCGAAGGACCGGAATCGGAAAACGGCACCGGCGAATTCTACTGCCTCCCCGTCTTCGCCTGCGCCGGCATGATGTGGCTCGCCTCCGCCAAGGACCTCGCCGGAGCCTTTGTCGCGCTCGAACTCGTCACCGTCACCTTCTACATCCTCGTCGCCTACATGCGTCGCAACGTCGGTTCGCTCGAAGCCGGCGTGAAATACCTCATCCTCGGCGCGCTCAGCACCGGCTTCCTCGTTTACGGCATCGCCTGGGTTTACGGCAGCACCGGCACCATGAGCCTCGCGGAAATCCCCGAGCGCTTGACCCACATCACCAACTCCACCCCACTCCTCTTCGGCGTCGCCCTCGTCATGATCGGCCTCGGTTTCAAAATCGGTGCCGTGCCCATGCAGGTCTGGATTCCCGACGTCTATCAAGGCGCGCCCACGCCCGTCACCGCCTTCCTCTCCGTCGGCTCGAAAGCTGCGGGCTTCATCCTGATGATC
>JBEGUC010000084.1:0-9323 GCA_041179105.1 Verrucomicrobiota bacterium | reverse complement strand
CTGTCAGAAAAGCTGCAAACACAAAACGCATAAGAGCGTCCCACGTCGCTCCGGGCTTGTTCAACTAAACGGCGCAGACGAAGTCTCCGCTATCGCTGCGACTTCGCAGCACCCTTTATTGTTGTGCCTCTTGGATTCATCTCGGATAGCTTTCCGTGGTCTCGTCGGCAATCAAACCACCGCCACACCATTTGTGGTAATCGAATGATGCGGGTTCTGACATCAAGTCAGCCGCTCGTTGGCGCAGTCGATAGAATCGAAATTTGGGAATGTGATCTGTGAGGGCCAAGACATCTTCCAGAGACCTTCGGGACAACGTGCGATAATCACTCCGAACTGCGTCACCAACGATGAAGTACAGGAGACGAATGAAATAGCTCCAATTCGGGCAATCGTCTGCACCAGCCAGTTCAACATAGAGATCGAATTCTCCAAGTCTCGCCAAGTGAAGATCCCAATCTTGTTCCGGTTCAAGGGCACCTTTTTCATAGGCCCAAGCACGAATCTCGTCGCGAGTTGGATTGTAGGGATCTCGCATAATTCTTTGGCACAACAGTATTTATTAGTAGGATATCGGGGTCTGATATCCGCGAGGAGTAGGTGGGCAGTCTGGCTGAGGAATCCTTGAGTTAGCAAGGGAAATCTCGTTTCAGGGGGAGTATATCCGGCCTGGGCCGTTGCCTTTTTCCCGGGGTCCGGATCTAGCAGATATCATGCTTGGGGGTCCCAAATAACAGACATTGCGCATTGTTTCTGTTTCAGGACTCGGCGGGAGCGGCGGGTGGCGTGGCGGAGTTCGTCGATCTGGTGGAAGTCGAGCACGGCGGCGCTGTGTTTCATGCGGAAGCTGCGGCGGGCGTGGACGATGATGTCGTCGCGGATGGGGGATGGGGAGGCTGGCGAAGTGTCAGGAAAGCAAGCTTCGGCCAGTGATCGGTGGATAGGGAAACGGGCGGCGCGCGGCAAGCGGTGAGATGCAGGGCCGACGCATCTAAATTTCCTTAGCCGCAAAAAGGCGCAAAACGGGCTGAACCCCCCGTCCCGAGGGCCTATCGGCGGCGGGATGGCTCCGGGACGAGGATTCGGGAACGATTGAGGGTGAAGAGGATTTCACCGCCAAGAGCGCCAAGGAGGACTTGGGTTTAAAAGCGAAACGCAGAGAACGCAGAGAACGCGGAGTAAGACGCGGAGGGTTTGATTGCTTGGCGCTCTTGGCGTCTTGGCGGTTTATATTCTTCTCTTCAGTGGCGATGATCCGACTCGACCGTCCCCTCCGCGCATGAAGATTTGGGTTTTGCGGGCTAAGGAGTGGCGACCTTATTGTCGCCTCTTCTCTGGGAAACGAGGAAGAGAGGGACAATAAGGTCCCTCCTCCCTATTTCACAAATCCTCAGCGTGAGGCAGTATAACATCAAGCAGGCACGAAACGCAGTTCCACCATCCCGCCAGCCCCACGGGCCATCAAATGGTGAACTGCTCCCGGATATGGATATCGAATCACACGAGGCATGCACAAAAAAAGCCGCCCCAGTTTCCCGGGGCGGCTTTGGAATGATAGGGCGACGGTCACAGACCGCCGCTATAGATTACTTCTTCTTGGCAGCGCGCTTTTCCTCGATGGCGGCTTGCGCAGCGGCGAGGCGGGCGACCGGCACGCGGTAAGGCGAGCAGGAGACGTAGGCGAGGCCGAGCTTGTGGCAATAGACCACGGAATCCGGGTCGCCGCCGTGCTCGCCGCAGATGCCGAGCTTGATGTCCGGGCGGGTCTTGCGGCCTTTGGCGACGGCGATTTCCATGAGCTGGCCAACACCGGTGGTGTCGAGCGTGGCGAATGGATTTTTCGCGAAGACGTCGTTCTCGACGTAAGGCAGCAGGAACGCGCCCATGTCGTCACGGCTGATGCCGAGCGCGGTCTGGGTGAGGTCGTTGGTGCCGAAGCTGAAGAACTCGGCGCCTTCTGCGATCTGGTCGGCGGTGAGCGCACCGCGTGGGACTTCGATCATGGTGCCGACTTGGTATTCGAACTTCACCTTCTTTTCCGCCATGACTTCTTTCGCCACGCGATGGACGATTTCCGCTTGGAGATCGAACTCACGCTTGAAGCCGACGAGCGGGATCATGACCTCGGGCTTCACCTTGATTTTCTTCTTCACCACGTCTGCGGCGGCTTCGAAAATGGCGCGGGCCTGCATCTCGGTGATTTCTGGATAGGCGACGCCGAGACGGCAACCGCGGTGACCGAGCATCGGGTTGAACTCGTGGAGTTCGGCGACGCGTTGGATGATGGTTTCCACCTTCACGCCGAGCTTTTTCGCGAGGTCGAGCTGTTGCTCCTTCGTGTGAGGAAGGAATTCGTGGAGTGGTGGATCGAGCAGACGGATCGTCGCCGGGAAGCCTTTGAGCGTGGTGAAGATGCCAGTGAAATCCTCACGCTGATAGGGAAGGAGTTTCGCGAGAGCGGTCTTACGAGCTTCGAGGGTGGTGGCCAGGATCATCTCGCGCATCGCATCAATGCGGTCGCCTTCGAAGAACATGTGCTCGGTGCGGGTCAGGCCAATGCCGGTGGCCCCGAAGGCCATGGCGATGCGGGTCTGCTCCGGCGTGTCGGCATTGGTGCGGACGGCCATGCGAGTGGCTTGTTCACACCATTTCATGAGCTGGAGGAAGCTCTTGTATTTCTCGGTTTTGATGGCGGCCTTGTCGCCGCTAACAATACCGGAAATGATTTCTGATGGAGCTGTTTTCAGCTCGCCGCCATAGACGGTGCCGCTGGTGCCATCGATGCTCATGTAGTCGCCTTCCTTGAAAGTCTTACCGGATGCGGTGACAGTCAATTTTTCATAATTGATGTCCACGCCAGCAGCGCCGCAGACGCAGACCTTGCCCATTTGGCGGGCGACGAGTGCGGCGTGCGAGGAGACGCCACCTTTGGAAGTTAGAATACCTTCGGCAGCGATCATGCCGCGGAGGTCTTCTGGGCTGGTCTCGGTGCGGACGAGGAGGACGCGCTCACCGCGAGCTTCTGCGAGAACCGCGCGCTCGGCATTGAGATAAACCTTGCCGGAAGCGGCACCCGGGCCGGCGGGAAGGCCGGTGGCGATGACCTTGGCCTTGGCGGCTTCCACCACGTCGAAGATCGGCGCGAGGAGTTGGTCGAGTTGATCGGCAGGGTTGCGCAATACGGCGGTTTCCCAGTCGATGAGTTTTTCCTTCACCATGTCCATCGAGAACTTGAGGGCGGCGGCGGCGGTGCGCTTGCCGTTGCGGGTTTGCAGCATGAACAGCTTGCCTTCCTGCACGGTGAACTCGACGTCTTGGACATCCTTGAAATGCTTTTCAAGGATGGAACGGACTTTCATCAGCTCAGCAAACGGCTTCGGCATCGCGGCCTTGAGTTTGCTGACGGGCTCGGGAGTGCGGACGCCAGCGACGACGTCTTCACCCTGGGCGTTCATGAGGAACTCGCCGTAAAATTCGTTGACGCCGTTGGCCGGGTTGCGGGTGAAGGCGACGCCGGAGCCGGAGGTTTCGCCGGTGTTGCCATAGACCATGGCTTGTATGTTAACGGCGGTGCCCCACGCGGCGGGGATGTTATATTTGCGGCGATAGACGATCGCGCGGTCGTTCATCCACGAGCCGAAGACAGCGCCAGCGGCACCGCGAAGTTGCTCCCAGGGATCGCTCGGGAAGCTGTGGCCTGTGCGCTTTTTGACAAGTGCCTTGAAGCGCTTGACGAGTTCTTTTTGGTCATCCGCCGTGAGGTCGGAGTCGATGATGTCCTTGCCGTATTTGGCATGTTTGAAAGATTCGATTTCAACTTCGAACGGCTCGTGGTCTTCGCCTTCGGCCTTCTGCACGCCGAGCACGACATCGCCATACATTTGGACGAAGCGGCGATAGCAATCCCAGGCGAAGCGCTCGTTCTTGGTGACGGTGGCGAGGGATTTCACCGTCTCGTCGTTGAGGCCGAGGTTGAGCACGGTGTCCATCATGCCGGGCATGGAATCCCGTGCGCCGGAGCGCACTGCGACGAGCAGCGGCATACCGGAGGTGCCGCCGAATTTGCAGCTCATGATTTTTTCCATGTTCTTCACGCCGGCTTCCATTTCCGCTTGGAGGGAAACGGGGTAGGTGCGTGCGTTATCGTAAAAGTAAGTGCAGACCTCGGTGGAGATCGTGAAGCCCGGAGGCACTGGCAGACCGATGCGGGTCATTTCGGCGAGGTTAGCGCCTTTGCCGCCGAGAAGCGGCTTCATGGTTCCATTGCCGTCAGCCTTGCCATCTCCCCAATTGTAAACGTATTTGACGTTCTTGGAGGAGACTGCCTTCTTCGCTGCCGTTTTTTTGACTGCGGACTTGGCGGCTTTCGGAGCACTTTTTTTAGCGGCAGGTTTTGCCGCCTTCTTTTTCGTTGCCATCGTTGTGGTAATATCGAGTTAGGAGCGTTGACGACTGGAAGCTTGGGAAATGATTTCCCCAGCCCAGCGCAAGGCGCGGGAGGCTATGCAGCCGCCCTAGCGGTGTCAACGGGACAGTTACAGGAAAGGGCACCTGTCGCAGCGCGGCATTGTCTTTTAATCACAAAGAATTCTGCGTCCGCTTGATCCAGAGAAAATCCTAAACAAAGTGCCCGGTTTCGTCTCTGAACGGCTTGAACGCATTCTTACGAAACTCGATTTTATAGAACTTCTATCGTGGGCCTCCAATTCACGCGGAGGATTCCGGATTTATTTGCCGGAATGAATGGCCCGGGCGTTGACGATGAGTCGGTCCGCCGAGGAGCCCTCGGCGACTTTGCCGGTGACCGTGACGGTCGCGAGTTTTTCCAACCCGCCGACGCCCTCCACCGATTCTTTGAGGACGCGGCCTTCGGGATCGACGATCTGGATGGTGGCGATGCCCCGCTTCTTGTCCTCCGGGGAATCGCAGCAGGCGTCCCACGGGGTTTCGCACTTGTCGCCGGGCGTGTCATTACATGCGGTTAGAATCTCGGGGTCGCCGAGGATGAAAGCGGCGCGCCCCTCCACGAATGGATTGGCATTGCCCATGATGCGGCCGCTCAGGGTGATTTCGTCGCCGGCTTTCGCGGAGATGCGGATGAGGTGGATCGATTTCGGTTCTTCTGCGGGAGGAGTGGCGAGCACGGCGGATAGGGCGGTGCTGGTTTCCTTGGCCGTTGTGGCGGCGGCTTGGGTTGGCTTTTCGTCGCACGAGGTGAAAAGGGCGGCGGTGGCGATGAGCAGGCAGGTGGTTTTCATATTGATTTGGGGTTGTTCGAAATTCAGGACATTCGGAGAGCGGTGGGCAGGGGTGGCTTGAGGCAGCGGAAGGCGGGTGGCAGGGCACCGAGCAGGCCGAGAAAAAGACCGGTTAGTATGCCGGCGGTGGCGACGCTGGGGTCGATCTCCAAGGTGAATGCTCCGATGGAAAAGGGAATGGTCCTGCCATCGAGCACGGTGACGGCGATGATGGATGCGAGCAGAGCGCCGGTGAGACAGGCGAGGGTGCTTTCCTGGACGAGGCTGAGTAATAGTGAGCTGCGGGGGAAGCCGATGGCTTGCAAGGTGGCCATCTCGCGGACACGCGAGGCGAAGGCGGCGTAGAGCGTGTTGACGCCACCGAACAAAGCACCTGCGGCGATCAGTCCAGCGGTGATCCAAGTCATCGCGCGTAGCGGTTTGAAGAAGGCGCTGAGGCGGTCGTAGTAATCGCTTTCCCGCAGGGCGCTGATCTCGAGATCGAGCCGCTGTTTGGCAAAAAGATCAGCTTCTGCGTAGTCGGCGGGATCATCGAGGCGGAGGACGACGCAGGAGAGTGTTTCCCGTTTCGCGAGCACTCGTAGATCGCCGAGGCTGGCCCAGATTTCCGACTCCAGCACGGTGCCGGGAGCGGCAAAGACGCCGGAAATTTTGAGTCGCTGCTGATCGAGAATAACCGTTCCGCCCAGCTTGAGATCACTTTCCTTCCAACCGAGCTTTCGCCACGCGAGACGGCCGACCATCACCTCGCCGGCACCGGGGAAGGTTCCTTCCATCAGCCTGACCTCTGGATGCACTCGCAGCACCTGCGGCGTCACTCCGCGGAGCATCCCTTGGCTGCGGCGTCCGTCTGGCAGGTTGAGAAAATTCATATAGTGGATCTCGCTAGAAACGGCGCGCACGCCGAGGGATTCCGAAATGCCGGACACTCCGGCTTCGGCGATGCCAGCTGTCCGCTCGGCGACTTCGCTGCGCTGGATGCTTTCTTCCGAGCCTGCGCCCACGAGAATGACGTTCCGCTCCGATCCCGAGGCTGATAGCACGCGCTCCATGCCGTGGTTGATGGCGACGGAGGCCATGACTAGCAGCACGACCACCGCGCTACCGCCGATGGTTTGGAGCAGGCGTGTCTTGGAGCGGAATAAGTTCCGCACGGCGTAGGTGAAGGGGAGCATATCAGTTGCGGAGGTTTTTGACGATCGGCTGGGTCATCGCCTGAAGGGCGGGCCACAAGGATGCAAGAATCCCTAACATTAGCGCGGCCGCCACCCCGAGTGCGATGACCATGGCGTCCGGCTGGATGGCGAGAGTTTGCCCTTCATTGCCCATGGTGAAACTCTGCCAACGCAGGAAGACGACCGCCAGCCCGACGCCCACCACGCCGCCAGCCAAGCCTAACATCCCGCCTTCGCTGAGGACGAGCCAGCCGATGGCGCGACTGGGGAATCCGAGGGTGCGCAGGATGGCATTTTCCTTCACTCGACTGCGGACGACTAGCAGAAGCGAGTTGGCGACGAGTCCGCCCACCGCGAGCACTGCGCCGACTCCGAGCCAGCGGGTGAAGCCGATGAGTTCGATGAGTTCGGAGGCGGTCTCGGCGAAGAAGGCTTTCTCCGGGCGTGTGTCGGTGGGTTCCTGGCCGGAGCGGAACATTTCATCGATCGCCTTGGCCACCGGACCAAGTTGTTTCGAATCGTCCACCCGCACGTTGAACTGAGTGACCACGCCGAGTCCGGCGCGCGAGGCCTGTTGGAGAAAGGGGAGTTTTACGTAGGCGACGTTGTTGTCTTGGGCGAAGGGCGAGCGGAGGATGCCGGAAACGGTCACGGTCACGCCTGCGGCGTCGAAGCGGTCACCGGGCTTGAGTCCGCGGCGGCGGGCGAAAATCTCTCCTAGCAGAGCTCCGTCGTCGCGGCGTTGCCAGGCGTCTTCGCTGCCTTCGATGATTTTGATTTCCGGGGCGAATTTCCGCAGAAGGTCGCCGGGGACGCCGCGGAAGGTGACGACATCGAGCGATGTGCCGCAGTTGTTGACGACGATCTGGACTGGCACGACTTCGCGGACGCCGCCGACACGGCGGATTTCATCGGCGTAATGCTCCGGTAGGCGGCTGGCGGAGGGGCAGAAGCGGTTCTGCCGATAGACTACTAGCGTGGTGTCGGCTGCGGTGGCGGCGGTGGCCTTCGCTAAAGATCGTTGGAGGGTTTCCACGGCGGTGAACAGGAACATCCCGGAGGCGACGCCGAGGATTGTCAGCAGCGACCGCACGCGATGGCGGGTGAGCTGGATCCAAGCGAGCTTGAGAAGGTTGACTGTTGCGGTCATGAGTTTTCCAGCAGTTGGCCTTTTTCCAGATACAGCGTGCGGTCGGCAGCGGCGGCGGCTTTAGCGTCGTGGGTGACCATGACGATGGTTTTACCATAGTCCCTTGCGAGCTGACGGATCAGGTCGAGGATGCGGACGGCGGATTCGCGGTCGAGATCGCCGGTCGGCTCGTCGGCCACTAACAGCGGTGGGTCGGCCACCACGGCGCGGGCGATGGCGACGCGTTGTTCTTGTCCGCCGGAAAGCTCGGATGGGATGTGATGCATGCGGTCGGCAAGACCGACGAGTGAGAGCGCGGTTTCCACGCGGGTGTGGCGTTCCTTTTTTGAAATGGGCGAGAGCAACAGCGGTAGCTCCACATTTTCAAATGCGGTAAGGATCGGGACGAGGTGATAGAGCTGGAAAATGTAGCCCACATGGTTGGCCCGCCACTTGGTGAGGTCGCGGCGGGAGAGTTTTGAGATATCAATCCCGGCGATGAAGAGTGAGCCGCTGGTGGGCGAGTCGATGCCGGATAGAAGGTTGAGCAAGGTCGTTTTTCCCGAACCGGATGGTCCCATCAGCGCGAGGAATTCACCTTTCGGCACATCGAGGTCGAGCGCTTCGAGGGGAGTGACCACGGTACTGCCTTTGTGATAGCTTTTGGAAACGCTTCGGCATTGGATCATGGGTTCGCTCATGGTTGTGTTAGTGTGGGGTTGACGCGTTGGCCGTGGTTGAGATTTCCCGGTGAGAGGACGACCCATTCGCCGGGCCGGAGTCCTTCACTCACGCGGATGAAGCCATCGCGTGTTTCCGCGGTTTTCTGGATGTCTCGCTGGGTCACGCGCTTGGATTCGGGATCGCAAATCCAAGCGCTTGTGCCACTTGCGGCGGCCTGGGGAACCCAAGTGGAGACGGATTGCGGTGAGGTGGATCCGGTTAGGGCGCTTCCCATGAATTCCACCCGGCAGAGCATTTCGGGGCGAAGTTGCTCCACCGGATCGGTGATGCTGACTTTCGCCTGAAGCGTGTTGCGCTGGAGGTCCGCCTCGCCGGTGATGCGAGTCACCACGCCGGCGAAAACCTTGTCGGGAAGCAGGCTGCAACGGATTTGGGCGGTTTGGCCGATTTGTAAGCCTGCTGCGTCTGCTAGAGGGACGTCCACTCTCACTTGAAGCTTCGCGGGATGATAGAGAATCGCGATGGTGGAGCTTTCGGGCTCGTCGTTCTGAAGCATCTTTTTTTGTCCCGGAGCGGCGAGTAGTCGCAGCACACGGCCGTCGGTGGGTGCGGTGATGACGGTGCGGGAGAGGGCGAGTTTCGCTTTTTCCACTTCGATGGCAGCCGCGCGGATTTCGTTTTCCTTGACCTGTGTTTCCAGGTTGAGCCGGTCGATCTCGGCTTGGGTTTCAGCGCTGGAAGCTGCAGTAACCCGCATTTGCGACTCTTCGCGGGCAACTCGCAATCTAGCCGAGACGATTTCCTGTTCTGGAATCGCGCGGGATGTTAGGCCCTCGAATCGGGCGAGGCGATCCATCGCCTCGTCCCGCAAAGTTTCCGCAGACTTGGCGATGGCTTGCGCTCCTTCGAGTTTCTTGCGGGCGGAATCAATCCCGCCGAGATGGGCGTCGCGGGTGGATCGAAGCGTCTGGTGATTTTGTTCGGCAGTGGCTAACGAAAGCCGGGCATCTTCCGCGATCAGGGTGGCCAGCGTTTCGCCCTTTTTCACCGCTTGGCCCTCCAGCACGTTCACCGTCT
>JBEGUC010000083.1:0-9379 GCA_041179105.1 Verrucomicrobiota bacterium | reverse complement strand
GTATTCAAGTCCGTAGTGGCGGTCGCCGACGATGATTTCGCCCTTCTTGACGAACTCGCGCAGGGCTTTGCGCTCGCAAGCATTTCCGTGGGTGATGATGGCATCGGAAGGGGCTTGGCGCAGCACGGTGAATTTCAAATGCAGCTTGGCGGCGCGGTTTTTGTCGTTCTGCCAGAGGGCCCAGTGCATGCGCGGCAGGGCGGGCAGCAGGGTGCCGTCCACGAGTTTGAGTTTGTCGGCGAGTTGTTTGAGCCGCGCATCGCCCCACGAGGTGGGCACTTCAGATGATGGCTCGAGGAATACCTGATGGAGCAGCTCCGGGTCAAACACGCCCTGCGCTTCGGAAAAACTCCCCAAGCTCACCGGCCGTTGGCAAACCTCTTCCTGGACGCGCCTGAGATGGCTTGCGGCGCAGAGTCCGCGCATGGTTTTGATGATCGGATTGAAAAGACCAAAAAGTATGAGGCGAAATAATCCTCCTCAAGTAATAGGCGCTCCGGGCCGGAGGCTTCGGGGTGCCCGCCTGGATTCTGGCAAGACGCCGCCGGAGATCATCCAGCAGTTTCCAACTGGAGAGCTTTTTTTTCGTCGATAATGGGTTTGGCGGCGGCCACGGACCGAGAAGAGTGCGTCAAATCTAAGAGTATTAGCGTTTGTTTGAGGTTTTTTAGCGTCGCCAAGTATCACAAAAAGCATGCCGAACAATTCTGGGGCACGCTCTACTTTATCACCAGTCTCGACCGCGAGGAGAGAAGTGCGCCGTGATGATTTTGGCGGGCTGGCGCTTTTCCTCTCGTCAGAGGCCTACGCGATGGATAAGTTCGGTGCAGAAAATAAATGAAAGATGCTGTGATTTGGCACGCTCTTTGCTTTTATCTGATCACCAATCCTGCCCAACTATGAAAAAAATCGAAGCGATCATTAAACCATTCAAACTTGAAGAAGTTAAAGAGGCCCTCGCTGAGGTGGGTGTGCAAGGTATGACAGTGACCGAGGTCAAGGGCTTCGGTCGTCAAAAGGGCCATACGGAAATCTACCGTGGTTCCGAATACACCGTGGATTTCTTGCCGAAAGTGAAAATCGAAATCGTGGTGGACGACGCACAGGCAGACGGCGTGGCTGCAGCCATCGTGAAGAGCGCGAACACCGGTAAGATTGGTGACGGCAAGGTTTTCATTTCCAACGTCGAAGAGGCGATCCGCATCCGCACGGGTGAGACCGGCACTTCGGCCGTGGCTGTCAACTGATTGCAGCCCCTTTAAACTTAGTTACCCATGGTTTTCCACGCGAAGACCATGGTTTTTTTTGAATATGCCGAATTGGAAAAGCTCAGTGGGGCGGGTGAGAATTTGCGGTGCGCTCGAAGGCGTTTCGTTCATTCTGCTGATGGGGGTGGCCATGCCGCTGAAGTATTTGGCAGGCATCGAGACCGCCGTGAAATGGCCCGGATGGATTCATGGGGTTTTGTTCGTGGTCTATTGCCTGGCGATTTTGATGGCGCTGGTGAACGGGCGGCTGTCGTTTGGGAAATCGGTGCTCGCCTTCGTGGCTTCGCTGCTGCCGTTTGGGCCGTTTCTGATTGATCGGATTCTCGCCAAGGACGAGGCGGAGGAAATTTCGGACTGCGGGATTTCCTAGCGGCGGGAGGATTTCCAATCCCGGAACGCGGCTCCGAGGAAATGAAGAACATCGCTTGGCGCGAGTGATTCCTCGGACAGGTATTCTTGGTTGATGGCGACTTCGGCGGCGCGCCCGCAGAGCCACGCGCCGAGCGCTGCCGCGTCCACGGGGGAGTCGCCGATGGCCACGCGGGCAGCGATCACGCCGGCCAGCAAGTCGCCTTGTCCGCCGGTCGCCATGCCGGGGGTGCCGGTGGAATTGCACCAAAGCGGCTGGCCTTGGCGGGTGACGATGGTGCGGCAGCCTTTCAACAAAAGAGTGGCGGGGAAACGGTCGGCAAATCGCCGTGCGGCTTCTTCCCGCGGCAAATCGCGGAGATCCGGGGCGAGTCTCGCGAATTCTCCGGGATGCGGAGTGAGAAGGTGGTTTCCCCTGAAAATTCCAGTTCTCCCGGATTTGGCGATGAGGTTCAGGGCGTCCGCGTCGAGGACTGCCGGGGCAGGGGAGTTTGAAATTAAATCGAGCAGGCCTTCCGCCATCGGCGTGTCCATTTCGCCTAATCCGCAGCCGATGACCCAGGAGTCGAAGGTGAGTGTGAGCAACTCCCGGGGATTGTGAAAGCCACGGACGATGATTTCAGGCGGGCATTTTGCCGCGATGGTGTCCCGGACGGCGTTGGGAACGAAAAGGGTGACCAACCCGCCGCCACCGCGTAGTGCTCCCGTGGCGGCGAGGACTGCGGCTCCGGTGTAGGCTTCGGAACCCGCCAGAATGGCCACTCGTCCGGCCTCGCCTTTGTGAAAATCGAATGGCCGCGGCAACTTCCCGCCATCGAGCGTTTGAGGGGAAATGAGTTCAAAGTCGCCCGTTCGGGTGAAGGTGAGCGGCTCCACAGTCACCAAGGCGAGCGCTCCGGTGGCTGCCGCAGCGTGGGCGTAAAGCAGTCCGCGTTTGGCGTTGCCGATCATGAACGTGATATCCGCGATGACGGTATTTTGCGAAATCTGCCCAGAATCCGGATCGATTCCCGAGGGCAAATCGACGGCTGCGACGCGAGCTCCTGCATACTGCCGGAGCGTCGCCATTTCCTCGGCGAGGTGGACGAGTGGAGCGCGCGACGCCCCGCTCGTGCCGCTGCCGAGAAGCCCGTCCAACAAGACCAGCGGCGTGGCGAGGTCGCGCCAGCCGGGTGCTTGATTCAACGGGGCCGCGATGCCGAGTTCCGCCCATTTTTTTCGGGTGAGGGGAGCGCATTCTTCGATGGGATAAGCGTTGCGGGTTGCTATTTTCCAGCCGAACTCGTCGCGCAGGATCCGCAGCGCGACCAAGCTGTCTCCGGCGTTGTGGCCTTTTCCAAGATAGCCGACGATGGTGCCGGGCTTGGGGAAATAGCGACCGATCGCGCGTCCGAGTCGCTCGCCGGCCAAATTGAGGAGTTGCTCCTCGGACCAGCCTGCGGCTATGGCGGAGGACTCAGTGGCCCGTGTTTCTGCAATCGTGATTGCGGCCATGGGGAAAAACTTACACCGCCTTCCCGGCGGTGCATTCAAATTTCAATAGCCGCGGCGGTAGCGCTGGATGCCGTCCGCGATTCCTTGAGCGATCGATTCGCGGAACCAGCCGGACTTCATGCGGTCGCGTTCTGCGGCGTTGCTGACGAAGCCGCCTTCGACGAGGATGGATGGCAGTCTGGTGTTGCGGATCACGTAGAAACGCGCGTATTTCGCGCTGCGATCGACCGTCCGCGTGCGGCGGATCAGGCTGCTTTGGACGAGTTGGGCGAGTCGCTTGCTCTCCTCGTTGGAGTAGAATGTTTCCAGTCCGCTGACGTGTTGCTTCCAAGTGTAGTTGTAGTGGATGCTCACGAAAATCCCGTTCTTGTAGCGGTTGGCCGTGCTGACGCGCTGGGGTAGAGAGATAAAATAATCGCTCCGGCGGGTCATCACTGTCTGATAGCCCAGACTTTTAAGCTTGGTTTCCAACCGTGCAGCCGTGTCGAGGGCGAGGTGTTTTTCATAAACTCGGCCCCACTGGCCGCCGTTGTCGTGACCGCCGTGGCCGGCGTCGATTACGACGGTGCGGAAATTCGCCGCGCTCGCCGCGCTACCGAGGGCGAGGATGCTCGTCAGTGCGAGAAATCGAATAATGGTTTTCATGGGATGAAAAGTTAAGTTCGTAAAACAATTAGGATATGTTGATAACTTTTTAAAATTGTAAAGTCAATTTCTGATCCTTTTCAAATTCACTGAAACTAAGTAAGGGTGATTAATAGCCGCCGGGCGGGCGATCCGATGCCTTGCGGGTTTTTGCCTTAGCCTCGGTGGCGGCTTTTGGGTCGTAGGGAATGCTGTTGGCGACACGGACAGTCCCATCCGCGAAGGTCAGTAATTGCGGGTCGCCCTGGCTGCCGCGCTGATGGATCTGGCGCTCGACGACCTTGCCGTCGGTATCGATTTGGTAGTGGACCCACATCGTCGGCGTGGCGAGAAACATCACATGCATGCGTTGTTGGCGATCCACGGTGGCGAGGGGTTTCCGAAGCATGAGGACGTCGCCGAGAAGGAAGGTTCTGACATTTTGACCAGTCCGGCCATCGATGATCTTCGCGTAGATTTGGGCTTTTTGGTCACCGCTGAAATTGAGGAGGCGGAATTCCCGAGTCATGCCGGCACTGCCGGGGATGCCGACTTTTTGCGACCAGTAAGGCACTCCGGGACTTTGTGTGAATAATTCCCGACCGGTGGACGCGCCTTCGACCATGCTGTCGGGCATGTGGACCAGCGCTCCGACTGAGAAATTTCCTGGTTCGCTCAGTTG
Organism: Verrucomicrobiota bacterium; assembly: GCA_041179105.1. Taxonomy (GTDB): domain Bacteria; phylum Verrucomicrobiota; class Verrucomicrobiia; order Verrucomicrobiales; family Akkermansiaceae; genus Luteolibacter. Next base: position 4,942 of record JBEGUC010000083.1, on the reverse strand, counting down.
GAAATGTTGGGCCAGATCGACTTCGCGCGCTAGTGATTCTCCCGCACGAATCGTCATTTTTCCAAACAGCGTGCGGCCTTTCGGCGTGACGGATTCGCCGCGACTGTCTTTCAGCATGAAATCGAGCCATTGAGTGCGCCCGTTACTGGCAAAGGTGAGTTCGCGGCCCGCGTGATTTGTGATGGTGACGACGGCAATGACGGGTTCGCCGGCCAGATATTGCTTTTTCGAGAGTTTCAGGGATGTTGAGAGTTGGGCGTTTGCCAAGCCCAAGCAGGCGATGAAGAGGATCAATAAACTCCGAATGATAATCACGCCGGACAAGTAACGCATCCATGCAATGACGTCAACCTAACGAAGCTATCGGCCGGGTTTTCTCAAAACCCCGCTTGATTGGATCTGCGGTATTCTCAGATTTCCCCGTCGGGGTAAAGCTGGTGAAACTTGATGGCCTCGACGGCGATGGCCGCGGCGGTGCCGAAAATCGTCTCCACCGTCGCCGTCCGCGGCACTTGCGCCGCCGGGCGGGACAGGCCGAGAATGAGCTGGCCGTAGTTTTGCGCACCGGCGATGTGCTGGAGCAGCTTCAGTGAAATATGGGCGGCGTCCAAATTTGGGAAAACCAACACGTCCGCCGTCGGGCGCACCTCCGCAGCAGGAAGCTTGGTTTCTGCGGCTTCGGGGTCGAGTGCGACATCCGCTTGGAGCTCGCCTTCAATGGCGATGTCGAGGAATTGCTTCAAGGCTTCATCCCGTGCCAGCGCGGCCGCTGCGGCCATCCGTTGGGCGTCCGGCGTATTGGCGGAGCCTTTCGTCGAGTGGCTGAGCATGGCCACGAATGCTTTCCGACCGAGGAAATGGCGTGCCAGCTTGCCGGTTTCTAAAGCCATTGCCGCCAGTTCAGGCACGTTGGGATTGGGGTTCAGCCCGCAATCCGCGAGAAATAAGATCCCACTTCCACCCAGATTCTTGAGGTGGTCGCCGGTCAAAATCGTCACACCAAAAATTTTGGGGACGTTCGGCAGCGGCTTGATCGTGTGGAGCAGCGCGCGGAAATACGCCGCCGGAAGTGCTTGGTTCCCGCCGACGAGCGCGTCCGCCTGGCCGTATTGGACCATCAGCGCGCCGAAATAATGCGGGCGGGCGACGATTTCCGCCGGATCGCCGATTTGCATGGTCCGGTAGCGCGCCATGTTTTCGACTCGTTTACAGAATAATCCGAAGTCCGAGGCGAGCGGCGGATCGATGATGTGGACGAATTTCAGCGAAACGGAATGCTCCGCAGCCAGCGTGCGGATGCGTTCGCGGTTGCCCAGCAGGATCGGTGCGACGACTTCTTCCGCCACCAGCCGGGCGGCGGCGCGGATGACGCGGATGTCCTCCCCCTCGGTGAAAACCACCCGTTTCGGGTGGCGGCGAAGTTGATCGAGGAGGTAACGGGTGACCGCATTACCTGGAATGGACTCGGTGGGGAAATCGGACATGGAAAATCTCGCGTTTGCAGCGTGCGCTGACTCTAGTATGGCTTTTGTCATCCGTTCAACCCGATTCATTCCAAATACGCAAGTGCCCGCTGATTATCACACTCATACTCCGCTCTGCCGCCACGCCGAAGGCGTGCCGGAAGCCTTCGTGGAAGTCGCCATCGCGGCAGGGCTCACCGAATATGGAATCTCCGACCACGCCCCCCAAATTCCCGAACCCTTCGATGACTGGCGGATGACTGTGGCAGAACTTCCCGCCTATTTCCGCTGGATCGAGCGCGCCCGAGTCCAAGCCGCAGGCCGCATCCCCATCCGTGCCGGCTTGGAATGCGACTGGCTGGCGGGCTGCCAACCATGGATCGCCGAGCTCGCTTCCCGCCACGATTGGGATTATTTGATCGGCTCCGTTCATTACCTTGGCGACTGGGATTTCGACAACCCGAAGTGGCTCGGCCGTTGGGCCGCGAGCGATGTGGATGCCGTCTGGACGCATTATTGGGAAACTTATGCGAAAATGGCGGACAGCGGCCTCTTCGATATTCTCGCGCATCCGGATCTGGTGAAAAAATTCGCCCATGTCCCCACCGGCGATCTCGACCGCTTTTACGAGCCGGTCATCGATGCGATCGCTGCGGCTGGCAGCGTCATCGAAATCAACACCGCCGGCTGGCACAAGCCATGTGGCGAAGCTTATCCTACGCCCCGCTTTCTGGAACTCGCGTGCTCCGCCGGCATCGGCCTAGTGATTTCCTCAGACGCGCACGCGCCCGGCGAGGTCGCCCGGGATTTCCCGAAAGCCATCGAAATTGCCAAGGCGGCGGGCTATCGCGAGACCGTGCTTTTCGAAAAACGGCAACGCCAGAGCGAGCCCCTAATTTAGCAAAAATGATCCCCGCGCCGCGTTGACATGAGCAAAGGCCGGGGTGCAATCCACCAGCTCGCGCGACGCGGGGAACTTTCGCGGGGGCGAAATTATTTCCCGGCCTTGCGTTCTTCCTCCTCACGCAGGGATTCCAGCGGAGCGGCGGCATCGTGGACGCTGGCGGGCTCGACCATCGCTTGCATCGAGCCGGAGCGGTCGAGGACGATTTCAGTTTGGGCGTTGTTCATAGCGCCTCCATTCAAACACAGGGGGTGGGACAAATAGCGGGGCCCCCTCAGAAAATTTGAGAAATTTTTTGAGGGCCTGGTTTTTCATGAAAAATCCCCGCGCCGACCTTCACGCGGTGGCGGGCGGCTCGCGCTTAAATCTCGTGCTAGACCAGCGGCCCGCTCGCGGCTTTACTCCCGCATCACCTTCTTATGAGCCTCCTTTTCTTCAAGCGCGTCTTAGCGAACCCGATCCGCGTCGGCTACCTCGTCCCAAGTTCCGGATTTCTGACCCGGAAAACCGCGCGGCGTATTGATTTCTCCAAGCCGCGGGTGGTCATCGAGCTCGGTCCCGGCGAGGGCTGCCACACCCGCCAGATCGTCCGTCGGATGAATGCGGAGTCACGGCTCGTGCTCATCGAGCTGGACGAGCATTTCGCCGCGCACTTGGAAAAGCAATTCGCCCACGACGACCGAGTGACGGTGATGCACACGGACGCCTTGCACCTGGTGGAAACCCTGACAAGCATGGGTATTTCCAATCCCGACTACATCGTCTCAGGGATTCCGTTCACCATCATGGAGCGCGAATTGCGCGAGAAATTGCTCGCCAACATCTCGCTGGCGATGGGCCCGGACAGCGTATTCATTACCTACCAGTTCTCGCTGCAAATCTCCGAACACGAACTTTTCGATCTCTCTCGCAGCGACCTCTGCCTGCTCAACCTCCCGCCGCTCACGGTGATGGAGTTGCGGAAATCCGCCACGGCGATGAGGGCTTGAAAGGGGAGTGCTGGCGGTGCAATCCCGGAAATTCTGAGAAAATGTCCTCTCATTGTAAAATTCCTCTTGTCAGATCCAGCATCGCTCCTCATACATCCGCCCCGCGCAAGCGGAATGGGTAGATGCCCGAGTGGCTAAAGGGGGCAGACTGTAAATCTGCTAGCGTAAGCTTACGTTGGTTCGAATCCATCTCTACCCACCATTTTTAAAATGAACAACTTAGGGAGCCGAAAGGCTCCCTTTTTGTTAATTTAAATTTGGTGAGCGGGCCACTTTTTAACTTCAGGAAAACTAAAATTAGTGGTCTGTCAGATTTCAAATGACGGATGGGAAGGCGGCGAAGCATCCATGGGGAGAACACGCGAGGGCGCGCGTGCTCCCCAAGATTTTTGGACACGCGCTGGATTCGCCATACTCAACTTTACGGACCACTAAGTTCATCACTGAATCGCTGCATTTACGGGGGAAATCATTGCGAATAGCGATCATTCGTTCCACTCGCGCCGGGCCATCCCCACGCGGGTGGGGAAATCCCGCCCCCGCCGCCGTCTTGCGCTCCTCTGCGCGGGCCATCCCCACGCGGGTGGGGAAATCCTCCATGAGCGCGGCCTGCCATTTCTGGAATCCGGGCCATCCCCACGCGGGTGGGGAAATCGGGCGGATGATAAGAGCATCATCATAAGTCGGCGGGCCATCCCCACGCGGGTGGGGAAATCCTGGCCATCCGTGGAAATTTGTTGTTTGGCGGCGGGCCATCCCCACGCGGGTGGGGAAATCCCAGCGGTCTTTCAGGATTTGCACCAAGGCGGCGGGCCATCCCCACGCGGGTGGGGAAATCTCTTACTTCCCGATCCCAAATTGACTTGCGAGCGGGCCATCCCCACGCGGGTGGGGAAATCGGGGAGTTCGCAGGATACTCGCTATCTCATTTCGGGCCATCCCCACGCGGGTGGGGAAATCGGCGACACATGCACGACGAACACGGAATCACCCGGGCCATCCCCACGCGGGTGGGGAAATCGTCCCGAGTTCCAGCGTGAAAATAGCTACTCGCGGGCCATCCCCACGCGGGTGGGGAAATCCCACGACTCAACCTCATGGACGGAATCACCCGCGGGCCATCCCCACGCGGGTGGGGAAATCGAGCATTTGGAGCAGGAAAATCTCTCTCCATCCGGGCCATCCCCACGCGGGTGGGGAAATCATTTTGCGGACGGCGTCCATGAAGTTCTTTTGCGGGCCATCCCCACGCGGGTGGGGAAATCCGTAGACCCACGCCGGCGGCACCGTCTCGGAACGGGCCATCCCCACGCGGGTGGGGAAATCAACAACGAAGCTTCATCCTTCGCGAATGCCGCCGGGCCATCCCCACGCGGGTGGGGAAATCTCTGGAACTGCCAATGAGTTACAGCGGCTGCGACCACGAAATCAAGGATTTAGGGGGGCGTGTCAAGTTGACACCAGGGCAGTTGTCTGGTTAATTGATTTGCGGCGGGGGAGTTTTGAGGAGGCGCAGGGCGGCGCAGGGTTTAGCGCTGTGGTGGTGGAAGCTGGCGTTGAGACTTTCGAAGGCTTCGGTGTCATGG
>JBEGUC010000082.1:0-9569 GCA_041179105.1 Verrucomicrobiota bacterium | reverse complement strand
ACCTGCGGCCGACCGGAAGTGGCGGAAGCGGTGATGGAACTCATCATAGCCTCACTCCACGCAGAAACTGTCCACCGGACCTCGTTCGAGCGCGGGCCTAACGCCATCCCCGCCGAAGTGATGTAGGTATTCCTGCCTGCTCTTCATTCCCTACATTAACATGATAGACAGCCTCGCCGAACGATCTTGTGCAGGAGTTCCCGCACTTCGAAAATTTCTGATAGCCGAACATGGCTGCGAAGCGCTAGAACTCGACTACGAACTCAAGCTCGTGCTTTTCCTAACCGCCCGGATCGACGGTGAGACAAACCACGCGGAAAAGGAATTCGCCGCCGTCGTAGCACGGAAAATCGAGTGGTCCGCCGCGCATGAACGGCTGTTGGAAGCCCGCGTGTTCGCGCAACCAGGTTATGATTTATCCGCGCTGCGGTTTGGAAAACAACACGCAGCGTGGGGAGAACAGTTGTTTCGCGTCGCGGCCGGGATGGTGTTAGCCGATGGCTCGATCCATTCCGACGAACGGCTATTTCTCACCAATCTTACCTATCAACTCCTCAGCGGCGACACTGCTCGTGCGCAGCAAATTCTGACGCGCTTGGAATCCGGCGAAGAGGAACCGGCCAAGCCAACTCCGGCTAAAATGCCGAAGGAAAACTTGGAAACTTGCCTCGCCGAGTTAAACAAACTGGCCGGACTCGCCAACGTTAAAGGCGAAATTGAAAGCCTCGTCCGTTTTCTAGAAATCAATAAGGCACGCGAGCAGCACGATCTAAAAGGCGCTGCGATGTCTTTACACATGGTGTTTTCCGGGAATCCCGGCACGGGTAAAACCACAGTCGCCCGGATTGTTTCGCGAGTTTTTTCCGCACTTGGTGTCTTGGAAAACGGTCACCTTGTCGAGACTGACCGGCTCGGCCTCGTTGGCCAATACGTCGGCCACACGGCGAAGAAGACTGACGATCTGGTGAACCAGTCTCTCGACGGCGTGCTGTTCGTGGACGAAGCTTATGCCCTCGTCTCAGGCAGAGAAAATGATTTCGGCCGTGAGGCCATCGATACACTGGTGAAGCGCATGGAGGACTTCCGCGAGCGGTTGATCGTGATCGTCGCCGGTTATCCGGATGATATGAAACGCTTCATCGACACCAATCCCGGATTGTTATCGCGTTTTACGATTCACCTGAATTTCGAGGATTATACCGCACCCGAGTTGATAACAATTTTCAAAGGTTTCTGTGAGAAAAACCAATACACTCTCGCGCCTGAAGCGGAAACTGCACTTGAAACCCGAGTCGCCGCCGAACTTAAAGCCGCAGGACGAGGCTTCGGAAACGGACGCCACATGCGAAATTTATTCGAAAAGGCCATTCGCAAGCACGCCGTCCGGCTCTGCATGCGTAAACGTGAGTGGACCAAGGAAGAACTCAGCCAACTCGCCACCGAAGATCTTGGTTAAATGGCGATGATACCGCTATTTTTTGGGACCGGCAGCTAGGCGCTACTCTTTCTTGCGCTCTTTATACCACTTTCTGAAATCGCCGCCGTGGGATTCGGGCAAGGTGCGCTGGCCGAGCCAATCTTGGAGCGGCTTGATCGGGGCGACTTGGATGGGCAGGTGATTCATGGCCTTGGACATGGTCATGGCGGTGCGCCAGAGGGAAGGCGAAGTGGCGAGGGTGGCGAAGGGCGACATGGGAATGGCGGCCGGCGAATGGATGTGCTCGCGGTGCGCTTTATCCCGTAGGCGCAGCAATAAGTCCGGAATGGGGATGTCCACCGGGCAGACTTCGTTGCAGGCACCACAGAGTGAGGAAGCTTTCGGGAGATCCGCAAGCTCGGGGAAGCGGCTTCCGAAAAGGATGGGTGATAATACTGCGCCGACGGGGCCGCCGTAGGTGGAGCGATAGGCATGGCCGGATGCTTGTCGATAGACCGGGCAGACGTTTTGACAGGCACCGCAACGGATGCAACGGAGGATTTCCTTGCAGTTTGAGGCGAGTACGTCGGTGCGGCCGTTATCCAAAAAGACGACGTGCATGTGCTCCGGGCCGTCGGGCTGGTTGGTGGATTTCGGGCCGTTGATGAACTCAGTGTAAACGGTGAGTTGCTGGCCGGTGGCCGAGCGACCGAGTAAATTGAGGAAAACGGCGAGATCCTTTTCCTGCGGGATGATTTTCTCGATGCCGATGAGCGCGATATGCACGCCCACGGGCGCCATCCCAAAGCGGGAGTTGCCTTCGTTCGTAACGAGGGCGACGCGGCCAGTGTCTGCACAAACGAAATTACCTCCAGTGATGCCAGCTTGCGCCTTCATGTATTTCTCCCGCAGATGGACGCGGGCGCGGCGAGTGATGGTTTCTGGATCGTCGTTATAATCGGCGGCGATGCCTTCGCGGAGAAATGTCTCGGCAATCTCCCGGCGGTTTTTGTGGATGATCGGTTTGACGATGTGCGAGGGCTCGTCGTCGTCGAGCTGGATGATGAACTCGCCGAGGTCAGACTCCAGGCACTCAACGCCGTTTTCGATCAAGAACGGATTGAGGTGGATTTCCTCAGCCGCCATCGATTTGGACTTGGTCAGCTGGGTGACGCCGTGACCTTGCAGGATGGATAAAATCGTCTGACGCGCATCCTCGTCGCTCGAGGCGAAATGAACTTTGACTCCGCGAGTGGTGAGCGCTTCCTCCGCCTTGGCCAGGTAGTCGCCGAGGTGGTGGAGCGTGTGGTCCTTGATGGAAGCTGCGAGTTTCCGGATCGCGTCGGGATCTGGATAGTCTTTGTGGAGCACTTGATAGCGCTTCTCTGTGCCTGCGGCTGCCCCGCTGATGACAGAGTGCTGCTTTTCGTCAGAGATATTACGGGCGTATTCGTCGATGAGTTGGTTGCCAATCATGGGAGTGTGTCGCGGAGGACTTGGATGGCGTGGAGGTGCTTGATCGGGCGGCCTTGGGTCTGGGCGAGGCCGCTGAGATGCATGAGGCAGGACATGTCGATGCCGACGAGCAAATCTGGCTGGATGTCGAGAATTCTGTCGAGTTTGAGGTTCCCCATCCGCCCAGAAATGTGTGGGAAGGTGACGGAGAAGGTGCCGCCGAATCCGCAACATTGCTCGGCCTCACCGAAGGGCACGACCTCGGCTTTTTCGATGGTGGCAAGCAGGCTGCGGACGGCCTCGCCCGTGCCGGTGCCGCGCGCGTGGCAGGAACGGTGGAAGGCGAGACGGGTGGGTTTATCAAATTTTCCGGGCCAGGTTTTGACGCCCAAGCCGTTATAAATGAAATCCATGACTTCCCAAGTGCGCTTAGCCAGTGAGTCGATGGCGGGGTCCGGATTCTCCTCGAACTGAAGCAGATTGCCGTGAAAATTCATCGCAGCGCAGGAGCCGGATGGGACGATGACGGGCAGCTCGCCAGCAAAAACACTGGCGGTGTGGCGGGCGACTTTGCGTGATGCAGTCCAGTCGCCGGAGTTAAAGGCAGGCTGGCCACAACAGGTCTGGTTGTCGGGAAACTCGACGGTTACGCCCAGGTGTTCGAGGACCTCGACAGTTGCCTTGGCCGTGTCGTCATAAAATGCATCGCAAAGGCAGGTGCCCATGAGGAGCACGCGTTTGTTGAGAGGGCGGGCGATAGGATTGGCCATGGGGAAATGCTTTTCCGCAGACTAGGGAGTGGAAACACCGCCGCAACCTGGAAAACGGGATTCTTCCAATTTTTCGAAGTCAGGCGAAACACCTCGAAAAAATCCTCACAACATCAAATGCGTTTGCCCTCGGGGATGGCGGGCCGAGCGGGTTTGAAATAAGCTGGACCATATTTCGCGCGCGAGTAGATAAACAGCTGCCCATGAGAGAGCGAAAATCCGATGAAAAAAAGCTATTCCCGACTTTTCCCTGCTGCGGCTGCGTCCGCGCTTGCGACCGTTTTCTTGGGCGTTTCCCGCCAAGCGCTTGCCCTCATGGATGCAGGGAACCAAAGCCGCTGGGAACAGCCATGCACGGAGGGGCCGGATGCGGAGGTGCCGGGTTTCCTAGTGAACATGGGGCCGACGGGTGCTCGGGGCATCCTCAAGGAGCGCTCCTATATGGTGAAATACGTTTTCGCCAAGTCCCCGGCCAAGGGCGTGCTGGAAATCGGCGACGAGGTTTACGGAGCGAACGGGAAAAAGTTTTCGGCGCACACTTTCGGAGGAGGATATCACGGGATCGAGGGACCGATTCAGGATCTGGGGCTGGCGATCGAAGATAGCGAGGGCGCTGAGGGCGTGCTGAAGCTCATGGTGAAACGCGGCGGGGAAAACCTTGAGATGGACGTGCAGCTGGAGAAGCTGGGATGCTTTTCCAATACATTCCCGGTGGACTGCGCGAAGACGAAGATCCTGAAAGAACGCGCCTACAAATACCTCATCGACCATCCGGGCGGTATCGATTCGCAGGGGCGCTGCGTGGCAATTCTCGCGATGCTGGCTTCCGATGAGAGCAAGGTGCTCCGTGAGGGCAAGAAGATGGCACTGGAGTGGAATACACCCCACGACTCGAGAACGTGGTCATGGCACCTCGGCTTCCAAGGCATCGCGCTTTCGGAATACTATCTGCGGACGGGCGATCGCTCGGTGCTGAAAACACTGAAGTCCACGATAGCGCTTCTTAACGAGGCGCAGTGGAAGGGGAGCATTCAGCACTGGAAGTCGGAGGAAATCAAGGGGATCGACCAGGCGCTACTTAACAAGCACCAAGCGCTCTACGCGGGTGGCTTCGGCCATGAAAATTATACGGAAGTCCTCAGCCGGGGCGGCGGCGGTTACGGGCCGATGCAGTGGCCAACGTGCTTGGCGCTGATGACATGGCAGCTTGGCAAGAAATGCGGGATCGAGGTGGACGCGGAGACGGTGGAGAGAAGCTTCAATTTCCTAGACCACGGCACGACGGCGGCGGGCAGAGTGGCTTACGGGGGAGAGTTCACGCTGAACAACGGGCCAGTGGATTGGGAGCAATGGAAGGCAGACACTGGTAACGGCGGTTCCCACAAATCGGGTCTCGGGCATCTGGTTTACCTGCTTTCCCCGGAGCGGAAGGAATCCGCGAAAATGATGAAGCTGCACCTTTCCAACATCGATGCAGCCTACAAGGACATGCCCGACGGCCATGCCTGCGCGCTGATGGGCCTGACGTGGGGCTGGGCAGGGACTTACGCTTCCGAGGACAAGAAACTGAGAAAAAAGGTCGGCGACTATTACAAGGCGTGGATCAACATGGCTCGGTGCCATGGTAGCGATTCGTATGTGATCCTGCCGGGGCGCGACTACGCGGACTATTCTTACTACCGCAGAAACATCCGCAACCACACCACGGCAGCGGTGGCTTTCCTCTACAGCTACTCGACGCCGAATCTGAGGCTCCAAGGTGCGAACGGATCGGAGGCGGATAAGCCCAAGACGGACGGACTCTCGGAACTGCCCTACGGGGAGTTGCGTGACTACCACAACGCAGACCGGACGAAATCCTTCAAGGGCAGGCTAGCTCTCTTCGATCCCGGCGTGGGGCTGGTGCGCATCCGCCTAGAAAACGGGCGGATGAGCGATCTAGAATTCCTAAACCTGAGCAAGGAAGACCGAGGATACGTGGTGGAGGCGACCGCCGCGCTGGGTGCGAAGAAGAAGAAGTAGTAAAACGGCTCGAAGGCGGATATTCGCCGCGCCCACTGCCGTGGCCTCTCGGTTGGGCGGTAAAACCTCGCCTCCATCCGAGATGCGAACCCGATGTGGTGGATGCCACTTGGAACTCTTTACACCGATGTGCCAGTGACCGCAGCGATGCTGACGATGCTGAAAAAACTCCGGCCTTTCTTTCATCCAGGGTAAATTCGGCAACCTGTGGAGGATAAAGGCCACTTTAAAACCACTCTTGACGACCGGACCAATTCGGCAGGATTCTTGTGATCTGCGATGAGCAGAAGTCCGTAACCGCAAACTCCCAGCAATCATGAAACCACGAGCCTTTCGATTCAAAAACATGAGCCAACCTTTCCGCCGCGCGCTCGGCATCCTTTGGCTAACCATACTCGCGCCGGGAGCCTCAACCGCAATTGCCCAGAATGCACCGGGAGATGGCAGCGCACCCACCACTAACACCGGACCGCAGGAGGCGTGGAGACTCCCGAATGATCAGTTGGATTCCTTGGTCGCGCCCATCGCACTCTATCCCGATCCTTTGCTGAGCCAGACACTGGTGGCCTCCACCTATCCGCTGGAGATCATCCAACTTCAGCAGTGGCTGGGGAGAAATGCCCAACTGAAAGAGCAGGCACTGGCTGACTCCGTGAAGAAGCAGCCTTGGGATCCCAGCATCCAATCCATGGTCGCGGTGCCCGATGTGATCGAGCGCCTTGCCGGCAACATTCAATGGACCACGGAATTGGGAAACGCATTTTTGGCGCAGCCAGAAGACGTCATGGCCGCAGTCCAGCGCATGCGCACCAAGGCGCAGGGAACGAATGTGCTGGTGAGCAACACCCAACAAACCGTCGGAACCGAAGTCATCGAAGGCGGCCAGGAAGTGATCGTCATCCAGCAGGCCAACCCAAAGGTGATTTACGTCCCCTCATACGATCCCGTCGTGGTTTATGGACCACCGGTTTACCCCTATCCATCTTATATCTATCCGGGTTATGTGTCGGGAACGGGACTCGCTTTTGGCTTGGGAATCGCCTTGGGGGCAGCATGGGGGAACGGCTGGGGTTACAACTGTGGCTGGCACGGCGGCGACGTCGATATCAACGTCAACAATAACTACATCCGGAATTCCGGCAACGTGAACAACATCAGCGGCAAATGGACGCACCAGGCCGCCCATCGCGGTGGCACGCCCTACGGACGCGGCGGCATCAATGGAGTCGGTGGTGGAACACGCCCCGGCGGTGTCGGTGGTGTCGGCGGTGCGGGAAGACCCGGTGGTGTCGGTGGTGTCGGTGGTGTCGGTGGTGTCGGTGGTGTCGGTGGTGTCGGTGGTGTCGGTGGTGTCGGTGGTGTCGGTGGTGTCGGAGGAGCTGGTGGCGTTGGCGGTGCTGGCAAACCCGGCGGGATCGGAGGAGCTGGTGGCGTCGGCGGTGCTGGCAAACCCGGTGGCGTTGGTGGAGCAGGCAAACCCGGAGGCATCGGAGGAGCTGGTGGCGCTGGTGGCGCTGGCAAACCGGGAAGTGCGGGCGGAGCAGGTGGCGTTGGTGGTGCAGGCAAACCCGGAGGTCCGGGCAGTGCCGCCACTCGTCCAAGCAGCCGTCCCAGCACACAACCCAGCAGTCGTCCGAGCAGCAGCAGCATCGGTGGCCGCAGCGTGTCATCCGGCTCAAGCGCCAGCAGGAGTGCCTTTAGTGGCAGTAGCCACAGTGGAAATTCCGCACGAGCCAGCAGCTCCCGGGGAAGCAGCAGCATGAGAAGCTCCGGTGGTGGCGGCGGCGGTCGCAGTGGCGGCGGCGGCGGCGGTCGTAGCGGCGGCGGAGGAGGAAGAGGCCGATAAAAACATCCAAGTAATCCATTAGAAACACCTCATCAAAAACAAATTTATCATCATGAAAACGTCGTATCATTCAATCCCGGCGCTCCTCACCTCCAGCCTTCTCTGCATCATTTCGCAGGCGGCACCAGAAGTTGCGGCACCGCCCACGCAAAAACAGTTCGAGACCCCGGAACTCGCCGCCGCAAGTCTCCTGGAGGCGCTCACCACCTTTCAAGTGCCCGCCCTGAAGGAAATTCTCGGCCCGGATAGCGAAGACCTTATCAGCTCGGAAGATCCCGTGATGGACAAGGAGCGAGCACTCACTTTCGCCGCCAAGGCAAAGGAAAAGCAGACGATCGAAATCGATTCCGAAAACCCGAATCAAGCCATCCTCGCCGTCGGCGAAGACGCCTATCCCCTCCCCATTCCAATCATCAAAAAAGACGGGAAATGGTCCTTCGATACCGAAACTGGGCACGCCGAGATCCTCAACCGCCGCATCGGCAGCAACGAGCTGGACGCCATCACCATCTGTCACGGTTTCGTCGAGGCACAGCATGAATACGCATCGACCAAACATGATGATTCCCTCGTCCACCAGTATGCCCAGCGCATCATCAGCACACCGGGAAAACAAGACGGTCTTGCCTGGAAGAATGCCGATGGCACATGGGAAGGCCCGGTCGGGGAGGAAATCGCCAAAGCTCTAGAGCAGGGCTACACCGAGAAAAACAAACCCCAACCCTATCACGGCTACTATTTCAAGGTGCTCAAGGGACAAGGTTCAACCGCGCCGCTCGGCCAACTCGATTTCGTCATCAAGGGGGCCATGATCGGCGGCTTTGCGCTTGCCGCCGCACCGGCCGAATATCAGGTCACAGGCGTGAAGAGCTTCATCGTCAGCCACACGGGAATCGTCTATGAAAAAGATCTCGGCCCCGAGACTCTCGAAGCATTCCAGAAAATGGAACTCTTCGATCCCGATGCATCCTGGCAGCCCACCGAAGCCCCGTGAGCACATCATCGGGATATTCTCCTAAAAATCAGTCCTCGGATACTAGAATCGCCTTGCTCAGGTAATCGCAGATCACCGGAATCCGGTCGCCCACCGACGCCATTTGCAACAGTTTTTGCCGCAGGTCGGCCTCATGAATGAACTGTTGGCAAATGATGTCCGTCATCAGCGCGGGCTCGTCCGCCCGGTCAAGCAGCGCTAAAATCCCGTTCTGCACCTCTTCCGGCAGCGGCCGCACCGCGTCCTCCACCGCTCCGCGCAAGGTCATCATCGCCGCAGCCGCCTGTTTCTCCGGCGTGAAAACCGAAAGCAGCGGCTCGATGCTCGCGAACGGATAATCATGGCCGTCATGCCACTCCGTGAAGCGCACCCGCATCACCCCGTGGATCAACAATTGCGAGGTGCCGTCGTCCTGTTCGCGCGACGCCCGCACCAGACCGATGGTACCCACCGGAGCCACGAAATCCGCAGGGTCGCCATCCTCCTCTCCCAGCAGGCGCGCGACCGCGAAAAAACAATCCCCCTCCAGCGCGTCCTCCAACATTTTCCGGTAACGCGGCTCGAAAATGTAAAGCGGCAGCCCCCCGTGCGGGAACAGCGTGCAGTCGGGCAAAAGCATCACGCCGCAGCGATCAGGAAGGTGGATACTGGCCATGTCCGAGCATCGAACCACCCGCATCCGCCCGATGCAAGGCCGATCGATTGGAGGAAAGAATCGTTAGCGCTTAAAAAAATTCACCGAAACCCTTTTCAAATCGCTCCGAGGTGAGGCGGCAAGATCCCGGAGAGGAAGCCGGAGGATTAATCGGTCGATTCGTAATCTTGGACTTGCGCCTGAAGTCATCGGTGGCCATGGAAAGGAATCCGCTTCCACAGATTTCACGCACTCCAAATGACAGACGAATCCCCTCCCCCCATCATCGTCGGCACCCGGGGTAGCGATCTGGCGCTCGTCCAAGCCACCGCCACCGAGGCTGCCTTGGCCGCAGCATTTCCCGACCGGAAAATCATCCGCAAAGTCATCAAAACCACCGGCGACCGCCGCACGGACGTCTCACTCGCCGA
>JBEGUC010000081.1:0-9594 GCA_041179105.1 Verrucomicrobiota bacterium | reverse complement strand
ATTCAAATTCACCTTCGCTCCGAGGGTGATGTCGAGCGTGCCGGTGCCAAGGGAGGAGGCGGAGTTGCATTGCAAAGTTCCGGCGGTGATGCGGTTCGCACCGGTGAAATCGTTGGTTCCTGTGAGAATCAGCGGCCCCCTACCCACCTTGTAAAATCCACCGGCACCACCGATGGCGCCACTGCAAGTCAATGTATTAGGGGCATTGGCCGTGATGCTGCCATTGAGGGTAATCGCACCGCTCCAAGTCGCCCCCCAACCGTTGAGGGTGTAAAGCGTGCCACCGTTCGCGATCAGGGCGTTGTTCGTGGTGACTCGGTCGAACTCGATGGTGCCACCGCTGTTGAGCGTGACCGATCCTGTTCCCACGGGATTGACGCAGTGCGGGCTGCTTCCATTGATAAAAGCTCCCAAATACAGCGTGCCGGCATTGACGATGGTGCCGCCGCTGTAAGGGTTTGGGGTTAGACCATAAATCTGCAGCGTGCCGGGGGTGTTCTTGTTCACTCCGCCCGTGCCCGAGATCACGCCAGTCATGGCGATGGATCCACCGCCAACGCCGCCGAAGGAGGTCGTCGCGGCCAGATTGACGGGCGTGTTGATGACCACCGCGCTGGCGCTGTTCTGATTGATCTGTGGCAGGATGGTGCCGTTGGCCGCAGACGACAAACTGTTGCTGCCGTCAAAGGTCACCGTGCCAGCCAGGTTGAGTTGGTTGAATGCAAAATTGTTATTCAAATCCTGGGTCGTGGTGTAGGTGCCCGGCTTGTTGAAATTCAGGCTGTAGGATGAATTTCCGGCGGCGACAGGCGTGACTGCGCCACCCGCTGCGTTGGACCAGAAGGCATCGCTCCACGCGCCGGCCACCGCATTGGTCCAGAAATACGACGTCGGCGTGCCCCCCAAAACAGCGATGGAAACGGTGGCCGGGTCGGAGTTGCTGAAACCGTTGTTGACGAGGAAGGTGAAGCTGTCCGAGCCGCTGAAATTGGCCGCCGGGGTGTAAGTCAGGTTGGGCGCGACTCCAGTGAGGGTGCCGTTAGCGGGCGGGTTGATGATCGAATAAACCAGTGGTGTCAGACCGGCGCCGCTGCCGGTGAGAGTGACTGCTTGCGGGTTATTCTGGATCAGGCTCAAGGTCTGCGCGTGAGCGTAGGCCATGCGATTACTGATGCCAGTGCCGTTGTATAGCCACTCTTTGCCGATGATCGAGCCATTGATTCCGGCCAATGTCGGACCGCGCCACTTGAGCTTCGCGACTGCAGAACCGGTATTTTCATAATACTCCATTTGCAGCTCCACCCGTTGGCCCGCCGTCAGGCTGATGGGCGAGCCGTCATTCCAACTCGTCGTCTGATCCACGTAGTCATTGATCACGGGAACGCCATTGATGAACAAGCGGGCACCGTCGCTATTGAGCGTCGAGAACGTGTAACTCCCGGTTTCCGGAACGAGCAACTGGCCGCTCCAGCGCACGCTGAAAGTATCCGCGCCGACCGATGCATCCGGCGAGCCTGTGCCCCAGTCGAAATTCAACTGCGCATCGGTGCGGGTGAGTTTCAGGTTGGTGAAATTGGTGTTGTCAAAATACTCGCCCTTCAGGCCGGTGCCGGCGGTGCCCACGATGAGGCTGATCGTGCCGGATTCGGAAGTGGTGAGCGAATCCGAGACCTTGAAGGTGAAATGGTCCGGGCCGGTGTATCCGGCGGTCGGGGTGTAGATCAGATTCGGGGCCGTGCCGGTGAGCGTACCATGAAGTGGAGCGGTGACGTTGGAAAAGGTCAAGGCACCGCGAGGCGTCGTTCCAGCCAGCGTGATCGCCTTGGCCGTAGAAACCGGGGTGACGAGGATTTGCGGAGTCGCCACGGCCACCAAGTTAATCATACCGGCGGGCGAAGTGATGGCCGCATCAATGCTAGCAATGGTGTTATTCAGAACTGCGTATTGGGAGGACGTCGTCTTCCAAGTGAGCACATACTGGCGGAGGGCGGGCAGCGTCCATCTTGACGAGTCACCGAAGGAACTCATCACATTCAGGGCGGCGATCAGGAAATGCTCAGCTCCCCAGCCATAGCCCGGGGCGACCTCCATCATGGACAGGGCGATCGGAATGGCTTCGGCGGGTTTGTATTTGGCCACTGCTTGGATGCCTGCGGCGCGCGCTTCGCCGTGCCACATGGTGTCAGCCAAAGCCTCGGTGGTGGCAGCCGCAAAAAGATCCGGAGTCAGCGCCTGCGCGTCCGCCAAGGTGAGATAGTTTCTTGCGAAATCGGCCACTCCCAGACGTGGATTGGAATCGGGTTGTTTCAAGCCAGCTTTGACGGCCGGATAAAGCAGGTTTTTTGAAGCCTTGATGGTGTAGGATGCGATATTTCCTCCGCCATCAACTGAATCGCCAAACAGCGCGAAGGACAGGAAGTTATTGGCGATCTGCACCGGATCGTCCCACACGATCACCTCGGGATCGGTTGCGTTGGCAGCGTAGGCCGTGAGCATCGCGTCGCGTTGCGCGCTGGCGGTGGCTGCGGGGAATTTACGCAGCGCTTGGGCGGCTTTGCCACGGACCCAGAGATCGGTGTCGGATAGGCGTTGGCCTAAAGCGGTCAAGGCACCGGCGGCCTGACGAGCGCCAAGTGCCTGGCAAGCCCCCATGCGGGTACTTGGATTACTGCTCATGGTGCCGTTGGTGATCGAGGCGATCAGGTTATCCAGCTCGGTGGTGGTCAGGGAGCGCGATGCCAATTGGATGGCCGCAAGGTTGCGCACCACCGGATTATACGCACTCAAGTCCGCTAGCAACTGGGTGGTGGTGAAAGCGGGGCAATCCAGTTTGTAAGTGGCGGAGGCAATCGCGTCGGTCACCTTGGCGGGACTCAGAGTATTCGCGGGAATCGCGTTTCTGCCGGTGATGTAGAGCCGTTGCAACGACACGCCGAACGAGAGAATGTAGGTGGCCGTGGGGTTCATGTCACTGTAGCCGCACTTGCCCAGATAGCTGCCGTCCGCAGTCTTGCCACCGCCGTATTGTTCCTTGCCATGATAAGAAAACGAGCCATCGGTGCGGCGGACCAGATCGGTGTGCCAACGGAAATTTTCCATGTATTTTGCCACCGCCGTCGGCCCGCCGATGTTGGCTCCCATGGCTCCCCACAGGTAGCTCAAGCCTTGGCCGCTGTGACCATATTCACGGCCGATCCAGCCCGCCACCGACATGCGGGCGAAATACTCAGCTTCCGCAGGGCGATTGTCCTGCAAGCCGAAGAGGACGGCGCACATCGGGTCTTTGCCGTTAGAAGAGTGCCCACCGGAGTAGGGTTCATGTTCGCCATAAGGGATTGAGCCCTTGTTCACGTAATATTTGAAAAAGTCCGAGCCGCGCTGAATCGCAGGGTCGATCTCCGGATCGATGGCTTGACCGCCCGCCACCAGTGCTTTTTTCCCCATGACGATGGCGATGTTGGTGGGAATCCCCGCCGCGTTCACCGGACCATAAGGAGTGACGGTGCCGTGCAGGCTGCCATCGGGTTTCAGGGGCGTGCCGCCGTGGCTGAAGGTGCCGTAGCGGCTTTGGCCCTTGGCCATGGCCACCGTGTATCGGCTGATGCCTGCCAGGACGCTGGCGTCAGGCGTGCCGTTCTCAACGGTGCGCAGGTAATATTCGCTGAGAAAAATATTCATGTAGGACCAGTCCCACCACTCCATGCCCCATGCCTGCAACGGATTCGCCGCCAACGTATCTGCGTAGCTTTTCAAGCGCGTCTGAACGATGGCGTAATCCGCATCGCCGGGCACCACACCCGCCAACAGCGCCAGCCCGCTAATCGCGCCGGCATAGCCTTGGTTCAGAAAGTTAGAGTCGGCTTTGAGCTGGCTGACGAGTTTGATGCGAGCACCGGCGAGGATCGCGGTGGACTTCGGACAATTGAAAGGAGATGTAGCGGTGTAATCACCCAGGATCGCCATGGGAATGTTCACATCGGTGGTGACGCCTGCGCGCCAGCGGCTGACCCGCAGCGTGCCGGCCCCGGTTTTCTCAGCCTCGCCGATCGCGACGCCCAATGCTTTCCGGCAATCACTCGTAAAAGCTGGCACGGTCCCCGTGCTCGCAGCCATCGCGCCGAGAATCACGTCATCCACCGCCAGCACGGCGCTGGCTGGAGCTTCCGCCACGGTGACTAAAATTTGCCGACTTGGCGCAGTGATCAGTCCATAGTCCCCCGCGTTATTGCCATCGATGTAAATCCAGCCGCGCAACCCGGTCGCGCCGAGGTTATAAGTCTCACTGTAAGGACGATTGCTGTATGAGGGATTACTTTTCAACGCCGCGATCACCCCTGCCCCGGTGAGGTCCGGCGGAGCGGCGTGAGCTTTCGACGGGAATGCCAGCAGGCAAGTCACCAGGATGCTCAGACTAGGTCCGATGACCTTCTGGAAACAATTCACGATGGAAAAGCCAGGCGACAGACACTTCAGGGCAAGCAACTGCAAACTTTTCTTTGGGGGGGCGATTTCGGTGCGTTTCATATTGGTCAATTCCCTCATTCACTCGAAGCGATACTCGAATGAATGAATTGGCCAAAAAATAGACAGTCTGAATGGGGAGCAATTGCAATTTTGAGCATAACTAGATTGTGCGTCATACCAGTCCGTCGAAACTGGACGTGAAATGTTTATGAGTTTATCTGTAAATGCAGGCGTTGATACATTTGATCGTTTGGGGAAATCTGTCGTGCTTTTCATGGGTCGGGTGAAATTTTTCCTGCCGTTTTGCGGGTTTCGGGGTTTATGTCGGCCATGCGTCGCCGCCATCTGATTTTGATCTTCGGTTTTGCGGCCACTGCGATGCTGGGATATTGGTTGGCGGGCACTGCGGTCCCTGTCCAAGCCGCTCGGAAGGTGGTTCCGGAATCGCAAGACGGCCCGCGGCGGACGGTCATCGTCGATGAGCCAGCACCGAAATTCCGCCGTGGTGAGCGGCTTCCGGAACCCCGCCGCGATGACGCGGCCGCAGAAGCCGGCGCGCTGCTGGGACAGCGGATTGTGATTTTCAAGAACCAGGCCGCGCTGGAAAATTTCCTCAAGCGGGCAGGGGACAAAATCCGTTTGATGGGCCGCCTCGACGCGCTTAATGCGTTGCGGATCGGATTTTCCAATCCCGATGATTTGGCATGGCTGCTCGATGGCGAGACCGAGGCTTCGTTCGTTTTTCCCGTGGACATTCCCAATCCCGGCGAAGGAACCGCGCAGGCAGGTGCGGTGGCTTTGGGCGATGGCTTGCTCGATTGGCTCGGCATCACGGGCGACAATTCCACTTGGGGCAAGGGCGTCAGGATCGCGATTTTGGATACCGGAGTGACTGCCAGCTCGGCCTTTGGCAGCAAGATTTCCTGGGTCAATTTGGTCGATCTCCCCGCCGATCTCTCCAAACAGAACGGCCACGGGACCGCCGTCGCTTCCATGATCATCGGGCAAAATCCGTTGACTCCCGGTGTCGCGCCCGGTGCGGAGATTCTTTCCTTCCGGATCGCCAACGATCGAGGGGAATCCAACAGTTATTTTCTCGCACAGGGCATCGTCGCCGCCGTGGATGCGGGGGCGCAGCTGATCAACATCTCGATGGGCAGCTTCGGCGACAGCGCGTTGGTGAGGAACGCGATCGAGTATGCACGGGCGGCGGGCGTGTTGATCGTGGCGCCTGCGGGAAATAACGGAATCGACCGAGTTTCTTATCCGGGCGCGAACCAGGGGGTGGTGACAGTGGGCGCGGTGGATGCTTTGGGAAATCATCTGGATTTCTCCAACACCGGCAGCGAGATCGAGGTCTCGGCACCGGGCTACGGCGTGAACGCCGCGTGGACCGGAGATCAAGCGGCCAGAGTGAGCGGAACATCGTTTAGCGCCCCGATCGTGCTGGGCGTGATCGCCGCCGTGAAGAGCTGGCCAGGGAATGAGAACCTGACGATGCAGCAAGCGGCGGACGTGGCTTTTTCCTATCTGAATGACGGCGGCGAGGCTGGCGCGGATGCTGCGTTGGGTGCGGGCATGGTTGACTTGGGGCGTATTTTAAACGGGAAAACGCCCGGCATTTACGACGCGGCTCTGGCCTCGCAACGGATCATCCCACCCAGCGCGGGAAATCCTTATGGCCAGTTGGAGGTGTTGGTGCAAAACCGGGGCACCGAAACTTTGATTAATACTGCAGTCCAGATTTTCACCCCGAGCGGGGCGGTGAATTCCAACATCACCGCGCTCGCCGCAGGCGCTGTGTATGCCCTTCGCGTTCCGATTTCGCAACAGGCTGCTGCGAGCATCCGCTTCGAATCCAAGGTCAGTCTATCCGGTGGTCGCACGGACGCGAAGCCTTCCAACGACAGTCGTGTTGAAACTTATGTTCCGGCTGGCAGCAAGTAGCATCTTCTTCGCGCTTTGCGTGTCGGCGCTGGCGGCCCCCGTTGCGCCGGTGCCGGCGAACCAGCTCGTCGTCGCCGGCAATGCCTGCGGGCCCACCGCTTTGTTGAATGCGTTTCGCTTCGGCAATCCGGACTGGCAACGCGCGTCTAACGCAATCGCGGGCGACACCGACAAACAACGGATTTACAGCATCATCCGCGAGAGCGGCATGCGCCCGTCCAGCTCGATCAAGGGCCGCCCGCGCTGGTCGCGAAAAGGCGTGAATATCGCCGATCTCCACGACATCGCCAATGAACTCACGCGCGGCCATTTCCTGCCGCTGACGAGCGAGGAAGTCCTGTTTCTCAAGCCGGGCGAGACTCAGGAAAAGCTCCTCCGTCGCGTCCACTCGCGATTTGCTACCTCGCTGGCCAAAGGTCTGCCGCCCGTCATCAGCCTCCGCCGCTACGCGTTGCGCCGGGAGAATGGAAATCCGCCCGCATGGGTCGTGCTCGATGCTCATTTCGTTACTCTCACTGCAGCTCCCCGGAAGCTGGAGAAAAATGCCCGCTCGTTTTCAGTGACTTACATCGATCCCTGGGGCGGTAAAATCTGCCAAGGTTCGATTGTTATTCCCGATCGCGCCGTCCTCGCGAATGCGGCTGCGAATTCGCCCTGCCTCGAAGCTGTTTTTCCTGAAGCGTTGGTCGGGAAGAAACTCATCCGCCCCGGCGAACCGACCGCGCTCACGGTCGCGGCGGTGCTCGGGAGATGGTGAGGTCGTCATTTTTCGCGCGCTTTTGGGATCAACAGCGAAACAGGACGGCCTCGAGTTTCAAAGCAAATGCCCTGCTGCGAGCCGAAGCTGGAAATCTTTGCGATTGCCAATCCTCCGGAGCTTTGCTCATTTAGCCGCCCCATGGCCAATCCGACTAATGTGCTCTCCAGTGGAATCGAAATCATCGGTTCCATCCGCTTCTCCAACGACATGATCATCGATGGGAAAATCGATGGTGAGATCACCTCGGACAAGGGCCGCGTCACCATCGGCGAAAACGCGGTGATCAAAGGAGATGTGACCGCTGGCGAAGTGAAGGTTTACGGCAAGGTCGAGGGCAAAATCACCTCCCAGCGCTGCGAATTGAAGGACAAGTCGAGGATCAACGGCGACATTAAATCCAAGGTTTTCTCGATGGAAGAAGGTGCGCAGCTCTCCGGCCGCACCGACATCGGTGGCTGAGGCCGGGCCGATCAAGGCGTGGTGCGGACTCCCAAACGGAAAACGCCCGCGTCTGACGCAGCAGGAAACAGCGGGTATTCGACGCTCATCGTTTCATGCTCACCATCATCGGCGATGGCTGCTGGAGTGGCCGCGCTGTCCGCCCAATTGACCCGGTTTCCGCTGAATTAACGACACCGGCTTCTGCGGCGTCTTGTCATCGGGATTTTCATGAGGTGGCGGGAAATCGCCTCAATCGCTGTGACAGAATCGCTTACGGCCCGGTTGTTTTCCACTCGCGGATGACGGAGACCTTGATGGAGCCTTGGCCGCGGGCGGCGAGACCGCCGCCGCCACCGGATTTGGTGCTCTGAATCGTTTCGGTTTCTTCGCGCAGAATGAGCGGATAGATGAGCGAGAGCCAGAGTTTGCCAGACTGGATGGTGACTTCTTGGTCGGTGAGGATTCCATCGAAGTCCGTGAATTGCTTACGGCTGAAATTCCCGCTGACTGCGAAGACGCCGCAGGGATGCCCCTTGACGGCTTCAGTCGATTCAAACGTTAGTTCGAGGGTGCCCTTCGCGTTTCCCGTCACCAGCATCGGCAGGGAATCGCCTGCGACCGTGAGTTTATCGCCGATCTTGAAGCGACGTTTGCTGAACCAAAGCGTCCGGGGTGCGAGCGTATTTTCGACGAGGAGCGAATCGAAGACCGGGGAGAGCTGCCTGGAGAGGACGGCGGCTTGGAAATTTCCGCTGTTCTCAGATTTCCAAGTCGAGCCGGATTGGCAAAAAACTTGGGGTTTGGAAGGCGGTGCCAATTCCTTCACCACTGGCTGCTTGGATTTGTCGGCCCCTTCGATGACTGGCTCGGCGAAGGTGAACTGCTCCATGGTGTAGCGGACTTGGCTGCCGGCGCGCTCGAGCTTGGTGACGGCGGTCTGGGTGCCTTTGATGATTTGGGCATGGCTCCCGATCGCGGACGCCTCGAAGAAGCGGCCGGACAGTTCGTGGCGACGCGTGGTTCTGACTTCGATCTTGCCAGGAAATGGCAGATCCTTGCGGAAAACGAAGCCCTCGGGTGTTTCATCGACGAGCTTCTGGAGCGCGGGATCGGGTTCGTTGCTTCCGGATTCGCCTGCTTTTTTTGCGATCTGACCCTCCACTGCGGACTTTGCCTTGTTGGCGAGATCCTTTGCCTTGTCGCAGGAAGATGAGGCGAGGCCGAGTAGAATGATCGTTAGGATGTTGGATTTCATGGGGTCAAATTTGGAAACTTCCGTCGAGGGTTTGGTTCATTTCAATGGCGGGCATTTCCCCGCTGGTCACGCCGACGACGATGGCGGGCACTCCGGCGACAGTCTTATGTGGCGGCACGTCGTTGAGCACGACGCTGCCAGCACCGACCTTGGCTCCCGTGCCGATTTCTACGCGGCCGAGGATTTTCGCGCCCGCGCCTAGCAGGACGCCGGAACGGATGATCGGGTGACGGTCGCCTGTCGCCTTGCCAGTGCCGCCAAGCGTGACTTCATGAAGGATCGAGACATCGTCCTCGATGATGGCCGTTTCCCCGACGACGAACGAGGTGGCGTGGTCCAACAAAATGCCGCAGCCGATGCGGGCGGCGGGATGAATATCCACAGAAAAGGCCTCGCTGGCGATGCTTTGGAAATACAGGGCAAGCCAGCGGCGGTCGTCTTGCCAGAGCTGATGCGAGACCCGGTAGGTGGTCAGCGCGAGGAATCCTTTGAAAAAAAGCACCGGCTCCAGCGGCGAGAAGCACGCGGGATCACGCTCGAACATGGCGAGTAAATCGCGCGTGGCCGCGTGGACGATGTGGGGATGCGCCTCGAAAACGCCGGTGAGCAGCGGCTCCATCACCATCCGCTGCATGTCCTCGCGGGCCAACCGGCGGGCCAGTCGGGCACCGAGGGCGGCGGCGAGCGTCTCGCGGGAAAGAATCACGTCATCGACGAGGTGATGGAG
>JBEGUC010000080.1:0-9614 GCA_041179105.1 Verrucomicrobiota bacterium | reverse complement strand
CGTCGCGGCCGGTGAAGGAGATATTTTGCGCCTTCGAGAAGTTTTGCCCGAGGTAGTGGGAGGTGCCGGCTTGGATGGCTTTGCAGTCCTGGACCATCGCCTCGACGGTAAGTGTCATTTCCGCGCCAGGGAAACGCTCGTTCTCGGTTTTTTCGCCGGGGATGACGGGGATGGCGAGGTGGTCGCGGAGGAATTCCTCGTATTGGCCGTGGATCATTTTCGTTTCCACGATGGCTTCATCCTTCGTCTCGTGAGCGGTGTGGCCTTCTTGCCAGAGGAATTCGGCGGTGCGGAGGAAAAGGCGCGGGCGCATTTCCCAGCGCATCACGTTTGCCCACTGGTTGATGAGCAGCGGCAAGTCGCGGTAAGACTCGATCCAACGGGCGAAGGCGGCACCGATGATGGTCTCTGAAGTCGGGCGGATGACGTAAGGCTCTGCGAGTTCGCCGGAGGGGACCATCTTGGTCTTGCCGGTGAGCGGGTCTTTCACGACTTCGAGGCGGTGGTGGGTGACCACGGCGCACTCAGTGGCGAATCCTTCCGCGTGTTCCGCTTCTTTTTCCAAATAGGAGAGGGGAATAAGCAGCGGGAAATAGGCGTTCTGGTGGCCGGTTGCCTTGAAGCGGCGGTCGAGCTGCTGCTGGATGAGCTCCCAAATGCCGTAGCCCCACGGCTTGATGACCATGCAGCCGCGGGTTTCCGAGTTTTCCGCGAGGTCGGCGGCTTTGATGACTTGCTGATACCACTCGGGGAAATCCTGGGAGCGGGTCGGGGTGATGGCGGTCTTTTCTGAGGACATGGTGGCTGCCCCATTGGAATCACGCCGCGCGGGAAAGAGCATCAAAAATTTCTCCCGGACCGCGACTTTGGGCGGCGGAAATTTTCCGGAAAATCGCGAGCTGGGAGTTTGACAGGCCGGGGGCAAGTTGTCTTAGTCACTCCCAAGGAACCAAAAAACCCTAGAGCGTATGAGCGAAAACGAAAACCAACCACCAGCTCCGTCCAAGCAGACGTCGAGTATCCCCCTCAAAAAGGAAACCATTCGCGTTACCTTGAAGGCCTCCGGCTCCCCACCAGCCGTCCCATCGGCCACCGTGTCGATGAGACCGCCGTTGGTCGCGTCCGTCGTCGGGCCGGTGAGACCTCCCGTCCCGAGTGGTCCTGCGACGGTAAGCATTGCTTCTCCGAAGACAACTGTCGGTCCTCCGACGGCAATTGCCGGCCCTCCGCGTCCAACCGCTCCGGCACCGACCATTCCGCTCCGCTCGGCGGGTGCTCCCGCCATGGCACCTGCACCGACGATCCGTTTGGCTTCTTCTACGGCTCCGACCGGAGCCATCAGGCCTCCCGGCGGCCTGCCGTCCACGGCGCTTCCGAAAGCGACGGTTCAGCTTCAGCCTCCGACTCAGTCGCTTGGCACGACGTTTCCATCTTCCCAAGCTCCCGCACTTGAGTCCGACGAGGAAGAGGAAGAAGAGGCCGGACAAGGTCTCGTTAGTATTCTTTCCGGCGTCGGCTTCGCCGCCGCGCTCATTGTCTTAGCATTCCAGTTGATGACCGCCGGCACTTGGATCAACGCAGAAGACAACGAGAAGAAGGGCGACTGGACTCAGCTTTCTCCGCTCTGAGCTCGGCGGATTTCCGAATCATCCCACCCTTCACCCCCATTCCTCATGGCCCTGCCTATCATTAATATCGTGCTCGTCGCACTTGTGATCTACTTCTCTCTCTGAGGAGGAAAATTTGCAACTGACTGAAACCAATCGGTTTCAAGCGCCCTTCACCCAGAGCCGTCTTGCCATCCGCAGGGCGGCTCTTGACGTATCGGGATTCTGGATGCAAATTCCTTTTATGGCTTTGAACCTTACCGACGCAAATTTCCAATCCGAAGTAATCGACTCCAACCTGCCCGTCCTCGTGGACTTCTGGGCGGAATGGTGCGGCCCCTGCAAAATGATCGGCCCCGTGATCGACCAAGTCGCCACCGACTTGGAAGGCATCGCCAAGGTCGGCAAGGTCAACGTGGACGAAGCCCGCGAGCTCGCCGTGAAATACAACGTGCGCTCCATCCCGCTGCTGCTGTTCTTCAAGAATGGCGAGGTCAAGGACCAGATCGTCGGCGCGAGCGTGACCAAGGACCAGCTCAAGGCGAAACTCCAGGCACTGGCGTAAATCCATCCGCTGAAATTCCCAACAACCGCCCCAGAGAGATCTGGCGCGGTTTTTTTAGCTGAAAAACCTCAGAAAGACCTTGCCGAGATGCATCTCCGTCGGAACTTGCCACGATGAAACAACTTCTCCTCCAAATCCCGTTGCTCGCGATGGCCATCCTTCCCGGCACCGCGCAACCGGCCTCGAAACACTTCGAAAAGCCCTCCGGAACAGCGTCGTCCGAACCGGTCTATCTGAGTGAATCCGCGTTACCCAAAGACTGGCCGACTCCTGGGCCGTTCAATCAGGTCACGCAGAAGGAATACCCGGCCTATCGGGCGGCATTCACTGCCGGCTCCAGTCCTAACGGCGGTTTTTGGACGCTTTTCAAACACATCAAACGCAACGGCATCCCCATGACCTCGCCCGTGGAAATGAGCATGAAGGACGATTCCGGCGGTGGGATGAAAATGGAGCGGATGGGGTTTCTCTATCAATCCCCTGAAGTCGGTAAGCCCGGTGCGGATGGCGAAGCGGTCACTGTTCGAGACGTCCCGGCTTTGAGCGTGCTCAGCTACACTTGGCAAGGCCCGCGCGGCGACACGGAAGTCGCAAAGGCACGCGCCGCCATTGACGCGGTGCTCGCCAAAAAGAAGCTCAAGGCGGCGGGCTATCGGGTGTTCGGATACAACAGCCCGTCGGTGCCTCAGAGGAAGCAGACTTACGAGTTGCAGGCTGTCTTGAAGCAGGGGGAATAAAAAACCCCGGATTCCCGGCGTGGGGAACAGGCAGGAATGCCTGTGTCACGCGCCCGGCAGCTCGATGAAGCCCTCTAGCTTCCGGATGCGGGTGGGGTGGCGCATTTTCCGGAGGGCTTTCGCTTCGATCTGGCGGATCCGTTCGCGGGTGACTTGGAATTGGCGGCCGACTTCTTCGAGCGTGCGGCTGTAGCCGTCCTTGAGGCCGAAGCGTTGTTCGAGAACCTCGCGCTCGCGTTCTGTCAGAGTGTCGAGCACATCCTTGATTTTGTCCTTGAGCATCGAGAAGCCGGCTTCTTCCATCGGGTTGTCGGCGGCCTTGTCTTCGATAAAGTCACCGAAGGATGTGTCATCGGAGTCTCCAACAGGTGCTTGGAGCGAAATCGGCTGTTGGGCCATTTTCAACACGGCGCGGACGCGCTCGACGGGCAAGTGGATTTCGTCGGCGATTTCCTCCGGTGACGGCTCGCGGCCGTATTCCTGGACGAGCTGCTTCTGGACGCGCATCAGCTTGTTGATCGTCTCGATCATGTGTACCGGGATGCGGATAGTCCGGGCTTGGTCGGCGATGGAGCGGGTGATGGCCTGGCGAATCCACCAAGTGGCGTAGGTGGAGAATTTATAACCGCGGCGGTATTCGAATTTTTCGACCGCTTTCATCAGGCCCATGTTGCCTTCTTGAATGAGGTCGAGGAACGAGAGGCCGCGGTTGGTGTATTTCTTGGCGATGGAAATGACGAGACGGAGGTTGGCTTCGACCATCTCGGTCTTCGCCTTGAGGGCTTCCTTGAGCCAGTGGCGGAGTTGTTTGTTCGTTGCCTCGAAGCTCTCCTGGGTGTGCCAAGTCCGCTGTTGAATCTCGCGCATTTTGCTGAGGAACTCCTTGTCCTCCGGGTCTGTTTGCAGTTTGCGACCGTATTTCCAGAACTTCTGCATGTACTCATCCACTTGTTCGCAGAAATCCTCGACGACTTTCTGTTTGTAATAGAAGCGGGTGAAGACGCGATTGAGAGTTTGCAGGTTTTTTTGCAATTCTTCCTCGAGCTTTTTCTTGCCGCGCGGGTTCTTGGCGGAAAGTTGGCGAAAGATGTCGTCGTTCTCGTGATGGAGCTGCTTGAGTTGGTCGCAAAGTTTCGGTAAGCCCTTCATGTAGCGCTCGCGGGACTCGATTTTCTTGTCGAGGATCACGCGGTCGAAGCGCTCTTTGCCTTTGTTGAGTCTTTCGGCGAGTTCCAGATAGGAGTCGGTGACGAAGCCGAAGAGGTGGAGGTGTTTGGCAACTTCGATTTCCGCATCCTCGATGCGCTTGGAAATTTCCACTTCCTGCTCGCGAGTGAGCAGCGGGACTTGGCCCATTTGCTTGAGATACATCCGGACCGGGTCGTCGAGGATGTCGAGTTTCTGGTCGGCCTTGACGTCTTCTTCCTCGCCGTCGCCTTCATCGCGCTTCTTGTCCTTGTAGCGGTCCACCTCGGAGGCGTCGATGATGTCGAACTCCATGTTGCGGAGGCGCTCCATGATGGCCTCGACGTCGTCGGGATCGACCAGGTCGTTCGGCAGGATTTCGTTGATGTCGTCGTAGGTCAGGTAATCCTGTTCCTTGGCGAGTTTGATGAGTTCGCGGATTTTTTCCTGGATTTCAGGAGTGTCGATGCGGCGCTTGGGGGCTTCCGGAGTCTTGGCGGAAGTCTTGGCAGAAGCCTTGGTTTCTGAGGCGGTCGGGGCGTCCTTTTTGGTTTTGGTCGGCGCGGCCTTCACGATGGGCGCTGGAGCTTCTTTCTTCGTCTTGCCGGGCGCGGGTTTCTCGGCGACCGGGGTTTTCTCGGCGACCACGGGTTTGGACTTTGCTTCGACGATCGGTTTGGCGGGCACATTGACGATCGGTTTGGCGGGCACATTGACGATCGGTTTGGCTGGCACATTGACCACCGGCTTGGCGACCGCCTTTGGAGCCGGGACAATGACGAGCGGTTTTTTTAACTTGGTCTCTTTGACGGGCGCGGCCTGATTTGGGCTCTTCGGGTCCTCCTTGGGTTCTGCCGCTTGTGGAACCTTGACTTGGGGTTTTACGGCGGGTTTGTTGGAAGACGGTTTGGATGCGGACATGGAGTAAATGCGCTTGAGTCAAAAAATAGGCTAGATTTCACCTAGCCTAGGGGCATTGCGAGAAAATCACAGGCGGAGCGGAATGAAGAGGTGCCGCGAGGACCCGTCAAGACCTTTCTTGTGAATTGAATTCCCGCAAAATCAGGAGGTTCAGGCGACTTTGTGATGCTTGGGAAATCCGGCATCGCGGATTTTCATCGGGTGCAAGAAGTGATCGTGATTGAGCTTGCTCCGATTTCCGGTTTCAAATCGCCGGGAAGCACTTAGCTTGCGCCACCGCACATGATCACCGTCACTCCCAAAGCCATCGCAGAACTCGGCAAGTTGCTCGCCAGCAAGGCCAAGTCGCCCCAATCCGGTCTGCGTCTTGCCGTGCGCCGCGGCGGTTGTGCCGGCTGGCAATACGAGATGAACGTGGCCGATCCTGAGTTGGGCGACGAGATCGTCGAATCCGGCGCGGCCCGGGTGATCGTTGCCGCCGACAGTTTCGACCGCCTGCGCGGTTGCGAAATTGACTACTCCGACGACCTGACTGACGCCGGTTTCAAAATCCACAATCCCCGTGCCGCAAGATCCTGCGGTTGCGGCACTTCGTTCGAGACTTCCGACGAAGCGCCGGGCACCCACGCGGTGCCGGATGGCGAGGCTTGCGGCACCCCCTGAGATCCCAAGCCGTCGTGCCTCGCATTGTTGAAGAACCGCCGCCGAGCCGTCCCGCCTATTTCTGGTGGTTGCTGGCGAACGCCCTCGCGCTTTGTTTCGCGATCGTCAGTTGGGCGGTCTGCCTGCACGTATTCGGTCATCCGGAAATTCCCAGAAACTACGAGATCCTAGGTAAACTCGGCCGCTCCCCAGTCCTGAAACGCTACACCGTGCTCGATGTCCCTAATGGCAACGCGCTGGCACCCAAGGAACTCTACAAGCGCTATTTCGGCTACACCGAGGAGCAGCGAGTCCGTGCCAACTCACTGCTGATGAGGAATTATCTCACGAACTTCGACCGGCCACTGCTCCTGAATTATGTCGAGGGCGACTACCAAGTCGGGCAGATCCGGAAATTGAGCCCGAAGGATTTTTTGGATCCGGGCATCGTCATTCGCGCACAGGCCTTGGTGAAACCCGACGACTTCACCCAGCCGCTGCCGTATCCGGTTTTCATCGAATACGTCTTCCCCACCCAGCAAGCCGAAGTGGCGAGTTCCTTCAAAGCGGGCGACATTCTGAGCGTCAAAAAGAGCCCGAATTGCGCCGCCGTCGTCCACATTTCCAAGATCACCCACGAGGACGAGCCCGCGCTGCTGCTCACGGTCATCCCCATCGCCTACGGATCTTATCAGATTGGAGGTTTGGAATCGTTCCCGATCGAGCCGCCGTTGAAGCTGCGCCCGGCGGCGGGATTTCCGGTGTTCAAGGACTAGAATTTCAGTCTAGTGGAGTCCCGGGTTCAGGTTGCGCGCGCCAGGGGCTGGCGGTAGCGTCGTTCTGCAAATCAAGCCGATGAAAATTCAAGCCACGCAACTGAACGCCGATATCCAATCCGGCAAAATCATTTCCCTAATCGATGTCCGCACGCCAGCGGAGTATGGGGAAATTCATCTCCCCGGCTCACAACTGATGCCGCTCGATCGGCTGGATGCCGCAGCCATCCGCGATGCCGGGCCGTGCGTCCTCATCTGCCGCAGCGGCAAGCGCGCCGAGCAGGCAAGCCAAAAATTTGCGGCCGCCGGATGCGGAAATCTCGTCATTCTCGATGGCGGCGTGGCCGCGTGGGAAAGCGCCGGACTGCCGGTGGAGCGCGGCGCGAAGGCGATTTCGCTCGAGCGCCAGGTGCGCATCGCCGCCGGATTGCTGGTGCTGCTCGGCGTGATTCTCGGCACTTGGGTGCATCCCGGATTCTACGGACTCAGCGCCTTCGTCGGTGCCGGCTTGGTCTTCGCCGGCGTCACCGACTGGTGCGGCATGGCGATGGTGCTGGCGAAAATGCCGTGGAACCAGCGCTCCGGCAACTCGTGTGCTGGCTGACGTTCCGTTAAAATTCAAACCAATCCGTCGGCTCGTGCTGGCCCGCGCAGTGCAGGCCGACGTGGCCGTGACCGAGCTCCGCCAGGCAGTTCCGCAGCATGGATAGAATGGTCTCCGGCGTGTTGCAGTCCGAGCTTAGGTGGCCGAGCACCACCCGCCCGAGCCCCGGATGGGTGATGTCGCGGATCAACTCGGTGACCTGGCTGTTCGACAAATGCCCGTGCCGCGAACTGATCCGCTGTTTGATCGACCACGGTCGCTTGGTGTCCGCCTCCAGCAGGCCTTCGTCGTAGTTGGCCTCCACGAAAATCCCGTTCAGCCCGCGCAACCGTTCGGTCATGTTGCGGGTGACGAACCCCGCGTCGGATAGAAATCCCAGCCGCCGCGCGTCATGCCCGACCACGAAGCCGACTGGGTCCACCGCATCGTGCTGGATCGCGAAGGTCTCCACCGCGATGCCGCCGATGGCGAACACCTGGCCTGCTTCGAAAAATTTCCACGTCCCGCCCTCGATCCCCGCTTCCCGCACCACCCGCGCCGTGGCGGGCGTGGTGAACACTGGCACTGGGTTCTGTTTGAGGAAAATCTTCAGCCCACGGACGTGATCGCCGTGCTCGTGAGTGAGTAAAATCCCGTCGAGCGATGCGGGGGCGATCCCCACCTGTTGGAGCCGCAGCGATAACTGCTTGGCGCTCAATCCCGCGTCGATCATCAGCCGCAGCCCGCCGCACTCGACGACTGCCGCATTTCCTCCGCTCCCACTGCCCAGCACTGCAAATCGCATCATGCGCGAGACCCTGCAAGGCCGAGTGAAATCAAGCCATGAAAAAAGAAGACCGCTGTGCCGTCCTTGGCGCTGTGAGCCACGTTCCGTAAACTCTATAAGTGGGGTCGTCCAATGGTTTTCCGTCTTCCTAAAAAGGCGTGACATCGTCCATCGGAAGATGACCCCGGTTCAATCATATCGGTTCGGGCCAGCTACCAAAATAGTCGCACACAGCAGTCGGGAGGAGACTACCGCGAGGCCGCCTTCCCGCAACCGAAATTATTTTAAAAATCCATGGGCGCAGGCGATCATTTTTCTCTTTGGGTGAAGCAGCGGGAGAGGAAGGCTGTGAAGTCGCAAATGGTCGTTGGAGTGGACTGCTCCGACATGTCGGAGCTTTTTCGCTGGCCGACATGTCGGCCAGCGGGAAAGCGGGGACATGTCCCGCGCAGTCCAAAAGGGGGCGAATCGATCCGCACACGCCCTGCTTGCGTAGCTTCAGAAATCGCGCGGCGGCTTTCTTGTCGAATGGCAGGCGGGTAAAGCCTGCCAAAAAGTCGGTGATGCTGGCCAAGGATTCTTAGGCCTCCAATCTTTCGGTGCCTCAATTTTCTTGCTCAAGCTGGCCACCTCTTTTTCCAACTTTTTGATCTTTTTCCCAAGCCTGCTCCGCCCAGATGGGAGGAAGGTAAGCGGAAGCTGGTAGAGGTGCGCCCATAAAAGCCATGACTGATTGCTTTCAGGCGATGATCGGGCGGATTCTTGAAAGTGCGTCCTCCTGCTCCTCCCGTGCCGCTGCCAAATCATACATGTGCTGGAGATTGAGCCAGTATTCCGGAGGGGTAGCGAAGTATTTTCCCAACCTCAACGCAGTGGTAGCGGTGATGCCTTGACGGCCTTTGATGATCGCGGTGACGCGGCTGTGCGGGATGGCCAAGTCCTGCCCGAGCCGGTACTGGCTGATCCCGTAATCTGTAAGTGCTTCT
The DNA here is from genome assembly GCA_041179105.1 of Verrucomicrobiota bacterium. GTDB lineage: Bacteria > Verrucomicrobiota > Verrucomicrobiia > Verrucomicrobiales > Akkermansiaceae > Luteolibacter. The sequence goes on along the minus strand of JBEGUC010000080.1, from coordinate 825 downwards.
TTGAGCGTTTCGCCGGGATGTGGGTTGTGGAGAGGTGGGGTGATTTTCATGGCGGTCTCAGTGGTAGTCCTCAATGCGCACGTCTTCGGGACCTTGCGGTCCCCAGTGGAAGGTGATGCGCCATTGATCGTTGATGCGGATAGCGTGGTTGTCTTTTCGGTCGCCCAGCAGAGGATGCAGCCGGTTAAATGGTGGAAAACGAAGAGTTTCGAGAGTGGGTGCGGCGGCAAGTTCGCGGAGCTTTCGCAAGGCCCGGTCCTGAATCTCCGGCGGTAACTTGCGGGACCGCTGGCGATTCCAGATCTTCTCGGTTTCTTTGTCGGAGAAGCTCTGGATCAAGCTGAAATCTGGTGCTATTTCAGATTTTCGTCAATGGTAGAGTTTTTGTGGATCACAACTGTCCCAGCCCCTTGAGCGTCTCCAGAATCCCATCGATCTGCTCGGTGCGTTTCTTGTTCTTGCGGCCGAAGTGGGCGGAGAGGGTTTCGGCGGTGGTGTTGGGATCGGTGCTGATGAGCTTGCGGAGGATGGCGACTTGGTCCGGCAGGCGGTCGGGCCAGGGGAAAGAGGAAGAGGGATTGTCGATTGATGATTGTTGATTTTTGATTTTTGATTTGGAAGACGGGGCTTCGGTGCCGGCGAGGGTGGCTTGCACGGGTTGAGGCGCGGCGGCGCGTGGATTTTGATAGTCCGGACGCAGCCAGCGGATGTGGCCGCGCTTTTCCTCGGCGGCGCGCTCGTGGTTGAGGGCGACGAGGCGGGTGAGCAACGTGGCGGCGATCACCGGTCGCCGCGAGTCGTCTTTCTCTGCGCCATCCAAACTCG
>JBEGUC010000079.1:0-10114 GCA_041179105.1 Verrucomicrobiota bacterium | reverse complement strand
GCGCCTTTGCTCAAGTGGTCGATCACCATCGGCATCGGTGTGAAATTCTGCGCCGAGCATTCTTGTTCGCTGAACTCCAACCAGAAAACCATCAATCGCCACTGCCCGGGCGGCACCTGCCAGTCGAGCGGGGTTTCCGCCGTGGGATGCGGATGAGTCGTTAGGTTTACAAGCGATGCTTCATCGAGCTGATTGTTCCCGGTGACTCGGCCTGCGACCACGGCGACGATTCGGCCGAGTTCGCGAGGGCCGGTGGCTTTTTCACTGCGCACGCCCTTGAGATCCGGTCGCGGTAGAGGCCCGCTGAAATGGCTCCCGCCTGTCAGCTCTTGGCTGGCCATGCACATCACCTTGCTCTGATCTTCCTTGGCGACCCAATCACCGCCGAAACCCCAACCCGGGCCGAAGTTGAGAGCCACTTCCATGTCATGTCGCTTGGCCTCGGCCACCGCATGCTTGACCAAGCCGAGAAACTCCGGCGTTAGATACTCGACGTTGCCCTTCTCATACATCTTCCACGGGCTCATGATCTCGACGCCGCCCATCCCCTGTCCTGCCATTTCCGCAAGTTGCCGAGTGATGTCCGTCTTGCTCAACGCATTGCCAGGCCACCACCAGCGGGTGTGCGGCTTGTGAGTGCGCAAGGGCTTGCTCCAGACTTCCTTCAGTCCGGCGAGCGTGGTGGAAGGTTCCGCTGCACTCGTCGTCGCCACGGAACAGCAGAAAGCGAGACACGCTATGAAAATAAAACGAGTCATCCTAAAAGGGGAAAATGAAAGGGAGATTTTTAACCACTGATTTCACTGATTTCACAGATTTTAAGAGTGTCATGAAAATCAACTGGCGGAATTCGCCGTCACCTTTTGGGTGAGTAAGAGCTTTGCAAAAACTTCTTAAAAATCAGTTTAATCAGTGAAATCAGTGGTCCCTATTTTCCTCTTTAGAGCCATGCTATCGGCTCAGTAAATTCGATTATTTGTAAGCCGAAACAGGCTTTGGCACGACGCCGAGTTCTGCGTAGTTGAAGCCGCTTTCCAGCGGTTTGTAGGTGCCGACGATATCGACGCTGCGGGTGGCGGTGATTTCAGATTCCATGCCCATTGCCCAGTAGCCCGCATTGATGATGAGGCGGCGCAGGCCGGCGGATTGCAGGTCGGTTCCGCTGCCCATGGTGCATTGAAACACACGGGCAGATTTTCCTTCGCTGGTCTGCCAGTTTTTGAACCAAGCGACCGGAAGCGGCTCAAGCTCGGTATTCGGTGCGTCGTCGGGATTGCGCCCCTTCAGCGGCTGGCCCCAGACGAGGGCGGTGCAATCGGCGGGCAGACTGGTGCCTTCCTTATAAGTCCGGTAAACATCGGAGTTCCCCCAGATATCAGTCACGCCTTTGACGATTGGATGATCTTTGAGCTCAGGGACGATGGTGCCGCGCGTCGAGTCGGCGTGCCAGCGGCCATGGTGGCCCATGAAGTCGCCGCCGAGGATTTCGCGTCCCCAGTTCACTTGCTTGCCGTTAATTTTATAAGGAAGCTCGGTGCGGAAGCCGTGGTTCGCGGTGCGCAGGGCGATGAAAGGTTTTCCAGAGTCGATGTATTTCACGATCATCTCTTGCTCGGCCATGGGAAGGGTGAGCAGCCGGGTCACAAAAACCACGAGATCGGCCGAAGCCAGTTGTTCGAGACCGGGGATATGATGCGGTTTGAGTTCCTGCCCCTTCTCAGGATAAACTGGCATGGTCGGATCGACCTCGCCCTTGTCGTTGACTCCGAATAACACCGTGCAATTAAAACCATGATGCTTGCTGAGTATTTTTGCCATCATCGGCATCGACTGCTCGCTGCGGTATTCTTGATCGGCGGTGATTAGGACGATGTGTTTGCCTTTGCCCGGCCCTTCGCCACCGGGATAGGTCAGCCATTGTGGGCTGTCTGCGGCATGGGCGGAGCCACAGGATAGGATGAGTGTCATGGCGCAAAGGAAACGGCGGAGTGGTGGAATCATGGTTTTGTATAATCTAGTTTTTGGGAATTTCATTCACGGTGTAATACGCTTTATGATGCAACAGCGGACGTCCGTCTTGAGAAAGAATTTTGGAGAGATCAAAATCATGGATGTGATCCTCAGTGATTTTATCCAGCCGCAGCCTCACCGAAAGGCCATCAGCCGCCGGAACGGCCTCTGTGACCCGGGCGGTGGTTTGGTCCACCTCTGGGCTACCATAGCCGCCACTGTATTTGTGGGTATAGGTGGTGATCTTGTAGGAATCCGTGTTGGCAGCGGCCTTCTTGTCAACAGGCTTGGTGAAGGTGATGAGGAAGCCATCCTTCTTGATATTGATTTCCTTGGCCTCGAAAGGGACGACGCCGGTCCAGTCGATGCGCTGAAGTGCAAATGGTGACCTGCCACGCACTGGCCATTGGGTGTTGGTCGTAAATCCACCGGCAACCAGTTGCCCTTTCGGCGAGAACTCGACATTCATGGTTCCCGAAGCCAGCCCCTCGCGGAACGGATAACAGGCCCCCTGCCAGACGCCGTTGATCTGCTCGGTGGTGGCGCGCAAGATGATACTGAGCGTGTAGTCGCCGAGGAAGAGCTGGTTTTCGAACGGGCCGAATTTACCGCCGGTCTGATTGAGCCGGAAGCCCGAGATCGAGCGGCCCATTTTGATATAAGGAAACCGCACCGCCGGTGGCACCAGCTCCTTGATGCGCTTCTTCTCGATGCCCATCCGCGAGTCATCATTCGGCTCCTGTGCCGGGGCTTTCATGCCGGGGGCGAAAGCATACCAGTTATAACTCGCTGGATGACCGAGGAAACCACCTTGCTTGAGATGCTTCAGTGAACAGCAACCGTTCCATGGACCTTGGCTCTCGATCGCAAACATCGCGCCTTCCGCATTCGCACCCACGCCTCCGGGGCTGCGGAGTCCGCTGCACACTGGGATCATTTTCCCGTCAGGGGTCACTTTCACCGCCCAGCCACGATAGAGATTATTCGAGTGATACGAACCACTCAAACCCAGCGCCACCCAAATGTTGCCCTCGGCATCGGGCTCGGAGCCGAATGCGAATTCGTGGCCTTCGGCATAACCCCAGTTATTGGTCAGCGTATCGAACTTATCCGCCACGTCATCACCGTCGGTATCTGAAATGCGGGTCACTTCGCCCCAAGTGGTGGCGGTCAACGCGTTATTTCTCCACGAGAGGGAGAAAATTTCATCCTGACCACCGGCGAACAGATGATACTCAGGTTTCGGCGGGGAATCGAACGCGCCCTTGACGAAATAGATATCTCCCCGGCGAGTGCCCACCGCCAGTCGTCCGTCCGGCAGGCTTTCAAGTCCGCCAGGCCGCAGCGGAACTCCAGTCGGGATTGGGATATCCACGATGGGGTAGTATTTCGCCTCTTCCGCCGCGGTTCCCCACATGGCACCGAGGTCTTCCTCCGCGTGAAGGAGCGGAGTGATGGCGAGGGTTAGCAGAGCTATTTGATATCGAGTGCTTACCATTGGTATTCCAGAGTGAGAGTGGAGCGCCCTTTGGGCAGAGTCAGAGGGATCAAGATTTCGCCGGGGCTGCCATCACGCACCATTCCCTGGTGATCGCTGGTGATGCGGAGTTGCAACGAGCCGAGGCTGAAGTCGCGATCAGATTTTTTGAGAGGATTTTTCCCAGCGGCCGCCCGGAAATAAAATGGCGTTTGCTGGGTGGGTGTGTTGAACGTGAGCGTGCGCTTGAAGAAGGCTTTGCCGTCCTTATCCTTCGTATCTTCGAAAAAGTCCATCACCGCGACGTCACCATACAAGTAGCGGAATGTGGGGCGGCGCATGGCATCGAGATGATAGCCACGGAATTGGTAGCCATGATCATTTGGAAAGGTATGGTTAGTTTTCCCTTTGTAAGGCCAGTTGTCTTCCAGTGAGGCCAGACGGTGGAATGGAATTCCCAGCGGAAAAGTGATGGAGTCCGTTCCAAGCGGGCGGAAAGAACCCATTTGCGCATTTGCGAACTCGCCTTTCCACAGTTGACGCAGCGCCATTTCCTGGGAATCAAAGGCGAGGCTGATCCGTTCCGGGTAGCCCACAGCGATCCCACGGTAGCCCGCAGGTCCTTGCCCGCGGCAAATTTCCGCCACGTCACTGACATGCAGTTCGTCCGACTCGCGCGACAAACCGGCCGGTTTTTTTGCCCGGCTGCCGTCTCCCAGATAGTTCCAAATGGCGTCGATTTGTTGGGCGCTGTCACCACCGAGGATTTCTGGCCGTGTTGATTGGCCGCCTGGCCAGTAGCTGGGCATAATCACCGTCGGGTGGAAGCGCGAGGGCTGGCGCATGTAGAGATTAAACCAGTTTTTCTTGAGCCGCTGGGTCACATAAGAAATGTCGAGAGCCGCGATTTCGCCGGTTTTTTGACCGTTGAATTCATGACAAGCGATGCAGCTCATGCCGTCGGTGCCGACCATGTCGTAACCGGCATCTTTCGACTCTTTCATGCTGGAAACCTTGGGGAGGACTGCCGCTTCGAGATCATCGACCTTTTCAAACAATTTCACGAGATGGCCAACGTTCGCCTCGCCGAACTGCGGCATGCTTGCGTCCATGTAATCGCGCTGGCGTTTACCACGCAGCATGACTTCTGCGATCCACTCGGGTGTTAGCTTGGCCCCGACGTGGGAAAGCGGCGGCGGCACGCGACCTTGATCTCCCAGCGCAGGCTGAGTGCCGGTGAACAATGCTTTCCGCTCCGGCGCGATGCTACCTAGACCCGTGCGCTCGTGACAGGCGATGCAATTCAAGGCTGTGAGTGTCTTGTGAACTTGCTGCTGATCACTGAGCACCGGATTCTCCATTTTAGGCAATGCACTGGCGATCCATCCGCGCTGCTCGTCAGTGAGATCAAAGTGCGGCCACGCGCCGGGGGCCTTGCTCATGCAACCCTGGCTGGCGTCCAACTTGGCCATGGCGGTGCTGGATTTAGCCGGGATTTTCAAATCATCGTGGCAGCTCGCACAACCGAGCGTGGCGAATTGTTCCCGCCCACGCGCCGCAAGTCTGGCATCCACTTTGAGCGGCTGGAAGGCTGGCAACTCCTCGTTAGAAACCGACAACATCGACGAAGGAATCGGCCCCCGAGGGAATTCCGGCCCTACCATTTCGAAGGAAAACTTCGGTTCTTGCCCCGTGTGGAAATAAGTGAGTTCAACTTTTCTCCAGCCAGCGGCGAGTTCTGCGCTGCCTTCCAGTTGCTTCACTCCCCGGCGGTTGCTGGGTTCTTCCTGGACGATGGATTTGCCGTCGATGACGAGCGAGCCGCCATTCATTTCGAGGAAAAATGTGTAAGCCCCCGGTTTCGCAAGGTTCACCCAGCCGGCGTATTTCACCGCCATCTGATGGTGGACGCCGACCATACTCGCCAGCGCGAAATCTTTCGCCCGCCCGGCAGTGTGCGCCTTCACGTTTTCACTGGCCAGCCCTTCATAGACAGCCCCTACATACCTTGTGTAATCCAGATTTCCCGGCACGCGCGTGTCTTGCAGCAGGAAATGAGAGATCTGCTCGATCTCTTTCTGCGGCAACTGCATGTTCGGCATCCGCCCGGACGGCCGACTCGCGTGGGGATCTTTTAGAAATCCCGTCAGGCTCTTGAAGCTGTATTTCTTATCCAAGGCACCCAGCGGCACGGAATTCTTGGAGGGAAGCTCCGCGCCCCGCTCGTCGCGTGGCGAGTGGCAGGCGACGCAGCCGCGGGAATGGAACAATTGCTTCCCCTGCTGCGCGGCCACCGCATCCGGTGCCTGCGGCGAAAAGGTATTTTCCTTCAACGATAACAAAAAGTGGGTGAGCGCGACTGACGCATCCTTCTTCTCCGCGCCGCTCAACTGGCCCAGCACATCCGGCATCGTGGTGCCGGGCTTGGTGCCGTGCGGATCATGGATGAACGCCTCGAGATAAGCCGGGTTCACCCGCGAGCCGACGTCGCCGAGCCGCGGTGCCTTCTTGGAGCGCGCAGCCAGCGATGACTCGCCACTATGGCACGCCGCGCAATTCAACTCCTCAATCAGAACTCGCCCCTTGAGCTCAGGCTCCAGTTGGCTGGTGGTCAGACTGGGGAAAATCGGCTCCGCAAACAGAACTGGCGCTGCGAGGAGAAGCAGCAGCGGACTCAGACGGATGGGTGGAAGGGATTGATGCATGGCTGAAGACAGGAAAGGAAGATGATTAACTACGGATTTCACGGATTTCACAGATTTTAAGAGGGTTATCAAAATTTGTAGCCTCACCCAAAAGGTGAATGCCGATTTTCGCTTTTCATCTCTCTCTTAAAATCCGTGAAATCCGTGAAATCCGTAGTCAAAATTCTTTCCTCCATTTTCCCTTTTAGGGGAAGAGCTTTGCACGAACTTCTTCAAAATCAGTATAATCTGTGAAATCAGTGGTCCCTACTTTCCTCGTTAGCGCCAGATCTACGGATTTGAAAACAGCGATTTTTCGAAAATTCGCCACTTTTTGAGAATTTCAATCCGTCAATCCTCCGCCTGCTCACCCAGTTGATCGGATTAGGGCGTCGTGGTGTCCACGATGGTGCCGACCGACGGTTGAAGAGCTCCCGGCATGGCATAGACGATGAAGATGTAGCGGACACCGTCGAGATACTGCAATTGCCGCTCGGTGAAGGCCGTCCATGACTCTCCTTGTTTGTAATAGAAGTTCGTCTGCGCCATGTTGAAGTTATCAACCTTCTTCACAGCCGGGAGATTGGCGATGACTCCTGGGTGGATCGGTAATTTATGCTCGCCGGCCTCGATCGCGGCTTCCACCGGCAGCAGGGTGAGAATGCGGGATTCTCCTTTGGGAAACGCCTTCGCGGAATCGTCGATGAACACCAGCCGGTAAGCGGGCTTCGTGCCGACCGGGCTTGGCAAGACGACGACGACTCCCCGCTTGGTGTTGGGAGGAATCTTGCAGGTGGCCGCCAAGCTCGCTTCGGGTTTCTCTGGATTGACGTTCGCTGTGTCGTAAAGCACCAGGGAGCCATTCAGCGGCACCGTGAGCAGTGGTTTACTCAAATCCTTCGGGCGAAACCCCAGTTTGACCACGGCACCTTTATCATCGGTGTAGTAAAGATCCGCCGTGGGATGGGCTGGATCGTGCAAGACTGCACGGATCTGAATCGGCGGGGCCGCTTCTTTTTGTTGGGCTTGCGCTGCGATAGGCAGCGCAAAGAGAGCGAAGAAACAAATGGAATTTTTAAGGATCATGTGAATCAGATTTCATTGCTGGACAGCCAACGGAAGGACACCACGTTCATCCGCCGCCCGAAAGTCTTATTTGCGGTGGCGGCTGTGCTGTCGGTGTAAACATTGGTCGATGGGCGGTTCACTGGATCCACGTATTCGGGCACCCGTTGCACCACGGCTTCCGCGTAGGCCCGGGCGGTGATGACACCGCCGGCGTCCTGCGCATCTCCATAGACGCGGATGACAAAGGTGTCCGAGCGGACCGTGGCACCCGGCTCAAGAATGCGCAACAGATCGCCTTGCGAGATCCAGCCGGGGGCACCGGCAGCGGGATTGCCAATGGTCGCGGCGGGCGTCTTGTAGTTGTATAGCTGGGGATCGCTGAAATCACTCGTGGCGAGCGGCGTGACGTAGCCAGTCATGAACGTGTCATTGATCTTCGAGTCGGAAATCGCGTTTTCCAAGGCCCCGCTCAGGGTGAGGTCGGACTCCGAGCCCACCTGGCGGTTCACAAATTCCGACATGGACAGGAATGGCCCGCGCTGGCGCACTTGCTTCACGATTTCCGTCGCCAAGCTCGTGAGCTGGGCATCACTGAGCTCTCGGTAGCCGTTCCAATCATTGGTTTTAGGATCGTCGATCTTGGCGGCAACCGTAGAGCCACCCACACGACCGCCGTTGAGCAGTGACATCCCCAAAATCGGGACTCCAGGACTGACCATGGTTTCCAGCGTTGCATTTTTCGCCCAGAGCGTGGCGACATCGCTCTTATTCATGGACGCCAGCACCGCCTTCCAGGCCTGCACGCTCGTGGAATTGACGTTGAAAGGACTCTGAACCATCTGATATTCCGCCGCCGTTTTGTAGGCTTCTTCGTTTGGCTTCCCGGAGCTGAAGAGCGCCGCCTTGGCGTCCGTCACCGATTGACCGCTTGGACGATACGGCAAGAACGCTTGCGACGGCAGCGGCGTGGTATCATTCATGAATCTTTCAAACACCGCATCCGGCTTCTCGCTGCCTCGCGTCGCAAACGTCGAGAAATAGAACCGGTCATAGAGGGCGTGGTTCGCCAAGACCGAGTGATCCAGCAGAGGATTTGGCGAAATCGCGGAATTATTTTCCAAGACTTTATTGGACGACATCAGCGGGTGCAGCAGGGAATTGCCGACGGGTTGCACAAACTGTGGCAGATAGGACGAGGTCAAGGTGTTCGAGCGGCGGAAGTCGGCGATCGTCTGCATCGGCCCAGTCGGGATTTCGAGATAGCTTCCGGATTTAATGCCCCTGCCAGTACTATTTCCGGTGAGGGCAGGAACCCGATTCGCATCAATATCCATATAGTCCAAGTAATCGCCTTTGCTCTCGAATGCTTGCAAATTGAGTTCGTATGACTGTGCACCTGGCAGATTATTTGCCAAATCCATCTTCATAATCCCGCTCGACACATTATGAAATAAGAACGGCTTGCCTGCCAAGCGCCCGTCCTTGAGGGAATTCGTACTCGAACGAACGCCCGTGATATCATCAACGCCGCCATTGGAGGTGCGGGCATACGCCGAGAAAATGGCAAACGGATGCTGGTGGATGAATTGATTGGCGTAGGTTACGTTAGCAGGGCTGGCAGTAGAAGCTCCCGTCAAATCTTTAGACGGAGGATAGGTGTAAGTCCGATTTTTGAAGAAACTATCGAGAGTTGAATTGTTATTGTAGTCGAATTTGAGACGAGTGTAGTCAACGAGCTGACCACCAGCACTGGCTTGGAGCTTGGCGGTTACATTAAACGAGGAAGCAGCCGTCTCCTGCGTCGCTGTCGAGGAGTTACCCGTCTTCCACTGTGTGTGCCAACTGGGCTTTTGCGCTTTAAAGTCCACATAAAATTCATCAGCGCCACGCAACATGATAAAACTACACCAACCTCCCCCTGAGCCACCGGGCGCAAAATCACCAAGTTCATTCAAGTTACTGATTCCGGGACCACTGAGTTCAAATCCGAGGCCAGGGGTGAAATTGGGTAATGCTTTGTTGTTTTCGGTTACTCCTGCTCCACTTATGTAGTCATGCATAGTGGCGCTTTCGAATGATGCCGTCGATTCCTTTGAAAGCCCGCAAATCAGGGTTTGACCCGGCTTCATGATAATCGGCCCCGAAACAGGGGACGTATCCGTTAGAGGCGAAGTATCTGTCCAGTTGCCAATCGTCATACTAAATATTTTCTCGCCTCTGTTTTCTGGATCATTCGTCATGCCGTTAATGGATTCAAAAGTTCCGGGAGTTACGCTTTGAGACACAAAACCGCTAGTTCCAGCAGCTTTGAACATGAAGTTGAAGGCGACCGGGACGTTCTCTAACTCCACTGACATTTTATGAAAAGAGATGCTGACGTTATAAGGATTGTGAAGAGTGACCACCGGCGTATAGAGCAGACTGACAAAGTAATCATAATTTTGCGGCACCTGAACATCGTTCCACCATGTGATTACGGAGACTGGGTGGCTCACCAAACTAAAAATCATATCGACCTTAGCGATGACAGGAGCTGGATTAAAAGCCTTGGGAACATGCTCAGCGTTGGGATTGGTTGGCAGCGCAGCGCTCGCATCGAATTCCACGGGAAATGTAGGAGAGCTTTCCAGATTGGTGATATCTCTGAACATATTGTAGTAACCCGCGAGCGTGCTCCAATACGGATCGGAAACGCCGGTTACGCCGTGGGTTGACGCATAAAGCTTCTTGTTGCTGAACTCGGCGGGCAGTGACTCATTCATTTCAAAAACCGAGGACAAATCCTGCTTGAGGCCGCCGCGGCGGACGTCGGCCAAGACGCCTAGGGAGTAAGGCGTCATGTCATTGCGGAATTGCTTCACCTTGCCCTTGGCTT
>JBEGUC010000078.1:0-10282 GCA_041179105.1 Verrucomicrobiota bacterium | reverse complement strand
AAATTTTCCACCTCCAGCCCGAGGGCTACGGCATCGACAAGCAATTCGCAGACATCCTCTACGTGCCCGAGGATGTCCACATCGACCTGCACAGTCAGTCGGTGACGTGGACGAATGAAAGCGGCGAACAGAAAATCTCACTTCAGCCCGGCATCACCTACGTGCTGCCATCCGGCTACAAGGTGGAAATGGTCAAGCCGACCGCCGGCCAGCGCTGGCGATTGATCGGCACCACAGCGGAAGGGACCTTCTGTCACAAGCCCTGCACCGTCTCCGGCGGCGGAAAATCGGAGATTTCTAAATCTCTATCAGACTCAATGATCACCGCCGGCGTGCTGGTGCATGATTTGAAGAAGGACTTGGACATCGCTTGGGGCATTATTAACTACGATTTTTCCAACCGATACCGCCATCCCATCGAGCCAGGAAAACCCGGCCGACCGCTGCTCAGCCGTGAGCGCTCGCTAGGCTCAGTCATCCGCTTGCTCACCCCGAATCCTGCCTACACAGACGAATACAACGCGTGGCTCGGCACCTTCGGCCGCTTCGTGCGAGATCTCGTTTTCATCATCAAGCGCTTCCACAAACCCACCTGGGGCGATGACTGGCGCAAGCGCTTCACGGTGGACCTCATCAATGGTGCGCCCGGCCGCCAGTTGATCTATCGCCGCCAGCGACTGGTCACCCAATACCTCCGCGTCGGCTTCTCCGAGGACGGCACTTGGCGCACCTTCAGTATCCGCAAAGACTTCGCCCCGGCGAAAAAAGTCCAAACCGAGGACGACATCAGCGCCTCCATGGTCGTTTCCCGCGCTGCGGTCGCAGAATTCATCCACCCCGATGTGAAAAACCCGTCGCTCAAGTTTGTCAAAAACTGTGAATACCGGCTGTTCCAACGCCCGGACGACGCTGTCATCCGCGGCTACGATAAGCGGACGGAAAGCGACTTCAGCCAAGGCGGCCTGTTTTTCTCCAACTACGAGCCGATCTCCCGCCCTGATGCTGCGGCGATGTTGAAGGATGCCATTCGCTTTGAGCAATTCACCGCGCCCCTGCGCAAAACCCTCACCGCCTTCGTCGATGGGGAAAAGCCAACCTACGTGGTCAGCTCTCACCTGCCGCGCATCGTCGATGGCAAGCCGACGAAAAACCCACGCTACCTGCAGAACCGCCCAGACCTCGAAGACCCGCGTTCGGTCTATCTCTCCCTCCTCGGAGCCCGCTTCTTCCGCCGCCTACCGCTCGACGCGCCTGTCCTCAAGCCCGTCACCTCCGTGCTCGCCGGCCGCCGTAACAATCCGCCAGACGAGGCCGCAGGTATCCGTGCACTCGCAGTTTATAACCCGATCCACTATCAGGAACTGCCGGAATTATTCATGGATTTCATCGCCTCGCTCACTGGGAAAAGCCCGTCCACCACCGGAGCAGGCAGCGAAGGCGCACTGACGAAAGGCCCGTTCAACGCGATTCTACCGATCCATGACGTAAACGCCGCGCTGGTTTCATTCCTCCTCACAAACTACCACGGCTTCACCAGCGCCGCCGGTCACATCGGCCGGAAATACCGTGTGGATCACGACATCAGCCTGCTTGTCCCAGAAGTCTGGTCGCGCATGTTCATCCCCGAGCGCGAGCCGAACTACCTAATCCAGAACGGCTACCTAGAAAAAATCGAGAACTTCGAGCACGACGGGAAACTCATCGAAGCCAGCCGCCTCGGCTACCGTATCACCGAGAGTTTTGTGAGCACCTTCTTCGGCCGGATCTTCTCCGCTGCGGAAACGGTTTTCACCAGCGACATGCTCCGACCCGAATTGCAATCCATGGACGACTTCGTGGATGGACTCGACAACATCATCGAGACCCAGCGCCGCGTCGCCTTCAACTACTTCACGGATGGCAGCATCGACGCTGCCTGCCCGCCGCTCAAGGCACTGCTCAACCTCATGGCCTACGGCGAATATGAAGGAAAAACCATCACCGATCCTTCCATCCGCGCGCTCTTCACCCGCGAGTCGCTGATTTCCTCCGCCTGGTATCAAGCGCGTCTCGACGCCAAGGCCAGCGTGGACCAAGCACTGTGGAAACGTCACCTTGCCTATCTGGAAAACTTCATCACCAAGCCGAACTATCAGAGTGAACTCAAGCGACTTAAAATCGCAGAACGCATCACCAAGGCCAAAGCCACGCTCGCTCACGTGAGCTCGGCGGCTTATCGGGAGAGCCTCGTCGGCATGATCGGCGCGGACCCGGCGCTGGTTTAAGGAATGCGCCCCTTTTGGACTGCGCGGGACATGTCCCCCGCTTTCCCACTGGCCGACATGTCGGCCAGTGGGAAAGCGCCGACATCCCGGAGCAGTCCACTCCCACGACTATTTCCGCCTCCTGCTGGAAACAAGGCCATGGTCCCTGGTGGTCCTGCCTAGGAAATCCGCTTGCCATGCCGAAATCGGAAAGGTAACCACTCGCCTCCACTGCAAGGAATGCGGTGGTGGATTTTCATCTTATGAAGTTGGCGAAGTTGCTCAATGCGGACCACATCATCCTTGATATGAAGGCTGTGGAGCACTGGCCTTCGATCGTGGAGCTGGTCGAGCATCTCCTGACCACTGAGCAGCTCCCCGTTTCCCAGCATGAGGAAATCCTCGAAGCCTTCAAGGCCCGCGAGGAGTCGGTCAGCACCGGCATCGGCTCGGGCGTGGCGATCCCACACGCCTTTTCGGATCATTTGGACAAGGTGATCGCCGTCTTCGGTCGCTCCAAGGCGGGCATCGATTTCGAGGCGCTGGACAACGCGCCGGTGCATTTCATCATCCTCTTCGTGGTCCCGCGCAAGGAATACCATCTGCACCTCAAAACCCTCGCGGCGATCGCGAAAATGTTCACCAACCGCGAGATCCTCCGCCAGCTCGGCGCGGCCGTGGAGCTTGAGGAAATCCTCTCCATTTTCGACTCCAGGCCCGCCCGCGTGGGCGCTTGAGCCGGATTCATCCGCTAAATTTTATGACGCTTCTTCAGGAACTCGAATCCCGGCTCGCCGCCGCGCTCACCGCCACCCTCGGCGGACCCACCACCGCCGCCGTGACCGCCGCCGCCGACCTCCGCTTCGGCGACTATCAGTCGAATGCGGCGATGGTGCTGGCCAAGCAGCGCAAGACCAATCCCCGCGCGCTGGCCCAGGAAATCATCGACCACCTCGAACTCGCCGGCCTCGCCACCGCTGACATCGCGGGGCCCGGCTTCATCAATTTCCGCATCCTGCCTGCGGCCTACGCGGCACGCACGGCGGCCCTCATCCGCGACCCGCGCCTCGGCGTGCCCGCCACCGGCGCGGGTAAAACCGTGGTCGTCGATTTCTCCGCGCCCAACGTCGCCAAGCCGATGCACGTCGGCCACATCCGCTCGACCATCATCGGAGACTCGCTGGCACGGATCGCGCGCTTCCTTGGGTTTGTGGTCATCGCGGACAACCACATCGGCGACTGGGGCACGCAGTTCGGCATGATCATTTACGGCTGGAATCATTTCCTCGACGAGGCCGCGCTCGCCGCCGATCCCATCGCGGAGCTGGTCCGCGTTTACCGCAAGGTCAATGCCTTAAAAGACGAGCCCGGAGTGCTTGATGACTGCAAGTCGGAGCTCGTCAAACTCCAAGCCGGCGACCCGGAAAATCTCGCGATCTGGGAAAAGTGCATCGAGGTTTCCAAGAACGGCCTTCAGAAAATTTACGACCGGCTCGATGTGAAGTTCGATCACTGGCTGGGAGAAAGTTACTACAACGACCGCTTGTCCGGCTTGGTCGAGGAGTTCCTGGAAAAAGGCACCGCCCGCGAGAGCAACGGCGCAGTTTGCATTTTCTCCGACGACAGCAAGCCGCTCGCAGAAGACCCTTTCAAAGTCCACAAGGAAGAAGGCTGGACCGACAATCCAGCGATCATCCGCAAGGCCGACGGCGGATTCCTCTACGCGACGACCGATCTCGCGACGATCCAATTCCGAATCGACGAGTGGCAGGCCGACCACGTCTGGTATGTCGTCGGCGTGCCGCAGCAACTGCATTTCCGCCAGCTTTTCGACGCCGCCGCGCGCTGGGGCAAGACCGGCGATTTCAAACACATCGCGTTCGGCTCCATCCTCGGCGACGACCGCAAGCTGATGAAAACCCGCTCCGGAGACAACGTCGGGCTCATCGAAGTGCTCGAAGAAGCCGTGGAGCGCGCCGCCAAGGCCATCGCCGAAAAGAACCCGGACCTCCAAGGCGAGGAAGCCGCGCGAATCGCAGAAATCGTCGGCATCGGCGCGGTGAAATTCGCCGAACTCTCACAGGGTCGCCTGACTGACTACGTCTTCTCGTGGGACCGAATGCTCGCCCTGCAAGGCGACACCGCGCCCTACCTGCAATACTCGCACGTCCGCATCCGCTCGATTTTCCGCAAGCTCGACGCGCCATTCGACGCCACCGCTGCGGAGATCCACCTCAACGAGGACGCAGAAATCCACCTCGCCCGCCTGCTGGTCCGCTTTGGCGAGGTCTTGCCGACGATCCTCGAAGATTTCCGGCCGAATCTGCTGGCGAATTACGTCTTGGAACTGGCCCGCGCGTTTCACTCGTATTTCGAAGCCTGCCCGGTGCTCAAGGCCGAGGAGCCGATCCGCTCCAGCCGCCTCGCGCTTTGCGAGCTGACTTCGCGCACGCTCAAGCAGGGACTCAACCTGCTCGGGATCGACGTGCCCGAGCGGATGTAAAATCGCGGGCACTGATTTCCGCTTTCTCCGCGAGCGCCTCGCCAACGCTCAGGCGGCGTCTGGCTCTTGACTGCCGTGTCGTTCAAGATTTGATGGATCAACGCCCGTTTGAATCGGCATCCAAGGGCGGACTTGCACTATTCTAATGCGGCGAATATTGCACATTGTATGAAAGTCGCAGCTCCCGCTCCAATTTATCAAAGTTCTGAAGAACACTTGAAAATTGACGACTGCGGCCCGCAATTCAGGGCGATTCAAGAAGGAAAAATCGAGTTGCACGCGCTTTCCAAAGGGCACTACCCGGGAAAACGCATGAATTCAAACATTCTCCCCGGGCTGACGAGCGTCGGATTCTGGAGCTGCCGGGGTTCCCAAGACTGGGGCTTGAACCCCCACCGCAACGAAGGGCTAGAGATTTCATTTCTCGAAACCGGAGGCATGGGCTTCAAGGTGGATGGGGAGATTCACTCGTTGCAGGCCGGGAATTTGACTGTCACACGCCCTTGGCAGTTGCACAAACTGGGCGATCCTAACATCGGGCGCGGTAAGTTGTATTGGCTTATCCTAGACGTGGGCGTCAGGAGGCCGAATCAGGATTGGATCTGGCCTTCGTGGGTCGTCCTGTCACCGAAGGATTTGGCCGAGCTGACGAGGAAACTCCGGCAGGGCGAGCAGGCGGTGTGGGTCGCGAATCCGCAGATGAGGCAGGTGTTCCGGGACATCGAAGATTGTGTTCTCCGCTGGAGCCAACCCCGTGTGAATTCGCGACTGGCGGTCGCCATCAACCGCTTGCTGGTGGAACTCCTCGATGTGCTCGCCGAACAACAGCATGAGGAATCTCCCTCGCTGGTGACCCGGCGGCGGACGGTGGAATTATTTTTGAACGACCTCGTTGAAAACCCATTGAGCTGCGCGGAGCCATGGACGCTTGAAGAAATGGCGGCGCAGTGCGGCATGGGAATCACCGCAATGGCGAAATATTGCAAGGAACTCGTCAACATCGGCCCCATGGCGTTCCTGAATCAATCCCGTATGGATCATGCCGCCCAGGCACTTCAGGAAACACCGGGAATTTCCGTGACTCAAATCGCGATGCGCCTCGGATTCAACTCCAGCCAATACTTCGCCACCCTGTTCCGCAAACGCCATCAAATGACGCCGGTGCAATACCGGTCACGAAAAGTTACGAGCTGAAGACTCACCTTGCTAGGGGCGAGCGTCCGGGATCGAGCCGCCGATATTCCTCCGGCGTCATTTGATGACGCTGCCCAAACGCCCGCGTCAGGTAATTGCCGCTGGAGAATCCGGTGACGGCGGCGATTTCCTTGATGGATCTCGTGCTGGTGCGCAGCAGTTCACAGACTTTCTCATGGCGCAGCACGGAAATTTCCTCATGCACGCTGCGGCCGACGTGCTTGGTGAATGCCTTGAGCATCCCCCGCTCACCCAGTCCCGCGTGCGCGGCCACAGCCGCAACCGAAAGATTTGGATCGGTCAGTTGACTCCTGATGAACAGGCACGCCTTAGCCACATGCACGTTGTCCGTGGCAAAAATGTCGGAACTCAGACGGATTTTGATCCCAGAAGCGGCGGGAATGATCCGGTGTCGCTCACGAGAATGCCCGTCGAGAATTTCATCCAAAAATGCAGCTCCTTGATAGGCCAGTTCTGCGAGGTCGAAGCGGACGCTCGAGAGCGGCACCGGGCTGACCTCGCAGAGCAATTCGTCGTTGTCCACCCCCATCACGGCCACCTGTTCGGGGACGAGCAGTCCGAGATCGAGGCAGGCTTTGATGATGTCCACTCCCACAGCGTCGTTGTAGGCAAACACGGCAATCGGCTTCGGGAGTTCATTGAGCCGGGCACTAATTTCCCGGACCCGGCTTGCCCAGTCGATGGATTGAGAGTTGATGTCGGCAATCAGCGGCGGCAGGTGAGCCACCGAGTAGCCGGCCAGTGCCAGACGGTCGACGAATCCCTGCAAGCGCTGCGCGTGGAATAAATCGTCGGCCAGCGGCGCGACAGCAAAGTTCTTGAACCGCCGGTCGATGAAATACTCTGCCGCAGCCGCACCGAGCGCCACATAGTCGGCGTCGATTCGCGCCGCGTTGACTCGTTGGTTGAGATTGGTGATTTCCACGGTAGGCAAGCCGAGTGAGTTCACATGCTCGGCAAGTTCGTCGGAGAAGCCGCACTGCGAAATGACCCCGTCTCCAGACCAGCATCGTGGCACTTTACCGGTGTAGGCCATGGTCGCGTCGATGTGCCAACCCTGCTCGCGGGCGTATCGCACGACGCCCCGGAGGAAGCCGTGGTGCGTCGTGCTCAGAGCGATAAGGATGCTTCGCGTCATCTCGGGTAGCCGGGCAGGAAATCAAGCTTCGGGGTCGGCACTTCATGGAAAAATCACCGCGTGGGCCAGTAAATTCGTGACCTTTCCCGACACTCAGACACTCAACCCTTGCCGAGCTGAGTTCCGAATTTGAAACTACATGGAGCGGATATTGGCACGCAATTTGTTTTGCTTGGTTTGCGAGCCGGGCTGAACCTAGGTGTGATGATTCGCGATGAAGTCTATTCCACTGGCCCTGTGACTTCGTATTTACCCAGCAAAAAACCGAACCCAGTTCACCCACCAAATAGGACTGGCACTCAATTCACCCGACTCGTAGCCACGCCCGCGCCTTGATGGTTGCCCAGAATCCCCTTCCACTCAGAACCCATGTATTTCGGAATTCATTCATTGTTGTTCAAGGAAACCTTCGTGGACGCGGACTTGCCCATCCTCGACCATTGCAAGGCACTGGGTTTCGACGCCGTGGAGATCATCCCCTTCGACCCCGATCATTTTCCTGCGGCCAAGGTGAAACGTGCGGCCGATGACCTCGGCCTCATCATCAATACCGGCTTCGGAATGCCGCTAGAATGCAACACCATCAGCCCCGATCCCGCCGTCCGCAACGCAGGCGTGGAGCTCTCCAAAAAGCTTGTCGATCTATCCGCTGAGGCTGGCGCGAAGGTCTTCGGCGGCGTGATCTACTGCGGCTGGGGCTACCTCAGCGGAACGATGCGCACCGCCGACGAATGGAAGTGGGGCGTGGAATCCACCCGAACCATCGCGGAATACGCCCAACGCAATGCCCCCGGATTGATCATGGGCATCGAAACCCTCAACCGCTTCGAATCCCACTTCTTGAACACCATCGATGATGCCCTCCGCTTCATCGCCGAGGTGGACATGCCCAATGTGAAAATCCACGCCGACACCTTCCATCTGATCCGCGAGGAAAACGACATGGTTGCCGCGCTCGGACGCTGCGGCCCGGAGCTGGCGTATTTCCACGCCTGTGAAAACCAGCGCGGCATCCCGGGAACCGGCATGGTCCCATGGCTCGAAATCTTCAAGATGCTCAAGCAAATCGACTACCAAGGATGCATCACCATCGAATCCTTCGACCCCGATATGCCCAAGATCGCCAAACTCTGCTGTATCTGGCGGAAATTCGCAGAGAGCCCGGAGGCGCTTGCGACGGAAGGCCTGAAATACCTCAAGGAGGTGCACCGCGAGGTGTTCCACGTCTAATTTCAATAACTTACTCTAAAATCCACACACACCATGGTTTCCATCGCTCATTGTTTCAAGTTCAGCGCGATTCATGCACGCATCGCGCTGGCATCGGCTATTCTGCTCGGTTCCGGCGTCGCCGATGCCTCAGAATTTTACGCATATTACACACGTCTCGGCTATTCCGACGCCTCCGAGGTCGCCTTGCCGGGCAGGGCCCTGACCGGGAAATACGCCGACGTCGTGGTCCAGTTGGACGCTGGGCGTTTCGTTTTTAGCCGGGAAAAAAGCTACCTGCCATATTGGGAGGTCGGCGCATCACAATGGCCGGCACCGGAAATCGTCACCCGCCTTGGCGACGGACCATCCACGAGGCCGGATAACATCAACCGCGCCTCTTACGTGCGCATCGTCGAAAGCAATGCCACCCAAGTAGTGGTTCACTGGCACTACGCGCCGGACCTCACGAGTGACCATTTCACGAATTTCCAAGCCTCTTACAACGGTTCGCCGTCCAGTTACTGTCAGGACTACGTGGAGGAGTATTTCACCATCAAGTCAGATGCCACGGTGACGCGCACGGTGCGGCGCAGCCAGGAAAAGATCGATGCCTACAACAGCGCGTCGAACCTCACCGTTCAGACGTTTTCAATGAACGCGGGCGGGATTAGCGGCGTGACCACGCAGGCGGCGGCCCCGCAAGACACCACGCCAGTCGCCACCAGCGGTGCTCCAATCAAGACTCCGCCGGTGACTTCACCCGCGCTGTGGTGGAAATTCGATGACGCGATGAGCACCCGCCCGTTGGCACAGAAATACCTGACACAGGAAAACGTGACTGCCACGGACTGCACGATTACTGGCAACGCGGCAATCTGGCAGCAGGGGGTATCGGGCACTTGCCTCTCCTTTGACGGCTACACCTCAGTCGTGACGCTGCCCGCCGCCATGGCACCGAATGTCAGCGCCGGAGTGACCATGGAGGCATGGGTGGCACCGCAAGAGTATGCCAATAGCTCCGCCGCCATCGTCGATCACAGCGGGGGCACCGCGAATGGTTACTCCCTGCACATGGACTATTTGGGGCGCCTCATCTTTCGAGTGCAGTCACCAAGTGGCTGGCAAACCCTAACGACCTCCGCCCAGTTGCCTCTGCTGAAGTGGGCGCACGTCGCGGCAGTTTATGACCCAGCTTCCGGTCTCAAGATTTATATCAATGGCGCATCGGCAGGAACCCTAGCCGCCACCGGCACCTTGGTGGATGTCGCCGCCACCGACATTCGGATCGGGATGGCACACAAGAAGGAAGCCCCCAACGGAACCCAAAGAACGTTTGCCAAGAGCTTTCTCTCGAATGTTGTCTTCGACGGTCTGATTGACGAGGTACGGGTTTATGGTCGGCCGCTCAGCGCATTGGAAATCGCATCGAACCGGACGGCACTGATTCCTGCAAACCCGCAACCATTGCAATACCGAGTGATGCCTAGCGGAACACCGGATGGAACGTTCGGTGCGCGCTACGAAAAACTCGCCTACAATCCTTCATGGGACAACCTGTGGCGGGTGGGCGATCACCCCGATATCGTCGTGGGTTTCGATCAACATCCGATACGGATGGTGTTTTGGCGGGGGACTGGATACGGTCTCTCCACGGTCTCTGAGAACGGGATTTGGGTCAGCGACCAGAGTCCCGAGGATTGGAATCATGAGAGCTACGCGGAACACATGTCCGACAAGCATTGTCGTTTCTCCCATGTGCGCTTGATTGAAAGCACGCCCGCCAGAGTCTTGGTGCATTGGCGGGTGGCGAGCAACAAGATCGACTATAGATTACTCACTATCAACAACGATTCGTGGGGCGATTGGACGGATGAATATTATGCCATCTATCCCGACGGAGTGGCGGTGCGATATCAAGAAGTCCGTGCCAACACCCCGGGTCACCTGGGAGAAGTCATCCAACACCAGTGG
>JBEGUC010000077.1:0-10568 GCA_041179105.1 Verrucomicrobiota bacterium | reverse complement strand
ATTTCTCCGCCGTCAGGCCGATGAACGAGCGGGACTTGGGATCGAACAGGCCGCCGGTGCAGATGAGGTCGAGATTGGGGCGGTCGGAGAGGGCGGTGAAGACGTTGAGCGCGTTGGTCAGAATGGTAAGCGGGAGGTCGGGGAGAAACTCGGTGAGAGTCAGAACCGTGGAACTCGCATCGAGGAATATCGTTTCATTTGGTTGAATCCTGCTTGCGGCCAAGCGGGCGATCGCCTGCTTTTCCTCCCGCCGTATCGCTTGGCGCTCGGTGAACGGAAGTTCTCCACGAATCCTCTCCGGGCGGCTCGCTCCGCCGTGAGTGCGGATCAGCTCACCCCGTTTCTCAAGGATTTCGAAGTCTTTGCGGACGGTTTCATCCGTCACCCCGAGGTCGGCAGCGGTCTCGGTGGTGCGCAATGAGCCCGTCCCGTGGAAAAGTTCTAAAATCCGGCGTTGGCGGTCGATGGCGAGCATGATTCGTGAATTTCTTTGTTTCGTTGGGAATTTTTGGTTTTTCGGTTGACTTGTCAATTCAATACACCGATCAAAGGCGCACAGATGGCCGCACCGATCTCACAATCCACGCCCCGAGCTGTTGTTGAACACCTCGTTCGGGAACAAGTTTACGCCAGCATGGGACTGTCTCTGCCAAAGGCTTCTAAAGCGCCTAACGCTTTGCTCGTCAATATCTCTGCCCGCCACTGCCACTTGACGCAGGCGGCCGTGGAAGCGCTTTTCGGTCCGGGCCACCAGCTCACGCCCATGAAGGGGCTCTACCAAAACGGCCAATACGCCGCGAAGGAATCCATCACCCTCATCGGTCCACGCAGCCGGATTATTTCCAATCTCCGTATCCTCGGCCCCTGCCGCGACCTCAATCAAGTCGAGCTCGCCTACACAGATGCGATTTCCCTCGGCTTCGACATTCCAGTCGCCATGTCCGGCGCGATCAAAGGCACTCCCGGCTGCATGTTGATGGGACCGCACGGCTATTTCCAAATGGACGAGGGTGTCATACGCGCCCAGCCGCACGTCCACATGCATCCGGACGATGCCGCCTACTATGGAGTGAAGCACCTCGACACCATGAAACTGAAAGTCCACGGCCCGCTCGCCATGACTTTCGACAAACTTGTCGTCCGCGTGGATCCCTCTTTCAAACTCGAAGTCCACATCGATACCGATGAAGGCAACGCTTGCGGGCTCAAGCCCGACACTTTCTGCGAACTCACCAAGTAATCTCAATCCTATCCCACATCACCAACTAACATTATGAGCACTGCACTCGGCATGATCGAAACCAAAGGCTACGTCGGCAACGTCGAAGCCACTGACGCCATGGCCAAAGCCGCCAACGTCGAACTTGTGAAACAAATCCAAACCGGCGGTGGCTTTCTCACCGTCCTCGTCAAAGGCGACGTCGGCAGCGTGAAAGCGGCTGTGGACGCAGGTGCCGAGGCTGCGGCTCGCGTTGGCGAACTGGTCTCCTCGCACGTCATCGCCCGCCCGCACGCCGAGCTCCTTAGCCAATTCGGCATCGCCTGATCCTTAATTTCAACCACTCTAACTCACCAATCACCATGGCCAAGCAAGCAATCGGCATCATCGAAACCAAAGGTTTCGTCGCCCTCATCGAAGCCTCCGACGCCGCCCTTAAGGCGGCCGATATTCGGATGACCGGCTGGGATAAAATCGGCTCCGGCCTCGTCACTGGCTTCTTCACCGGCGACGTCGCCGCAGTCAAAGCCGGTCTCGACGCCGCCGCCGCCGCCGGCTCCAAGATCGGCACCGTCACTTCCGTGCAAGTCATCCCGCGTCCACACGACGACTTGTCGAAACTCGGCACTTGGATCGCTTGATCACGTTAAAAGTTATGGGTTATATGTTATAGGTTAAAAGGAATATTCCTTATAACTGATAACTATTAACTCTTAACGAATACCCCACCACCATGCTCGTTCTCGTCGCCAATCTCGGCTCGACCTCCTTCAAATACCGCCTCTTCCGCATGGATGAGAGCGGTGGCGAGGTCATCGCCAAGGGCGGCTACGAACGGGTGACGGATCACGCTGTCGTCATTGAGGATACTCTCTCGACGCTTCAGCGCGACGGGATCATCGCTAGCCCGGATGAAATCGACGCGGTCGGTTTCAAGACTGTTTTGGGCAAGGATCTCAGTGGTTGCGTCATCGCGGATCAAAAAACGATCGATGCGCTTGATGGATTTACCGCCGTCGCCCCGGCGCACAATCCACCTTACGCGGCAGGTATCCGGCAGTTTGAAAAAGCATTGCCCAAGGCCCGTCTTGTCGCGCTTTTTGAAACTGCTTTCTATCAATGGACTACACCGGCATCTTATAACTATGCCATCCCTCAATCTTGGCGAGATGTAGGCATCCGTCGCTATGGATTCCACGGTGCCAGCCACAAGTTCATCGCCGAGCGCTCCGCCGAGCTTTGCGACCGCAATGACGTGGCAAAAATTGCCCGCCGCCTTTATCTTGATGGCCCGCAAGCCGTCGCTGGTAAATCGTTCCGCGTGATTTCTTGCCACCTCGGCGGTTCCAGTTCTGTTACCGGAATCCGGGACGGTGTGGCGATAGGCTCCAGCATGGGATTTTCCCCGCAAAGCGGATTGCCGCAAAACAACCGCGTCGGCGATCTCGACTCCGCCGCGATTCCTTTTGCCATGCGCACGCTCGGCATCTCGCTCGACGAGGCCGAACGCCAGCTCACCAAGGAATCCGGACTCCTCGGATTGTCGGGCATCTCCAACGATGCACGTGATATCAGAGCCGCCGCCGCCGAGGGAGACGCCGCCGCCCAGCTCGCAATCGATGCCAACGTGCATTCCATCCGCCACTGGATCGGAGCTTTCCTCATCGATCTCGGTGGACTTGACGCTCTCGTTTTCACTGCCGGTATCGGCGAAAACGGCGCAGAGACTCGCGCCGCAGTCTGCAAGGATCTCGAAGCATTCGGCATCCATCTCGATCCCGCAAAAAATGCTGCCTGCCGCGCCACGGAGGCCGTTATCAGCACCGATGATTCAACCGTAAAAATCATCGTCATTCCCGCTAACGAGGAGCTCGTCCTCGCCCGCGAAGTCTATCGGAAGCTTTCCTAGTTCTCATTCTCATCTCTCACCCTTCACACCAAACACATACTACCATGGCCAAACAAGCAGTTGGACTTCTCGAAACCCGCGGCCTCGCCTGTCTCGTCGTCGGCGTTGACGCAATGCTCAAATCCGCAAACGTCGAACTCGTCGGACCGATGAAACAAGTCGGCAGCGCTCTTTGTAACGCAGTCGTCACCGGCGACGTCGCCGCCGTCAAAGCCGCGCTCGATGCCGGTGCCGCCGCCGCTTCCGAATCCGGCGAAGTCGTCAGCGCCCACGTCATCGCCCGTCCGGACGATGCCATCGATGGCGTCCTGCCGAAGGATGCCGGGGCAGCCGCCCGTGCTCCACGCAAGTAATTCCCCAATGCCGCGCCCACGATCCTAACCGCTCGCGGGCGCGGCCTTACCTCAATCCCAGATGTTTCTCGCAGAAGTCATCGGACAAGTCGTAGCGACGAAAAAAGACGAGCTCATGGTCGGAAGGAAACTTCTCTTGCTCCGTCCCAAACTCGTTGACGACAAGGACCCGTCCAAATTCAAGGACGGCCAAAACACCATTGTCGCGATCGACACGGTGGGTGCCGGTGAGGGCGAGCTCGTGCTCTTCTGCCAAGGCAGCTCGGCCCGAGCCGCGCAAGGCTTGAAGCTCATCCCGGTGGATGCCGCCATCGTCGCGATCATCGACCGCGTCGAAGTCCTCGGTAAAACCGTTTACAAGGGCGGCTAACTTCATCCGTCTCGCTAACCGACTGGGCATTTCGCCAATCTTCCAATTTCACTTTCCCGCATGAAAACTCTCGATCCAGAAACACTCCGCTCCGTCGTCGAATCCGTTATTTCCCGTCTTGCGACCACCGGAGTCCAAGTTGCGCCCTCTGCGTCGCCTGCCGCCAAGTCATCTTCCTGCGGCTGCGGTTGCAGCGGTGCATCCGGCCAACGCGGGGTTTTCACCTGCGTGGACAAGGCCGCGCACGCCGCCACCGACGCGCATTTCCAGTTGAAAAAACTCGGAGTTGCGGGTCGCGCCAAGGTCATCGAGATTGTCAAAGGCTTGGCAGTTGCAAACGCCGAGCCGTGGGGTAAGTTTGAGATGGAGGAAACCAAAATCGGTCGCTTGGATCACAAGATCGGCAAACTTCTCATCACCAAAAACGTTCCTGGCACCGAGTGGCTCCAGCCTTACGCGATGAGTGGCGACGGCGGCATCACCCTTGAGGAATACGCGCCCTTCGGCGTGATCGGCGCGATTCTGCCAGTCACTCACTCAGTTCCGACTCTCACCGGCAATGTCATCAACATGGTTGCTGCTGGAAATTCGGTTGTTTTCAATCCGCATCCCGGTGGTGCCCGCAGTGCCGCTATGGCAGTGCGTGCTTACAACGAAGCGATCTTCCGCGAGATTGGCATTGATAACATCATCACCACCATCGAGTCGCCAAGCATCGAGTCCTTCGATCTGCTCTGCAAGAACCCGCTCGTCAACCTGCTAGCCATCACCGGCGGCCCCGCAGTCGTCAACGCCGCCATGAAATCCGGCAAGCGCGCGATTTGTGCCGGCCCGGGAAATCCAGTCGTCGTCGTCGATGCCACTGCCGACCTTGCCCGCGCAGCCCGCAGCGTGATCGAAGGCGGGGCGTTCGATAACAACCTGCTCTGCATCGGGGAAAAAGTCGTTTTCGTCGTAGGCTCAGTTTTCAACCGCTTCTGCGAAGAACTCACCAAGGCCGGTGCTGCCCGCCTTAACTCGCAGGAACTCGAGCGCCTCACCGCCGCCGCGTTCACCTTCAAGCCCGGCGAAGGCGGCGGTTGCTCTCATGCTTCCGTCAACCGTGCCCTCGTCGGTGCCGATCCAAGCGTGCTTGCCCAGCACGCCGGAGCTAACATCCCTGCCGGAACTCAGCTTCTCTTCGCCGAGACCGATGCCGACCATCCGTTCGTCCAGGAAGAACAAATGATGCCGATGATCCCGATTGTTTCGGTGCCTGACTTTGAAACCGGCGTCCGCGAGGCCAAGCGTGCCGAGCACAACTATCGCCACTCCGCCATCATCCACACCAAGGACGTCGATCACATGACCTACATGGCCAAGGAAATGGACACCACGATCTTCGTGAAAAACGGTGCCTCCGTCGCCGGCCTCGGCCTTGGTGGCGAAGGTTATCTTTCCTACTCCATCGCCACCACCACGGGCGAGGGAATCACCACACCCAAGACGTTCACCCGCGTCCGCCGCTGTGTGCTCGTGGAAAATCTTCGGATCATATAACTACAATGTTCCTCGCCCAAGTCGTCGGCCACGCGGTCAGCAGTCATTCCCACCCCTCCCTCAAGGGTTGCAAGATGATGCTGTGCCAGGCTCTCGACCCCGAGTTAGGGCTGGTGGGGGCACCGATGGTCGCCATTGATCTTTTCGGAGCTGGGCTTCATTCCAAGGTCATCGTCTCCACCGACGGGCTCGGTGCCCGTCACATCGTTCACGACGACAAATCGCCCATCCGCAACTTCATCCAAGGCATTGTTGACTAATCTCCTAACATGCGTGTAGCCCAAGTCATCGGTCGAGTGACCCTGAGTATCCAAGATCCCTCCTTCAAAGGCGGGCGCTGGCTCATCGTCAATCCGCTAGATGCCGAGCAATTCAACGATGCGTGCAAGAAGGCCCCGGCTCTCACCAGCCAGTCCAGCCTCGTCGCCTACGACAATATGGGTGCCGGAGACGGCGATATTGTCGGCATCGTCGAAGGTGCCGAAGCCACCGCTCCCTTTGATTTTCCGATTCCCATCGACGCCATCACCGTCGCCATTTTCGATTCACTCTCTTACCAACCGCCTCTTTCCGATTCCTAACCGCGCCACCCCATGAGCAATAACGTCTTTACCGCCGCTGACATCGAAGCCCACCTGAAATCCGGGAAAACCGCTGCCGATCTTCCGAAAGGTTCGGTCCTCACGCCTTCCGCCAAGGACGTCCTGCGCGACGGTATCGGCCCGGTCCGCGCAGGCGGCCAAACCAGCGCTTCATCGGCTCCTGCCGCAGCAGCATACTCCGAGCCGATTCTGCCGGATTATGAATTCCATTGGACTCCCGGCAAGGACCCAAAGACCCCTGCGGAAATTCATGCCTTCTTCCACTCGCCTGCCATCGTCGAGCTCAAGCAACGCATGGTGGACATCGGCAAACGCATGTGGGCCCGTGAATACACCGACGGCAACGGCGGAAACCTCACCATCCGCGTCGGCGATAATCTCGTCCTCTGCACCCCGACACTCGTTTCAAAAGGCTTCATGACACTCGAGCAAATGTGCCTCGTGGACATGGAAGGCGTTCAACTTGCAGGTAAATTTAAGCGCACTTCCGAGTGCATGACCCACCTTGCGATCATGAAGCGTCAGCCCAAGGCCAAGGCTTGCTGCCACGCACACCCGCCGCACGGCACCGCCTTCGCTGTTGCCGGAGTCCAGCCACCGACCTGCATGATCCCCGAGGCCGAAGTCTTCCTCGGCCAGATCGGTCTATCCAAATATGAAACCCCCGGCACGCCTGCGAATGCCATTGCCGTCGGCGATGCCGCCGTCGATCACATGGCCGTTTTGATGGTCAACCATGGCGTCATCACCTGGGGCAAGGACATTGAAGATTCCTATTGGAAAATGGAAAACGTCGAGTCCTACTGCAAAACCATCTGGGTCGCCTCGCAGCTCAATGGCGGCAAGCTTCTCACCATCACCGGTGGCCAGGCGAAGGAACTCATCGCCCTCCGCAAAGTCCTCGGCATGGAAGACAAGCGCGCGAACTGGACGGAATGCCAACTCTGCGACAACGCGGAATTCAGCCCGGGCACCGTCTGCCAGATTCCTGATAAATCCGCGCTCTCCGATGGCGGCAAGCTGGACCCGGAGGCCGAGAAGCTCGTCCAAATCCTCACCGAGCAAATTCTCGCTGCGGTCAAATAGAGTCTGCTGAACGAATCCAGTTACGCACGCCATGGAAATTAGGCAGAATTTTTGACCACTGATTACACTGATTGACTGATTTAAAGACGAGATTTTTGATTTTTCACTCATCAATCATCATTTCTTAATCTGTGTAATCAGTGAAATCAGTGGTTAAACTCTTCTCTTTTTCGATTACATAAGTTCTCAACTTCACCATTGTTTATGAAAACTCCCATCACTGTTTCCATCACCGGCGCGGCAGGCCAGATCGGCTACGCGCTCCTTTTCCGCATCGCTTCAGGTTTCGTCTTCGGCCCCGACCAACCGGTCAATCTCCGCTTGATTGAGATCGAGCCCGGCATGGCGGCGCTCCAAGGCGTCATCATGGAACTCGATGACTGCGCGTTTCCACTGCTCAAAGAAATCGTCGGCACCTCGGATCTCAACGAAGGATTTAAGGGAACGAACTGGGCGCTTCTCGTCGGTTCCGTGCCGCGCAAGGCCGGGATGGAACGCGCCGATCTGCTTGGCATCAACGGCAAGATTTTCACCGGCCAGGGCAAGGCGATTGCCAGAAATGCCGCCAAGGACGTCCGCGTGCTCGTGGTAGGAAATCCCTGCAACACCAACGCCCTCATCGCGATGAATAATGCCGAAGGCGTGCCGAAGGACCGCTTCTTCGCGATGACCCGGCTCGATGAAAACCGCGCGAAAAGTCAGCTCGCCAAAAAGGCAAGCGTCCACCCCTCCAAGGTCACTAACCTCTGCATCTGGGGCAACCACTCGGCCACTCAATATCCGGATTTCACCAACGCAAAGATCAACGGCCGTCCCGTCACCGACGTGATTTCCCACGTCGCATGGCTCAAGGGCGACTTCATCAGCACCGTCCAACAGCGCGGTGCAGCCATCATCAAAGCTCGCGGTGCATCCTCTGCCGCTTCTGCTTCCAATGCCGCTTTGGACACCGTGAAAAGCCTGATCACACCGACTCCGGTCGGCGACTGGCATTCCGTCGCGGTCTGCTCGGACGGTTCCTACGGCATCGAAAAAGGCCTCATCGCCTCGATGCCGATCCGCACTCTATCGGACGGTAAATGGGAAGTTGTCCAAGGACTGCCAATCGATGCCTTCAGCCAAGAGAAAATTGATTTCACCGTCAACGAGCTCAAAGAAGAGCGGGATGCGGTGAAGCATTTGATTCCCGGCTAAATCGCGACAATTCTTCTTTTTTCTGACGAGTATATGCCGGGCACACAAGGGCGCGCTCTTGTGTGCATGGCCGATAGCAAGTGGACAGAATATCGACTTGTCGCTACTGAGGCTGGCAATTTCAGCGGGCCCCGTGAGTGACTGGGTGGCGTTTTTTCAATGCTCTGTCGCTGGCGGATCAGGGCACGGTGCCGCTGATGCTGTATTGGCCGAGGGAGCCGTAATCGGGTAGCCGCTCGTGAGCGGATCTCCGCGGCCGACTCCAGAAATGCGGACGAAGTAGGTGCCAGCGGCGAGGCTTGCGGAGACCGTGGCGTCGGTGAGTGTGTCGGGGTTGGAAGTGGCGAGGACCTTACCGCCTGCGTCGAGGATTTCTGCCATGACATCGAGGTTCTGGCTGGTGGCGTCGCCGAGGGCAGTGAGACTAACCGTGCCGCCGTTGGTGGTGAAGGCGAAGGTGTCTGCGTCGCTGGCGGTTTCAATGATGGCTGAGCCGGAAACGCTCGTGCGGCTAACGGCAAGCGCGGGGGCACCAGCGGGAGTGCCGGGCTGCGAATCGCTGCGATAGGTGAATCCGTTGTTCGTGGTGATGATGGCGAGGTCGTCCTCCTTATTATTGGCGCTCAGGTATTCGCCGCGTGACCATTGGACGAGCGATTGATAGTAGCCGACGCCCATGATCGGAGCCCAGCCGGTTTCGCCGGTGCCGTGGCCTTGGTAGTAGCCCTCGGAAGGCGAGCTGCGACCATCGTGAAGTAGGCCGAGGGTGTGGCCGATTTCATGCGAGCAGGCTTCGGCGATGTAGCGGGCGCTGTTGGCAAGTTGGTCCGAGAATACCCAGCACGGCGTGTCGCCGGTCCAGGTGAAGGAATTGACGTAGGCGACTCCGCCGTAGGGACCATACCACTCGTTGTCCGGGGTGATGATGCAGCGGATGCGGCGGTTTGACGGAGCGGCGAGATAGACGGCTTGATCGGTGGTGACGTTGATCTGGAAGGGCGCGTAGTCTTCCGCGCTGCGCTGCCAGATTTCCGTCATCTGGGCTTGGGTGTAGGTGGTGGAAATGGCACCCGCGTTGATGGTGCCGCCGCTCAGCCACTGGGTGCCTGTGACCACTTGGCCGTCCATGTCGATGAGGCGACGGCCACCGCGCCGGGCAGGCTGTTGAGGATGGGCACGCTGCTGGGGGTTGTCTCGTCATTGCTGATGGTGCAGGTGGCGCTGCCGTCCGAGATGAATCCGTTCACGGGATTGGAAAGCAGTAGGAGGAAATTTTCGTTAGGCTCAAGAGTGGTGTCGCCGGTGATTGGCACGGAAACGGTGCGGGTGGTGGAGCCGGGCGCGAAGGTGACGGTCCCCTTGACGGTGGTGTAGTCGCTGCCTGCGGTGGCTGTGCCGTCTTGGGTCACAAAACTCGCTGAGATAGTTTTCGTGCGGTCAGACTTGGAGAGTTTGACGGTGACGGATAGGTTTTTGGTGCCTGAATTCCCCTCGCTGATCGAGGCATCTAAAACGGAGATCCCTCGCAGGGTGCTGCTGACGGGGTTGGCTTCTTGAATGAGTTTGTTTTTGGCCTTGGCTTCGTCCTCCCTCTTGAGCGCGGCCTGGGCCTTGGTCTTGTCGGGCGACGGCAAGCCCATCGCTTCGATGCCGTCTTGCTTTTGGTTGAGCATCGAGCAAAGCAAGTCGCTGAGTGCGTGGCGGCTGGCCATCAAGCCGGTGCCGGAGCATCTGAGTTTAGGTAAATGGCGGAAAGGCCTGCGGCTGCGAGCAGGCTGGCTGCGCCGTAAAGAGCGACGTGGTTTTTTGGCTGCGGGTTCATGGGTTTTTCGAGATTTGATGTTTTCGCGTGCATTGCTTATAGCAAGCAGTGGCGGATTTTCAATGAAAATCCCCAATCGCGAGGGGACGCGATTGGGGATTTTTAGGAGCGGAATCCGTAGGCTCGGGAATCAGAGGGCTTTGCCGAAGACTTCCACTTCGATGTAGTGGTTCATGTCGTTGGAAGTGTTGCCTTTGCTGTAGAGGCGGACGTAGCGGCCTTTGGCTCCCTTGGCGTCGGCGAGGAGGCCGAAGCGGGATTCGACGTAGGGGTTGTCGGTGCCCTTGCCGAGTTTGGAGGAGTCGTCGTAGTCGTTATTATAGACGGTGGTGACGCCGGTTTTGAATTCTGCGTCGTCGGAGACTTGGACGATCACGTCGCTGTAAGCGCGCTTTTGGGAGTGGAAGTGCCAGAGCCAGATGGCGGAGAGGGCGGCGCTTTTTTCCAGGTCGATCTGGACCCACTGGGTGCCGT
>JBEGUC010000076.1:0-10573 GCA_041179105.1 Verrucomicrobiota bacterium | reverse complement strand
TACCTGACTTTCGACGGCATGATCAGTTACAAGGTGAATGACAATGTCACCCTACGCCTGAATGCCTATAACCTCGGCGACAAGGACTACATCGACCGCGTCGGCGGAGGCCACTTCATCCCCGGCCAAGGACGCTCCGCCGTCTTGAGCGCCAATTTCAAGTTCTGAATTCCAGTTCTCGACTGCCCGCGCTCATGATCCTCTGTTTACCGGATGTTCTAACTCCGTCTCAAACCTCTCAGGCCCGCGCCATGCTTGATGCCGCTGACTGGACGGATGGCAAATCCACTGCTGGCCACATGGCTGCCAAGGTGAAAGACAACGCCCAGCTCACCCCCCACCATCCCCTAGCCCGCCAGCTGGGCGAGCTGATCCTCGGTGCGCTCTCGATCCACCCGCTCTTCATGTCCGCGGCGCTGCCCCTGCATTTCCTGCCGCCTATGTTTAACCGCTACGCCGGCGGTCAACACTACGGCACCCACACCGACAGCGCCATTCGGCAAATCCCCGCCACTGGCCAGCGCATCCGCACAGATATATCCTGCACGCTCTTCTTCTCTAACCCCGACGAATACGACGGCGGCGAACTCATCATCGAGGACACCTACGGCGGCAAGTCCGTGAAGCTTCCCGCTGGCCACCTCGTTCTCTATCCATCCACCAGCCTGCACCAAGTCACTCCCATCACCCGCGGCGCGCGGGTCAGCTCGTTCTTCTGGCTGCAAAGCCTGATCCGCGACGACCAACGCCGTTCGATGCTCTTCGACATGGACCTCGCCATCCAGCGCATAGCTGCGGATCACCCGGAGCACCCGTCCGCTATTTCCCTAACCGGGATCTACCACAACCTTCTCCGTCAATGGGCGGAAATGTGAACGATGTTTCATCCCACCATCCATCGCTGTATTTTCTGGGTCCACCTGGTGACAGGGATCGCCGCCGGACTGGTCATCCTCATGTTGGCTGTGAGCGGCTTGTTAATGTCGTTTGAAACCCAGATCGTCGATGGGCTCGAACGTTCGATAGTCCGAGAAAAATTTAACGATGACATCACGCCGCTCACCGTCGCGGAAATGATTGCCGCGTTTGAAAAAGCTGACATTCAGGGAAGTCCAAGCTCGCTCAGCTACTCCTCCGTGGCAAATACGCCGACCCTATTTTTGGTCAATCGCGGCGAACGCCACCTCTTCCACCCCACCACTGGCGAATCCCTCGGCAAGGGCGCAGTCAAGACGCGACAGTTTTTCAAGTCCGTGCTTTCGATCCATCGCTGGCTGACATTTTCCAGTGAGCCATCCCGCTCATGGAAAGACATCGGCGGCCAAATCACCGGCGGCGGCGCACTGGGTTTCCTCTTTCTACTCATCAGCGGACTTATCATCTGGATTCCCAAAAAACTCAGATGGAACGCCTTCAAAGCTGTTCTCACCATCCACCCCCGTCTCAAGGGCCGCGCGCGGGATTGGAACTGGCACAACGTCATCGGTATCTGGGCCTCCCCCTTCATTCTGACCCTCTGCCTGACCGGAATCATCATGTCATATCCTTGGGCTAACCGGCTGCTCTTCCAAAGCTTCGGCGAAACACCGCCCCTGCGGAAAATGCAAACCGGGCAACGGGGCGCACCTGCTAGGAAACCAATCGCCCACCACCGACTTGACGCCCTCGCCGAGTTTGCCAAACAAAAAGTCCCCGCATGGCAAAACATCGTCATGGAACTTCCTACCACCCCGGACCAACCACTCGTCGTCACCATCGCCGACGCTGGCCGTGGCCGACCCGACCGCCGCGAAAAATTCACCCTCGATCCGGTTTCTCTCGCCATCCTGAAACACGAAACCTTCGCCGATATGAAACCAGGACAACGCGCCCGCCAAATCGTCCGCTGGCTGCACACTGGCGAACTCGGCGGCTGGCCCGGACAACTGTTAGCCTTGCTGACCTGCTCCGCCGTGATCGTCCTCTTGGGCACCGGTTTCACCCTGAGCATCCGTCGCTTTTTCCAGAAACAAAAACCCACCACGGCCTAGATGCCCTCGTTATCCGATCCGCAGACCGATCCATCCGTCCAGCACATGCATGCCGGCATGGCCGCGTTGAATAGTGGCGATTGGCAACCCGCGCTGGGTCATTTCAACGAAGCCATCCGGCTGCGCGAAACGCTCTCGTGGAGGGACCACCCCCAGTCTGCGTGGCTGCTGGCCGCAGCATGGATCAACCGCAGCGATGCCCTGCGACGCATGGAAAAGCCCGCACTTCTAACTGACGCTCTGCGCTCGCTCGATCACGCCATCGCCGCCATGCGCCACGTCTCTCTAGCGGATCACCCAGTCTTTCCTGAACGACTCATCCTCGCCTGGATCAACCGCGCCACCACTTGCGGTGAAATGCGGGAACCAGCCGCCGCGCTCAAGAATTTCCAACAAGCCGAAAGCCTGCTCGACACTTGGGGCCGCGACACCAGTTCCGCCCGCCGTTTTATCACCGCCATGCTACTCGTGAACCGAGCCCGTGTTCTGCTGCAAGCCGATCAACCCATCCCAGCATGGGAAAACGCCCGCGCCGCAGCGGAAGTCCTGCACGGCGTCAATGCACCATCCGCCATCATCAAAGCGCGCAGTATTCAGTGCCGCGCGCTCGCCCATCTGTTGGACGCGCCCGGTGGGCTCGACTACATTGACGATTGGATCGCCGAAGCCACCGACGCTGTCGAAGAAGCTCTCACCCTCGTAAAAGCCACTGGTTACCTCGATGTCTGGGTCTCCGACCTCGTCCGCTACGGCGCTAAAATCTATCGAGTCTGCCAACCGCAGTTTCTCGCCGAGTTTCTCAGTGATTGGCTGATCGATGGCCCGCTCTCCGGCGACGCCGTCCTGCGGCGGGACATGAGACATGAAATACTCCTCGCCCAAGCCGAACTCGAACAACGCGTGTTCTTGGCATCGGAAGACACCGGCTACGTGGAAAACCAGATACGCATTCTCAAACGTCTTCAAACCGCCTTACTTCAACTCCCCCCTAACATGCTCCCGCCACTCGCTCGAATCCCGCAAGGCGTCGTTTCCCTCAGCGACTACGAGGCCCTCGCCCGCGAGCGGCTCAGCCCGGAAACATGGGCCTATCTCTCCGGCGGCGCGGCCGACGAGATCACGCTGCGCAAAAACCGTTCGGCATTCGATGAGATCGAAATCGTGCCCCGCCTGTTCCGCGACCTCACCGACGCATCGACTGCAGTGACCCTGTTCGGCCAGAAGTATGCCCACCCGATTTTCATCGCGCCCACCGCATTTCATCACCTGTTCCACCCGCAAGGAGAAACCGCCACCGCCATGGGAGCAGCGGCATTCCAAGCCGGGATGGTCGTCAGCACACAAGCCAGCACGCCGTTAGAAAATATCGCCGCCAGTGCTCAAGGCCCACTGTGGTTTCAGCTCTACATCCAGCCAGACCGCGACTTCACGCTGGATCTCATACGGCGCGCAGAAGCCGCTGGCTACCAAGCTCTCGTCGTCACCGCCGATGCGCCGCTCGCCGGCATCCGAAACCGCGAGCAGCGCGCCGGTTTCCAAATACCTCCCGGAATCGACGCCGTAAACCTGCGTGGCATCCGCAGCCACGCTCCACAAGATCGAGTCTTCGGCAGTGAATTACTGGCCGCCGCACCCACTTGGAAAGATCTCGCCTGGGTCCAGTGTCAAACCCTCCTTCCAGTTCTCGTGAAAGGCATTCTCTCGCCTCAGGACGCCCGCATTGCCATCGACCAAGGCATTTCCGGCATCATCGTCTCCAACCACGGCGGCCGCACGCTCGATACCGCCCCGGCGACTCTTCACGTCCTGCCGATGATCGCCGCCGAAGTGCGCGGCGCGACGCCGATCCTCCTAGACGGCGGCATCCGCCGCGGCACGGATATCTTCAAAGCCCTGTCTCTGGGCGCGGATGCAGTGATGATAGGCCGCCCGATACTCCACGGACTTTCCGTAGCTGGAGCTCTGGGCGTGGCCCATGTGCTTAAAATCCTTCTCACGGAGCTCGAAATCACAATGGCGCTCGCCGGATGCGTCACGCTGCCCGAATCTGGGCAAATCTAATAATTTCCGAAAATGGTTTCAATGAATAGGACAGGGAGACTTGTCATAATCAAAGCTTGTAAACAGCAAGCCGCCCCTCAGTCTGTGCCATGTTTACTAACCCTGTGAAATACGTCGGGCTTCTTGCGATGCCGTTGAGCCTGGCGGTCCTGTCGGTTTGCGGCCTCCTTGCTGGCGGTGTGCACGCAGATCCGGTGCATGAAGTGGTGGCGGCTTTTGCCAAGCCGCTCTCGGGGCCCAGCCGAGCCTTGGTGGTCGGCGCGGATGGCTTCCTGTGGGGCTATGCGCAGGAAGGTGGCACCGCAGGGATCGGCGTCATTTACAAGATCCGGCCGGATGGCACGGGGTTCACGAAAGTGGTGAATCAGATTGTGAACTCGCCGATGATTCTCGGGCCAAACGGCGATCTCTATGGGCTGACTTACAGCGGTGGGGCCGACTCGCACGGGTCGGTTATCAAAATTAACACTGCGGGGCTGGTAACGACGGTTTTCAGTTTTAATGACTTCGACCCGGCGCGTAAGGGCCGCGGCCCGAGTTCACTGGTGCTGGGCAGCGATGGGAATTTCTACGGCACCACGGCCATCGGTGGCGTGAACGGTGGCACGACGTTCAAACTCACTCCCGCCGGAGTCTTCACGTCGCTCAGTCAGTTCACGGTGGCCGTGCAGGGCTACGAACCAAATTCGCTCATCCAAGGCAGTGATGGAAGTTTCTATGGCACCACCGTCAGCGGAGGAATCGATGCGTCAGGCACGATTTTCAAAATGACCCCGGACGGCACGCGGACTTTGCTCGCCAGCTTCACTGGTGGCAGCACTGGAGAACTGCGCGGTGCCGGCCTCAATGGCCTCGAAGAAGCGGGAGATGGTAATTTCTACGGAGTCACGCGCTCCGGAGGGGCTAACGGCTACGGCACGATTTTCAGGATCACCTCGGGCGGTGCGATGACAACGCTCAAGGACTTCACGGGATCGTCTGGTCTCGTGCCAGGAGCTGGCTACCGCGGCGGACTTCGGCGGGCCAGCGACGGAGCTCTCTACGGGACGATTGAAAGCGGGGCTGTCGGTTCCGGCGAAATTTACAAGATTACGACTGCAGGCGTTTTCTCCGTCGTGGCGAATTTCCAAAGCCCGGTGACAGGACAATTTCCTTTTGGAACACTCACGCTGGGGCCAGGCGGCCATTTGTATGGCACTACGATTCAGGACTCGCTTTCCGGATGGGATCTCAGTAGCGGTAGCCTCACCGTCTTCGGCACGGTCTTCCGCGTGACCACGGCGGGAGTGATCACAACGCTGACGAACTTCAACGACACCAGCGACGCGCCGAAGGGCTTTAATCCAAACGGCGGCTTGGTCCGCGCGGCGGATGGAAATTTCTACGGAGTGACCTACGCGGGCGGTGCCAAGCGGCGCGGGACGGTGTTCCGGATGACGCCGACAGGCACCATCACCACTTTGGTGGAATTCACGGATACCGTCGGGCCGAAGCTCGGCGCTTATCCCAGATCCGGCCTGATCATCGGCGGAAATGGCAGGCTCTTTGGAACAACGGATAGTGGCGGTATCGGTATCGCGGGTGGGGTGGGGACTTTGTTTTCTCTCGCATTGGACGGGTCGGGCTTCACCACTCATGTGAATTTCGGGTATGCCACTGCGGGTGGTCGCTATCCAAACTCATTGATGCTGGCGAGCGACGGGAATATTTATGGAACGACCTTTCGGGGAGGC
The DNA here is from genome assembly GCA_041179105.1 of Verrucomicrobiota bacterium. Taxonomy (GTDB): domain Bacteria; phylum Verrucomicrobiota; class Verrucomicrobiia; order Verrucomicrobiales; family Akkermansiaceae; genus Luteolibacter. Next base: position 4,749 of record JBEGUC010000076.1, on the reverse strand, counting down.
ACCGGTGGCTATGGGACGTTTTTCAAGTGGTCCGCTGCCGGGGCGTTCACGCAAATGTTCTCTTTCGCCGGGACGGCAGGACTCTACAAGGGCAACAATCCCAGTGGGTCGCTGGCGGAAGCTCCTGACGGCTTGATCTACGGCACGACCCGCCTCGGCGGTAGCTCGGCGAACCAAGGATCCATTTACACGACGAGCACGGCAGGTGCATTCACCACTCTTTACACCTTCAATTCGTCTGCCATGCCCTTCAGCGGATTCACGCCGAACGGTCTCATCCGGGCAAGCGACGGCAGTTTCTACGGACCCACTCTGGACGGCGCAAATGCCGCTGGCGCGGGACTGCTACGCGGCACTCTTTACAAGATTTCCGCAGCGGGGGCGCTCACCACCTTGTATGATGCCACCAACGTCACCGCGCTGCGCCCCTACTCAAGCCTGGTCGAAGGACCAGATGGAAATTTCTACGGCACCTCACAGGGTGGCACCGGAAGCACGGCTGGCGGCAATGTGTTCAAAATGACTCCGGCGGGTGGGGTGAGCACGCTGGTGAGTTTCTCGGGACTCGGGAGCCAGTTGAGTTCGGGTAGCTCGCCGGTGGATGGTGCACTGGTCTTCGGGGTGGACGGCAAACTTTACGGGGCCACCAACTATGGCGGGCCTGCTGGCGGCGGCACGGTTTATCGTGTCTCACTCAATAGCATCGCCTTGCAATATCCGGTCAGAACAACACTGACCGATGCCGTGAGCACGGTGGATTTCGGAGCAGGCCCGCTTAATAACACTAGCAACCGGATTTTTACCATCCTCAACACGGGAAACACCACGCTCACGGGTTTTCCCATCACCTTCACCGGACCGCAGGCGGCGAACTATCGGGTCAGTGTTCTCCCGCCCGTCACCACGCTTGCCCCTGGAGCAAGTACCACCTTCACCGTGGAAATCACCTACGGCGGCACGGGTAACCGGCGTGCAGTGATGCACATGGGCAGCGACGCTCCGGGAGATTTGGCTTCCTACCAAGTCAATCTCACAGGCCGCGGGCCTTTGACCGCCATTAACGAAGCACCCACCTTCCTTCCGCCCTCGTTCGCCACCCGCGCGGGCCTCACCGCGGTGATTCCACTTTCTCAACTGCTGGCGGCCGTCTCCGAACCCAATGGTGACAACGTCTTCCTCAACGCCCTGTCGTGGGCGAGCACCTTGGGCGGCACGGTCGCTTATGCCGGCGGAAACATCACCTTCACCCCGGCCTTTGGAGCGAGTGGCACCGACGGGTTTTCCATCACTTTCGACGACGGTCGCGGCGCAACGGTTACCGGCACGGTCAACCTGCAAGTCGTTTCCCCCGCACTCGATGTGGTGACCGGTGCATCCCTAACAACCGCTGGTGGGGCCGCAGCGTTTTCGGCATCTGGCATCCCGGGACTTGGCTATCTGCTGCAGACAAACACGGATCTGACCGGAGCTTGGACCACTCAATTCGGGATCATAGTCGCCGCTTCTGATGGGACGATTTCAGTGACCGACAACGCCCCCGTCACCGGCAGCAAGTTTTACCGCTTGGTTGCCCCCTGAATCATCGAGAAGGCATGGATAGGGTAATGTGATCTACGGCTTTTTCATTTGAAGGCGTTGTTGCAAACGAGGTTGTAGCGGATGGCGGGCCTTGAGCGCGATCACCGCACCAATACGGCGAGCTTTTTCGAATCATCCCCTGCGGAAGATCAAAAAATTTACGTGATGCTTGCGAGAGCAAATCCAAGTCACTCTGTTTTCGACATTTTAGCGCGGCGTGGGTTCTGGTGCTAAAAGGCCAAAATTTCCGGTTGACGCCGCCGCCGTCGAATGGTGTCCTCGCGTTGTTGCGACTCAATCTCAAGAGAAGACATTTCATGAAACCAAGTTCCATTGCCCATTCCACCGCCGCCTGCTTCGCAGCGGCCCTCTCCACCGCCAGCTTGGCCACAGCCCAAAATCCCGTGACCAAGCTGGAATCCTTGGTCGTGACCGCCGAGTCGGAAGCGGATGAAACCAACCAGAAAGGCTGGCTACCGGACGTGAGCGGCGCCTCGATCTTTGCCGGCAAGAAAACCGCAGTCATCGATCTGGATGCTCAAGCTCGAATCATCGGCAACAACTACCGCCAAGCGCTTTCCCAAACCCCCGGCCTGCTGCTCGCGGAAGAATCCTCGCCGCTGGTCAGCCTCGGCTACCGCGGCCTCAATCCCCACCGCGCGCAATTCACTCAAATGTTGCGCGACGGGATTCCCATTCACGCCGACCAATTCGGCTATCCGGAAGCCTATTACACGCCACCGCTCGACACCGTGGACCGGATCGAATTCCTCCACGGCGGCGCCGCCCTCCAACACGGCCCGCAGCCCGGCGGCGCACTCAATTACATCACCCACCGTCCACGCACCGACAAACCATTCTCGCTGCGCACCCAGCACATCGTGGGCAGCGACGATCTTTACTCCACCTTTTCCTCCGCAGACGGCACGGTCGATAAACTCGGTTACTACCTCTATTTCAACCACCGCGAGAGTGACGGCTTCCGCTCCGCCAACAGTGACTACGACCTCAATAACGGTGCGGTCAAACTCCTCTACTCGCTCGATAACGGCGGTAAAATCATCTTCAACGCCGACACCTACGAGGAAAACCACGGCGAACCGGGCGGCCTCTCCATCGCGGATTTTAACTCCGGCAGCCTCAAAGCCACCCGCCTGAACGATGAATTCTCGCTCGACCGCGACTCCGTCTCGCTAACCTACGAGATCGAGCCCACATCAGATTCCTTCTTCACCGCCAGCGCTTGGTGGACGGATTACACCCGCTACAGCAAGCGCCAGCAGGGCGGGGGATTCGGCACACTCGCCACGGGAGCCAAAAACCAAATCGAAGATCAAAATTTCGAAACCCTCGGCCTCGACGCCCGCTACCGGTTGAACTGGGGCAGCCAGGCCCAGCACACGCTGAGCACCGGCATCCAGATTTATCACGTCGATTCGCCGCGCACCGACGAGTTGGGAAGCTCGCCTTCCGCCTCATCCGGCACGCTCGTCCGCGATTCGGACCGCGAGGTTTTCTACCTGCCGGTGTTCGTGGAAAACCGCTTTGCTTTAGGCAAATTCTCCATCACTCCGGGATTACGGGTTGAAAACTTCAGCCAAGACGTGAACACGCGTTTCATCGATCCCGCGCGAGCCACCCGCACCCGCGATGAAGATGGCTCCATCTTGCTCGGCGGACTGGGCATGGAATACGAGGATGCGGAAAACTCGGCCCTCTACGCCAACATCTCGCAAGGCTATCGACCCGTGATTTTCACCGAAGCCGTGCCCACCGGCGGCGGACAAGTCGTCCCGGACGACCTTGAGGAAGGGAAATCCATCGAATACGAACTCGGCTACCGCACCCGCGCTAACGAGTGGCTTACGCTTGATACCAGCGTTTTCCTGCTCTCCTTCAAGGACCAAATCGGCACGCTTGGCAACACCACCGCCAACGTCGGCGACGCCATTCATAAAGGCATCGACCTATCCGCCAGCACGGATCTGCTCCGCGACATCGCCAGCACGGAACAATACGGCGCGCTCGAGTGGTATGTGAACGGCACACTGCTGGATGCTGAATTCACCAGCGGCCCGAGCGACGGTAAGACACCGCAATACGCGCCGGATTTCATCCTCCGCACCGGCCTGAACTACAACTATCAGGATAAGCTGAAAGTGACCTTCGGTGGCACCTTCCTGGACGACCACTTCGCCAATGACAGCAACGACGCCCAATACGCCGTGCCCGCCTACATGGTCTGGGATCTCACCGCAGAATACAAAATCCATGACAACGTCCGCCTGATCGGCGGCATCAACAACCTCTTCGACGAAAGCTACTACGCCCGCGTCCGCAACGACGGGATCGATCCCGGAAACGGCCGGAACTACTACGTCGGCGCATCCTTCGAGTTCTGATTCTGGCCTGCCGCAGAGGTTGTCTTCTTGCCGCAACCGCCCTAGTTTCCGCCCGTTTCCATGACCGCCCTCTTCCACGCCCTCAACATCGGCACGCTCGCCTGCTGGCTGAGCGTGGCGGCGTTCGGCACCGTGGCGCTGGTGGTTCCGGGTTTTCGTGGCGCGCCCGTTGCCGTGAAAATGGCAGAAGAGATCCACCCGGCTCCGGAAGATTTCACCCTCGGCGAAGCGGAAGCCGCCGAGGAAATCCCTTCAACCACAGCGCCCACAACCTCCGAAGCTCCCGCAGAAATCCTGCCCGCGCCCCCAGAGTTGCCGGAAATCGCTGATTTCTCGCCCTTGCCCGAGATTCCGGAAATTTCCCGGCCCGCGGTGAAATCGTCTCCCGCTCCTACCCTGGCCCAGGCACAAACCAAACCCCGCCCGAGTCAGCCCGGGAAATCCACCTCCACGGCGAGCCCCGGAAGATCGACCTCCACGGGAACCCCCGGCAGCGCCCCCGGCAGCGCCGGAAAACCCGGCTTATCCGCGTCCTCGCGCCTCGCCCAGGGCCGCATGCCCAAGCCGTCCTACCCCGCACAGGCCAAACGCGCAGGCCAGACCGGCACTGTCGTCATCGAGTTCACCATCGATACCACGGGCCGCGTCATTTCCGCCTATCCGAAATCCTCTTCCGGCTGGCCGCTGCTCGATGCCGAAGCCGTCCGCACCGTCCGCCGCTGGACATTCCCCGCCGGCGGGGTCATGAAGCTCCAGCGCCCCATCGTTT
>JBEGUC010000075.1:0-10730 GCA_041179105.1 Verrucomicrobiota bacterium | reverse complement strand
GGCGGGTCGCGGCGATGGTGCCGGACCGCCGCCGTGTCCGATCTTTTCACCACTCCCGCCGCCCTCACCGGCAAGCCGAATCCCGCCGAACCGCTGGCGGCGCGGATGCGGCCACGCTCGCTTGAAGAGGTGGCCGGCCAGCAGCACATTCTGGCTCCGGGGAAATTGCTGCGGCGGGCGATCGAGTCGGACCGCTTCACCTCGCTGATTTTTTACGGGCCGCCGGGGACCGGGAAAACTACGCTGGCGAGCGTGATCGCGCGGACGACCGGCTCGCGCTTCGAATCGCTCAACGGCGTTGAATCCAACGTCGCCGAGATCCGTGCGAAGATCGACCAGGCGCGGACTTGGCGCGACTTGCGCGGCGAGACGACCATCCTTTTTATCGACGAGATCCACCGTTTCAACAAAGCCCAGCAGGACGTGCTGCTGCCACACATTGAGCGGGGAGTCGTTCGATTCATCGGCGCGACGACGCATAACCCGTATTTCCATGTGAACTCGCCGCTGGTCTCGCGGTCGCAGATTTTCCAGCTAGAGCCGGTGCCGGTGGAGGACATCACCGGTGTCCTCGAACGCGCCTTGGCGGATGAAGAGCGCGGCTTGGGCGGCTACCAAGTGGTGGCCGATCCCGCCGCGTTGCGGCACTTGTCGGAGAAATCCGACGGTGACGTGAGGAAGGCGTTGAGCGCGCTGGAGCTGGCGATTTTGACCACTCCCGATGACGAGGGCGCGGTGCATCTGACCTTGGCGGTGGCGGAGGAATCTATCCAGCGCAAGGCGGTAGTTTACGATGCTCACGGCGATGCGCACCACGACACGATTTCCGCCTTCATCAAGTCGATCCGCGGCTCCGATCCGGATGCGGCGCTCTACTGGCTGGCGAAAATGCTGCACGCTGGCGAGGACCCGCGCTTCATCTCGCGGCGGTTGGTGATTTCCGCCTCGGAGGACATCGGGCTAGCGGATTCCAACGCGCTGCGGGTGGCGATGGACGCGCATGCGGCGTTCGAATTCATCGGCATGCCGGAGGGGCGGATTCCGCTGGCGCATGCCACGGTCTATCTGGCGACTGCGCCGAAATCCAACACCGCTTACGCCGCGCTGGGCCGGGCGATGGAGGATGTGGAAAACGGCCGCACGCTCGCGGTGCCGGTGCATTTGCGGACGGGCACCCGCAAGAAACTCGCCGCAGCGTCCGGCGAGCCGGAGGAGTCGATGCGGTATCTTTATGCCCACGATTACGAGGGTGCCCACATTCCGCAGGCGTATTTGCCGGAGGGGAAAATTTACTACCAGCCTGGCGACCAGGGGATGGAAAAACGCATCCGGGAGCGATTGGATTTCTGGCGGAATTCCATGGCTGGCGGGCCCGCCTGATGGAACGTCACTTTCGTTTTGCGAACGGCAGCGCGAGCAGGAAATAGAACGTCAGCGCAATTCCGAACATCGAGCACAGATACCATGGCCACGGGCCGAGGTGGTCGATCAGGCTGGGGTTGTCCGGTGGGCGGGAGGCGAAGCCGAAATTGCTGCCTAGCACGGCGTTCACCGTCATCGCCATGCCGAGATAGCCGAGTGACCAGCCGGCGATGACGAGCGGGCTTTTCCAAAACGGTTGTGCCGGACGCCAGCCTTCTACCAGCGGCAGATAGAGCGCGGCGGTGACCACCGCGAAGTGGTGGACGAAAAACATCGTGAAGGGCGGATGCGGAAATCCCACGGTGATCGCCGGGGTGATGAGTGCTTGCAAGGTCGCGGCAAGTCCCCAGAAATACGTGAGTGCGCAGAGCAGCGGGCGCTTGGTGATCAAAGCGAAGCCGGCCGTGATCGCGGCGATGTCGCAGAGGTGCAGCGGCAGGATGTTGTCGATGGATTTCGGTGTATCCAACGACAACCACGCGGCCTGGCCGAGCGGATAGGCGCTCAGGTTAATGAATGCCAGCAGCGCGGTCGCGATGTTCCGTGGATTTCCCCCGCGCTTGCCGGCGATGAGAAACGCTGCCGCCGCCGCCGCGCCGATGCCGAGCGCGACGAAGTGCTCTTGCGTGAATGGGTGGAACGAATGCGGCATAAGGCGCTCTATCAACCCGCTTCGACTCCGCCGATCTCGGCCATTGCCGGTTCGCGGCCGTGGAAAATCTCGCGGGCGATGGCTTGCACGTCGGCGTCTGTCACTGCCATGACCTTGGCCCGCCAGTCCAGCGGCGCGGGGATGTGGCCGAAGTCGAGCACGCCTTCGCCCGCCCAGCCGGCGTGGGAACTGGTCGTCTCGAAGGCAAGCTTGCTTTGGGCGATGGTCAGGCGCTTGGCGCGGTCCAGCTCGCCGGGGCGGGGGCCGTTCACGACGAGGTCGTCGATTTCTCGGCGGATGCAGGCGAGCGCCTCGTCGCGCGATTCCGGGTCGAGCCCGGCGCTGATTTCGAAGGCTCCGGTCTCGTCGAAGAACGTCACGTCGCTGCTGATCTGATAGCAAAGCCCGCGTTCTTCTCGGAGTTCGAGAAACAGGCGCGAGCTCGCGGTTTCTCCGAGCATCGTGCTGAGCATTCGCAGTGCGTGGCGGGATTCTGAGAGGCGCCCCGGCGTGTGCCAGGCGAGCGCGAGCTGGAGTTGGTCGGTTTCCCGCGCCTCCGCGATCGTCTGCGGGACCGCCGTGGTCCGGTCGAACGGGAGCGCTTTCTCCGGCGCGTGGAATCCCTGCGGCAGGTGCGGTGAAATCATCGCCATCACCTCGTCGAGAGTGAACGGACCGGCTGCGGCGATGACCACGTCGTTGCGGAAATGGTGGCGGTTGCGGAAGTCGATTAGAATTTCCCGGTCGATGACGGCGATCGATTCCAGCGAGCCGGAAATCGGGTTCCCCAGCGGATGGTCGGCCCACAACGCGCTCGAAATGAGATCGCCGATGTGGTCCGCCGGTGCTTCCCGATACATGGTGATTTCCTCGCCGATGACCTCGCGCTCCAAGTCGATTTCCGGCTCGGGAAAGGTCGCGTGCCAGACCATGTCGGCTAGGACGTCGGCGAGCAACGGCATCAGGTCCGCCTCGCCGTGGCCTTCGTAAACCGTCTGGTCCTCCGAGGTGCAGGCGTTGAGTTGGCCGCCGGCGTTTTCGATTTCAAAGCTCAGCTCGCGTGCGCTGCGGCGGGCGGTGCCCTTGAAAACCATGTGCTCGACGAAGTGCGCGAGGCCGGCGGGCAGTTTCCATTCATCGCGGCTGCCGGCCGGGATGTAAATCGAGAGCGCCGCGCACTCGGAGTCTGCCACCGTCGCGACTGCTAGGCGCGGGCCGCCGGGGATTTGCCGCCATTCGTAGATTGCTTTGCTCATCGTAAAAGTGCTTGTGCCAGCGCGAGATCCGCCGGGGTGGTGATTTTTAAATTTGGTTGGATCGACTCGATGAATTTCACCGGCACGCCGATCGCTTCCATGGCCGAGACTTCGTCGGTCACTGCCAGGCCTTGGGCGGCCACTGCTTGGTAGGCTTTCAACAATAGCTGGATTTCAAAAACCTGCGGGGTTTCCATGCACCAGAGATTCTCCCGCGAAACCGCGCCCGCGCTGAAGCCCGCCGCGTCGGAATGCTTCACGGTCTCAGTCACGCGGCGTGCGAGGGCGGCCGCGCGAAATTCAACAGCCGCCGCCACACAGCGATCGATGTCTGCGGGCGCGATCAGCGGGCGCGCGCCGTCATGCACGGCGACGAGGTCGGTCTGCGCGGCCAGGGCGGCCAGTCCGGCCGCCACGGAATCCTGCCGGTCCGCGCCGCCGTCCACCCTTCTGACGGGTTTGGAGAATTCGCCGCTGCCTAGGAGTTCCCAGCGTTCTGCGGGACAAACGACCACGATTTCCGAGATGGAATCCGCAGCGAGAAACGCATCGAGCGTCCGCCGCAAGACCGGGACTCCGGCCAGCGGCGAGGCGAGTTTGTCGAAGCCCATCCGCCGGCTCGCACCCGACGCCACGACGATGGCGGAACAGGTGCGGGGGAGGGGAGTGGTGGCCATGCGTGGATCAAAGTTTGAGGAAATTACCGGCGCGATTCGCCGATTCTTGCGGTCGGGTCCTGTCAACGCAAGCGGGAACCGAAGCGGTCGCGCGCCGCTTCGTCGGGAAATTCTGACGTTTTTTAGGAGAGTGCTGGATTTCCACTCACGAGATGTCAATTCTGCCGCCCGACATGAAAACAGTGCGCGTGGTGGTAGTTGGTGGCGGAGTGATTGGACTATGTTCGGCCTATTATGCGTTGAAGCGCGGGTTCTCGGTGACGGTTGTCGAGCGCGAGCCCGAGGGTGGCGACAATTGCTCGACGGGAAATGCGGGCATGATTGTCCCCAGTCACTTCACTCCGCTGGCCGCGCCCGGCATGATGGCCAAGGGCCTGCGCTGGATGTTCAATCCGCGGAGTCCGTTCTTCGTGAGGCCGCGTCTCGATCCCGCGCTGGCCCGCTGGGGCTGGCTTTTCTATCGGCATTCCACCCCGCAGCATGTCGCCGCCTCGCGCGAATTGCTGCGCGACCTGAATCTGGAAAGCCGCCGACTTTTCATCGAATTGGCGCGCGACGAGGACTTCGGCTTGGTCGAGCGGGGCTTGCTGATGCTTTGTAATACCGCGAAGGGTCTCGCCGAGGAGATCGAAGTCGCCGAAAGCGCGCATGAAATCGGCCTGCGCGCCGATATCCTCGACGCCGCCGCGGCCGCCAAGATCGATCCCGGCGTGACGATGGATATCTCCGGCGCTATTCATTTCACTCAGGATTGCCATCTCGATCCGGCGCGTTTCCTCAACTCGATGCGCCGCCGAGTGCTCGAACTGGGCGGCTCGATTGAATACGGCGTGGCCATCGATCGCATCGAAACTTCGAACGGCCGCGTGAGTGCCGTTTCGGGTGGAGGCAGGCGATTTGAGGGCGACAAGTTTGTCATCGCCAGCGGCTCATGGAGCGGCGGGTTGCTCCAGTCCGTGGGCTTGAAGCTTCCCCTGCAAGCCGGCAAGGGCTACTCGCTCACGCTGGGCACGCCCCCAGAACTGCCAAGGATTTGCTCAATCTTCGCCGAGGCCAAGCTGGCGATTACCCCGTTAGGTTCTAGCTTACGCTTCGCCGGGACCATGGAGGTCGGCGGGTTCAATCTGGACGTCAGTGCCATGCGCGTGCAGGGCATCACCCGCTCGGTGCATGCGTATTTCCCGAAATTTGCGGAAAGCGACTTCGCCGGGGTGAAGCCGTGGGTCGGGCTGCGGCCGGTTTCGCCGGATGGCATTCCCTACACCGGGGTGGTGAAGGGCTTGGAAAACCTCGTCGTCAACTGCGGCCATGCGATGATGGGCCTGAGCCTCGCGCCGGTGAGCGGTCGCCTCGCGGCGGATCTTCTCGCGGCTGACACGCCTTTCCGCCCGATCGAAGCGCTGGCCCCCGGCCGGTTTTGAAAGTCCTGATTTTTTATCCACAAACAACATTCAACCATGAATCGAGAGTCCATCCACGTCATTGAATCCCACACCGAGGGCGAGCCCACTCGGGTCGTCGTGTCCGGCGCACCGGATCTTGGAAGCGGTCCGCTTGCAGAGCGGGCGAAAATCCTCCGCAGTGAGCACGACTGGCTCCGGCGCGCGATCTGCAATGAACCGCGCGGCCACGACGCCATGGTCGGCGCGCTGATTTGCGAAGCCCATGAACCGGATTGCGTCTGCGGCGTGATTTTCTTCAACAATGTTTCCACTCTCGGCATGTGCATTCATGGCACCATTGGGCTCGCCGTGACGCTGGCGCATCTCGGCAAAATCGGCCCCGGAGTTCACCGCATCGACACCCCGGTGGGCGTGGTCGTGGCCACGCTGCGCGAAGACGGCTCGGTGGAAGTTGCCAACGTGCCGTGCCACCGTTTGGCGGCCGACGTGCCTGTGGAAGTCCCCGGCTGGGGGCGCGTCACGGGCGACATCGCCTGGGGCGGCAACTGGTTTTTCCTCATCGACCAACAGGGGCCCGCCGTGGAATTCCGCAATATCGAGGCTCTGACCGCCTTTGGTTGGTCCGTTCGGGAGGCGCTCGCAACTCAAAATATCACCGGCACGGACGGCATGGAAATCGACCACATCGAAGTCTTCGGTCCGCCGGGAGATCCGGCCCTCGCGGACAGCCGCAACTTCGTGCTTTGTCCCGGAAAAGCCTACGACCGCTCGCCGTGCGGCACCGGCACCAGCGCCAAACTCGCCTGCCTTCACGCTGCGGGAAAACTCAAATCAGGCCAGACCTGGCGGCAGGCGGGTATTCTCGACACGGTCTTTTCCGGCCATGTGGAGGAACTTCCCGACGGTCGGCTGATTCCCCGGGTTTCCGGCCGCGCTTGGGTCAATGGCGAGTCCACCTATCTCATCAATCCAGACGACCCATTCCGGGAGGGAATTCCCGTCGGTAGCTAGGCGGAGAGTTGGTCACAAAAAAAATCCCGCTAGCGGATGCACCGCTGGCGGGATTGGAAATCAGGCGGATTCGCCGGAAGAACTCAGTATTTCTGAGTGCGGGAGTGGTCGAAGCCGGTTTCGAATCCGAGCTCAGGCGGGAATTCCGAGAGGCCGTCGTGGACGTTCATCTCAATGCGGTTGTCTTCGCCACAGCGCTCATAAGGAGGCTTGAAAGTGCCACGATAGGTCGGGCAGGTGAAGGTGAAGAGTTCGTAGAAACCATAACCCAAGCGACGCAGCGCGCGGTTGGTGCCATCCACGGCTCCGTAAGTCGAGCCGGCTTTGCGGCCGTATTGCTCGTTTTTGCGGACGATTTGCTCGGGGATTTCCATGAATCCGTAGAGGATGTTGCTGAAGGCGCGGCCAAGCTTACGCGAGGAGGTGTAGGTGGAGCCGGGAGGCGCTTGGATGTCGGCGACGACGACGCTGCTCAAGGCGGCGAAGGTGGTAGCAATAACGAGGAGTTTTTTCATGCTGCGGGGAAGGTAATTAATCTGAATCGGAGTTGGCAACGGATTTTTCGAGATTCCTTGAATTTTACAATTCGAAGCTGAGGACGCGGATGATTCCCGGCGTGGAACGGAGTTTTTCGAGCAGTTCCGCCGGTGGCTCGGTGTCCACTTCGATGACGGTGACGGCGCGTGTGTGGTCGCTGGTGCGGCTGAGGGCCATGTTGGCGATGTTGACGGAGGCGCTGCCAAGCGAGGTGCCGATGGTGCCTACGATGCCGGGGCGGTCGTCATTTTCGACAAAGAGAAATTTCCCGCTGGGGTTGGTTTCGACGTAGTGGCCGGCGATGTGGACGATGCGGGCGGATTTGCCGAAGAAGGTGCCGGCAACGGTGCAGACTTCGTTGCCCTTGACGGCGGAGACCTCGATGAGCTCTGAGCAGTTGGTGGCGAGGGCGACGGTGGATTCGGTGACGCTGATGCCGTGGGCTTTGGCGATGGCCGGGGCGTTGATCAGGTTGACCTGCGCTTCGTGGTGAGCGGCGGAAAGGTAGCCGGTGAGCACTTTGCGGGTGATGAGTTCGGTATCGAGCTCAGAAACCGGGCCGAGGTAGGAAACGCGGATGGCGTCGCACTGCGCGGGGGCGATTTTCGAGAGCAGCTTGCCGAGCGAATCGGCGAGATTGAGATACGGGCCGACGCTTTCGAGGGTGCGGCTGTCGAGGTTGGGCATGTTCACCGCGTTGACGATTTCGCCGGTGAGGAGGAAATTTTTCACCTGGTGGGCGACTTCGATGCCGACGTTTTCCTGGGCTTCCGCAGTGGAAGCACCGAGATGGGGGGTGAAGACGGATTTTTTCACTGAAAACAGCGGGAAATCCGCGGGTGGCGGCTCGACTTCGTAAACGTCGAGCGCGATGCCGCCGAGGTGGCCGGCGTCGATGGAGGCCTTGGCGGCGACTTCATCGACGAGGCCGCCGCGGGCGCAGTTGACGATGAGCGCGCCTTTATTCATCAGGGCGATGCGCTCGGCGTCGAGAACGTGCTTGGTGTCCGGGGTGAGCGGGATGTGGAGGGTGACGACGTCCGCGCCGGTGAGGGCGATGGCGGCGCTTTCCGCGAGCTCGACTTTGAGCGATTGGGCGCGCGCGGCGGTGAGGAAGGGGTCGTAAGCGACAACGGTCATGCCGAAGGCTTGGGCGCGTTTGGCGAACTCAGTGCCGATGCGGCCCATGCCGAGGATGGCGAGGCGCTTGCCGAACATTTCCACGCCGGAGAGCGTCTTGCGGTCCCAGCGCCCGGCGATCATCGAGCCGTGGGCTTGGCCGATGTTGCGGGCGAGCGAGAGCATGAGGGCGAAGGCGTGCTCGGCGGTGGAAATGGTGTTGCCGCTTGGGGTGTTCATCACCACCACGCCGTGGTCGGTGGCGGCGGAGCGGTCGATGTTGTCCACGCCCACACCGGCGCGGCCGATGGCTTTGAGGTTCTTGGCGGCCGCGAAAACCTCGGGCGTCACCTTCGTCTCGGAACGAATGACGAGGCCGTGGTAGTCGCCGATGATTTTGAGAAGCTCGTCCGGCTTGAGGCCGGTATTTACATCGACGGAAATTTCTGGGGCGGAGCGCAGGGCGTCCACGCCTTTTTCCGAAATAGGGTCAGAAACCAACACACGAAAAGTTGCCATAGGAGCGGGGAATTAACCTGCCGACCGCTAGCTGGCAAGATTTGCAACGGAAAAGTTCGCGGGTTTCCGCCGGTACCGGGAAATCCAACCGCTTATTTGATCTCCAAGCCGCTTTTGGGCCAGATCCAGCGTTGGATCTGGGTGTCTTTGATCAGGGCTTTGGCTTGGATGGTTTTGACGCCGAAAATGGTTTCCGCTTTGTAAGAAGCGATCCCGATTTGGTAGGTTTCGCCGTCGATGATTTCATCGGCCTCGGCTTTCCACGTCAGGACTTGCTCGAAGGTGAACTCCTTGATCTGGCCAGCGCGGACGCTGTCCTGCATCAATTTCACCGGATCGATGGAGCCGCTTGCTGTCGCGGGTTCGGGTGCGGGAGTTGGCTCGGGTGCTGGCGTCGGTTCGGGTGCGGGAGTTGGCTCCGGCGCGGGCGTCGGTTCGGGCGCGATTGGCGCCTCTGCGAGTTTCACTTCCGGGGGCGCTGTCGGGGTCGCCGTCGGGGCTGGAGGATTTGCGGCGATTTGTTGCAGCAGGTCAGTTTCCGAGATGGGCACGGTGCCTATAAATGTGCCTTGGCCGGGACTGATGATGGCATTTATGCCCTCGATGCGGACCAGCGTGACGCGGTTGCCGGCGTGGATGCTCATGGTCAGGCCGGTCGCCGGGTCGGAGACTTTTACCACCGTATTGATGAGAATTTGCTTGGGAAGTTGTTCCGGGCTGAAGGCTCCGAGATCGATCTCGAAGGCTCCGTCGGCCCGTTGTTGGATGCCTGGGGCGAACTTCGAGGTGTTTGGCGACTTCCCGGTGAGTTCGTATCGCAGCTCCGGCTCGACTAGGTAGCCAAGCGTGCCAGCAGTTGCCATGGCAATGAGGGTGGGGATCGATTTCATGTGTGTGGCGGATACGTAGCGGCGGAGCGAATCCTAGGAAAGAAATTTCAAAATGGGAATTATTCTGCACCGGCCGACTCCAAATGGGCCAACGCCTTCTGGTAGCTGGCGTTGGCGAGGTAGTGGCGGAGCTGGGAATCCACGGAGGTCCGGTGCGCCGCAGTCCATGCGGAAATTTCCTCCGAAACCTCTTTGAGTGCTTCAAGATGTGCCGCCCCGTCGCGATCCCGCCAGGCGTGGTCGGCGATGATGGCGATGCGGCGGCGGAGGAGTGCGGTCAGTTCGGAGGTCATGGGAGTTGGGAGAAAGCGTTTACGCGCGGCGGCGGTGTTATCGCGCTTCGTCAGGGTAAGATCCAACGCAAAAAGAAATCTTCGCCGAACTTGCCGAAGGCGACGAATCCGCGAACCACGAGGCGCTTCCCTCACTGCCTCCGCACGAGTTCCTCGCCACTCCTTAACCCGCAAAACCCAAATCTTCATGCGAGGCAGTATCGGATTTTCATCAGGCGATCTGACAATTTATCCGCGGGAAGGGACCGCGCTTGCGGGCACTGCGACTGCAGGAATTTCTTTTAAACAAAGTCTTCTCCGCAGGAACGGGCTCACATTGGGCGCAAACTGAAAACCCCTAACGCAAAAAAGGAAGCCTCTCGGCTTCCTAAATTGTTCATCCTAAACGGAAAGTGCTCGAAAGAGGACTCGAACCTCCACAGGTTTCCCTACTAGATCCTTAGTCTAGCGCGTCTACCAATTCCGCCATCCGAGCTTCCGGTTGGGTGGGCGCACTTGTTACGAACCGCCCCGGGATTTGGCAAGAGAATCTTCGAAAAAAATC
Organism: Verrucomicrobiota bacterium; assembly: GCA_041179105.1. Classification (GTDB taxonomy): domain Bacteria; phylum Verrucomicrobiota; class Verrucomicrobiia; order Verrucomicrobiales; family Akkermansiaceae; genus Luteolibacter. The sequence continues at coordinate 407 of JBEGUC010000075.1, read as the reverse complement.
GAGACGCGCACTTCAATCCGCTTGGAACTTGCTTCGAAGCTCGCAAACGAAATCATGGAGCCGTTCATCGCCATGGAATCCATTCGCGCGCAGTCAGTCGTCAAATCCTTCGGAAGCACCCTTGCTCTCGACGGTGTCAGCCTGCATGTCGGATCGGGCGAGTTATTCTTCCTGCTTGGGGCCTCGGGTTGCGGCAAGACGACGCTGTTGCGCTGCATCGCCGGGTTGGAAACGCCGAGCTCCGGCGCGGTCTTTTTTGGCGAGCGCGACGTGACTCAAATGCCGCCACACCAGCGCGAGGCGGCGATGGTTTTCCAAAGCTACGCGCTGTGGCCGCATCTGACCGTCGGCCAGAACATCGCTTTCGGACTCGAAGAGCGGCGCGTGCCGAAGCCGGAAATCAAGCG
>JBEGUC010000074.1:0-11358 GCA_041179105.1 Verrucomicrobiota bacterium | reverse complement strand
GGCCTGCCGAGGGCGAGCAACTCAATGGCTTGGGCCTTGAACTCGGGGGTGTATTGCTTTCTTGGTTTGCTGGGAGTCATGAGTGGATTCTGGTGTCTTTTGGTCCAGAATTCTAGCGCACCTCATTGACCCACCCCGGGTGATAAGAATCGTCTCGCAACACGGCATTCGATCCGCCGCATCCATTTCGCTTATTCTCAGATTTTTGTTTTTTCTGCCTTTCATCCCATCAGAGATTGTCCTTGAATCACTGTGACATTGAACACCCCCTCACTCATGAAAAATCCGCTCACTTTCATCGACCTTTTCTGCGGCTGCGGCGGGTTTTCGCTCGGTCTTACGCGGGCCGGATTCAAGGGACTTGCCGCCATCGACTTCAATCATGAGGCCATCTGAACCCATCATGTATAAGACAACTCATCATCATTTTCCAGACAGTCAGGTGTCTATGGTTCATCAAAATGGCGCTGAGTCGCCAGCCAATAAAGGCCTCGAAGTTGTGCTGTTTACACGTGAGGGCGAGGGTGAGTGTGATCCTTGTTTTGCTGAGCTTTCCAGTGAGGACTGCGGCGCAGAAATCGGGTTTACGTTCGAGGGGAGGACGCTAATAGATTACGACGGAGCCTTCTGCCTCCCTGGCGAGGTAGCTCGCTTACTTCGAGAGCTTGGTTACGAGGTGCCAGAGGAATACCTGGCCTGACATTCAGACGAAAGCGCATCCCAGAACAACGTGAATAAACTTGGAATTGAACACTGCATCGCAGATTTTACCGCAGCAAACTTCCGGTGCGAAGAGGAGTTCCTCCGGCGTTTCGTTGCCTCGTTGACCGCAAAGCGTTTTGTGATCCTGACAGGAATGTCCGGCTCTGGAAAAACGAAACTGGCGCAGGCGTTTGCGAGATGGATTTCGAGTCCGCAATTTGCCATCGATCCGTTCGAGCGCGGAACACAGGTCGGAAATAGCTATCGCGTCATGGACTCCGACAGGATCTCAGTGGAATTCTGGAACAAAAAGAGTGAGAAAGTAGTTCTTCCCCGCCTTCTCATCAACGAGTGGGCAGATTTTCTTGAGGAGTTTCCTGAATTACAAGATTCACCCTCCGTGGAAATACGAGAGAAGTTCAATAGTCAATACGAGCGGCGAGAAGGTCAAAAATTTGCCAGGCACGCCATACTTTGGGACACTCACCTCAAGCCAGCCGCCATTGCAGTCATTGAGAGCAAAAAACTCATCACAAGACCACGCCGTAGCTATGAGCTAGTTTCTGTAGGTGCCGACTGGACGAGCAACGAGCAAGTATTGGGCTATCCTGATGGACTTGACCGGACACGTTATGTTCGGACCAAAGCACTCGATCTTATCCTGAATGCGGTTAATGCGCCAGACCTTCCCCATTTCCTGATCCTCGATGAGATGAACCTCTCCCACGTCGAGCGCTACTTCGCCGATCTCTTATCGGCGATCGAGTCTGACGAACCGCTTCACTTGCACAGCGACAAAATGCCAGACGGGACACCTGGAATCCGAGACGGTATACCAGGGGAGATAACGCTTCCGCCAAATCTGTTCATCATCGGCACGGTGAATATTGACGAGACGACTTACATGTTCTCGCCGAAAGTTTTAGATCGTGCGAATGTTCTGGAGTTTCGGGTTTCGGAAACTGACTTGAGTGGATTCCTGAGTGCTCCTCTGCCAGTCGATTTCTCACAGATCGACGGGAAGGGAGTCACTCATGGAGCCAACTTCATGACATTGGCAAAATCAGTCCCCTCGCTTGCACCAAATCAGCAGGAAGCGTTCGTCTCGGAAATCATGCTGTTTTTTCGAATACTTCGCTCAGCAGGTTCGGAATTCGGATTCCGCCTCGCAAAAGAAGCGGCCAGCTTCGTCGCCAATCACAAGCAACTCACAGGCGATGCCTGGGAATTCAAGTCCGCGATGGACGCTCAAGTGCTTCAGAAGATTCTCCCGAAACTGCATGGGTCCCGGAACAAACTGGAACCGCTTCTCTGCTCCTTGGCAGCGCTCTGTTTTTCGCCTCGCTCCATAAATCATGAATCGCCCGAAAAGCGCTTCAGCGAGGCCGACAGTTTGTTTTCAGGGGCGATGAAATCAGCAACTATGGAAGATGACAGCCTTGACCCTCTCGGAATTTCGGCGGATGGAAATCCCAGTTATCCAAAAGCCGACGCCTACTATCCACAAAGCTTCGACAAGATTGTCCGAATGCTGGAATCAGTGCGGATGAACGGATTCGCAAGCTTTGCGGAGGGATAAGCCATGCCAACGCTGTGCAAAGAGGTTAGGGTTGATTGCTTGGATGATCAGGGACGGATTGCCGGGGTGATTCGAGTGGTGCAGATGAATCGGGACTCGGCTAGCATTCGAACGCTGACCCGCCAAGAGGCCAAGGAGCATGGAGAGGAGGAAGTCCAGTTGCTCGAAGGGAGCATCTACGACTTGAGTTGATCACCGCACGTTCCAATGTCCGTGTTCAAGCCAATGGCATTGCCAAACCAAGCTCAATTTGTCCTGAAATTGGGAGAATAGAAACCGGGCTTGAAACGGGCTTAGTCTTCTTGGTCTTGGAGGACTCGCTGTCCGGCATCACGATTGCGCGCGCTTCGGTTGAGGTCTTGTCTTCAAAGCTCAATTACCGCGAAGACTATCGCCGGATGCTCGACCTCATCGCGAGTGAGTGCAGTGAACTACTTTTTAACATCCGGTCTAATTCCCAGATGCGGCTCGCCCCAAAATACAAGGCTGAACCTCGCAACTTGCAACGCCAAGTCGAGTTCCTCCGAGCCGAACTCGAATCCCCGAGATTTAAGTCCGCATTGGCACGCATCATGGCGATGCCGCATCAGCGTCTCCAATCGGTAACTGAGCAGCGAAAAATTACTCAAGTGCGGAGAACAGGCAAAGATTTCGCAAAACAAGTCAGCACTGCTCGTCGCAGGTTGAATTTGCCTGATGGAAGTGAGCTCTCAAGAATCATGGGTTCGCTAGGAATTGAGCAGCCTTCAGTTCCAGCAATCATCATGCACCGGCAACAGGTCGAAACACTCGACACGCCGGAGAACCGATTCGTGAAGCATGTTCTCGTGTTTTTCAGCGATTTCCTGAAGCGTATGGAGTTGATGCTGAAAACACGCAAAGCCAGCAGTCATCAGCGACTCCGACAGAAGATCGTGCTGCTCCAGCAAGGACTCGACGACGCCCTGCGGTACGAGTTTTTTAAATCCGTATCCAAGCCACATTTACTTCCACTGGGAAGCCCTGTGCTTCAGCGGAAATCAGGGTATCGCGACATTCTTTTAACGTGGCTTCGATTTGATATTGCCTCGGAGTTGGCCTGGAGGGGAGGTGAGGATGTTTACGGCGCCGGAAAGCGCGACATCGCCACCCTCTATGAGTATTGGCTTTTTTTCCAATTGCTGAGATTATTCCGCGATAAGTTCGGGTTATCGACGCTCGAAGCACGGACGTTGTTCGAGCACTCGGACAGTGGATTAAATCTTCGGCTGAAAATTAACGAACCACTGGGAATTGAAGGCAGATGCATCCGGGAATCGAGAAGGTTGAAAGTCCGCCTTCACTACAATTTAACGCACAGCCCGAGCGACTCACGGAGTCAACCAGGTTCATGGACAAGACGAATGCGACCGGACTACACAATGACTTTCTGGCCGGAGAATTACTCACTCGAAGAAGCGGAATCGCAGGAACTTGCAGTGCATATTCATTTCGACGCCAAATACCGAGTTGAGAATATCACTGAGATTTTCGGAGCCGCAGATGACGACCTGAGCGCAGAGAAAACTGAGCAAAAGCAGGGAAAATACAAACGTGCTGACCTACTGAAGATGCACGCTTACCGGGATGCGATCCGTCGCTCGGAAGGTGCTTATGTCCTCTATCCAGGGGGGCGGGACAATCCGACTCGGTTTGAAGGATTCCACGAGATTCTGCCGGGGCTTGGGGCATTCGCTATCAAGCCTGGACCATCGGGAGAGGGAGAGGGACTACAACACCTTTCACGATTCTTTGATGAAGTGATTGCGCATGTTTGCAATCGTGCAACCGCTCGCGAGCAGAACAGCTATCATCGCTTTTCCGTTTACGATGCCAGCGAACTCACATCGGGGCAGCAAGTTTCGAGAGCGATTCCAGAACGAGAGTCCGAGGAAAACGTCCGGCAAGTTCCACCTGCCGAGCACTCGGTATTGGTAGGATGGTGCGACAGTCCAGAGCATCTCGCATGGTTCAAGCAAACCGGGCTTTACAACTTGCGTGCCGGTTCGCGCCAAGGATCGGTTCGACTTGAACCCAACATCGCGGACGCCCGCCATTTGCTGCTTCATTCAAAGGGTGGAAAGGCGCTATCTGGACTGTGGAGAATCAAAAAACGCGGACCGCGAATTTTCACCGCTGAAGAACTACTCCGCAGAGGTTATCCTTCACAACCTGATCCTGACGCAATCTACGCGGTCTTTGACGTCGAGCCAGACGCCTTCTACAAAGACTGGAAATGGAACTATTCGGCCCTCAAAGGAAAAAAATCCGGCTATGCGTCAGCCCTGCCATTTGCTGCCAGTTTAGTGGAAATTCTAGCGACTCATTGCCTTTGATACACGGCAATTTCTGGGCCAAGCAGTCAGCAGAATCTTACCGACGTTTGGTGCAACGAATGACCTTGGAAGTGAGTACCAAAGAGAACTGAGGGCGGTGATGATTCAGTCACGAAAATGATCGTGATCCTCCCGCTTTCCCACTGGCCGACATGTCGGCCAGTGGGAAAGCTCCGACATGTCGGAGCAGTCCAGATAGGAATCGCCGCGGACGATGAGAGGATCATCCGGATGCTCATGGCGCAGCGCGAGTTGATTGACGAATGACGATTGTTGATTTTGGATTGTTGAAGTGACGGCCAACGGCTTTTCAATGTCGGCTCAAAAAACAACAATGGGAGTTCATCCATCGTCATTCAAACCGCCTGGGCGGATGTGTGGCGGAGCGGATGATGAGCAAGCTTGATGAGTTTAAATGGGAAAATGAAGAGGAGATTTTTAACCACAGATTTCACTGATTTTAAGAAAGTCATAAAAATCAACTCGCGGGATTCGCCGTCACCTTTTGGATGAGTATGCTGCCGCGCCAGGATTTGTGAATAGGGAGGAGGGACCTTATTGTCCCTTTCTTCGTTGGGGTTTAGGAAAAGAAGCGACAATAAGGTCGCCGCTCCTCAATTGGAAAAATCTCATTACCCCGATACGGCGTTGCTTGATTCACCTTTGGATTCATGTTCTTGCAAACGAAGAGGCAGGCACCGCGAATCTGGCGAATTTAACGAATCTTGAAGATGGGCAGGTGCTGGCGCTGAAGGACTACGTTCTGGAGCTACGCGGGGACAAGTGAGGCGCTGGCGACGATTTCTTCCATCGCTTCCATGTTCTCTTCAAGCGCGCGGACGAAGGCGAACTGGTTGCGGCAGCGGTCGAGGTTGTGGCCGGGGCGCTTGATTTTGAAATAGGTGTCGCCGTTGAGGTGGTCCGTTAGGAAACGGATGCCGCATTCGAGAGTGATGAGTTTCCCGGAGAAGGCGAGGTTGTCGAGTTCGGCTTCGTTCAGGAATGTCGCGGTCGAGAGGTAGCCGCGCACCAGCGCGTCGAAGCGGTCGAGGTTGACTCCGATGTGCGTTTCATCGGGGTCGTCTTCGCGAGTCGTGGGGGCGGCGGTGCGGACCATGTCGCCGAAGTCGTAGAGCGCGGAGCCGGGCATGGTGGTGTCCAGGTCGATCACGCAGATGCCTTCTGAAGTGGTTTCGTCGAGCAGGACGTTGTTGAGCTTGGTGTCGTTGTGGGTGACGCGCTCGGGGATGGCACCGGAGGCGATGAGGTCGGTGATACGCGGGCAATCCGCCGCACGGGCGCGGGCGAAATTGATCTCGGCTTGGACGTCGGCGGCGCGTCCGGCGAGGTCGTTTTGCACCGCCGCTTCGAGGGCTAGCAGGCGCTTCGGGGTGTGATGGAAATCCGGGATGGTTTCGTGAAGCCGCTTTCCGGATAGGTTGGCGGTGAGATTTTGGAATGCTCCGAATGCCCTGGCGGCTTGGAAGGCCTGCTCGTTGCATTCGATCTCATCATAGCCGCGCGCGCCTTCGATGAACGGATAGGTGCGCCAGAGGCTGCCCTCGGCATCGATGGCGTAAGGCTTGCCGTCGTGCGCGGGGATGCAGGTGAGCGTGCGGCGGTGGGCCTCGGGGTCTCCCTCGGCGAGCAAGGTGTCGAGCGCGTGGCGGGTCACACGGGCGACGTTTTCCATCACCTGGACGGGGTTTTTGAAGACATGGTGGTTGATCCGTTGGTGGATGTAGCGGACGCGGCAGCCTGCCTGATTGTAATCAGCGCAGTAGGTGTCATTGATGTGCCCGGAGCCGTAAACCTGCGCTTCGACAAAGTCGGCGCGCATTTGGAACAGGAGGGAAATCGCGCGGAGATCATGCATCACGAGAGGATCGCTGGATATTCTCCGGTCTCGATGAGCTTGTGGATCGAGGCGACCACATGCTGCTTATCATCCGGATAGGTGACGCCGAACCAGCGGCTGGTTGTGTCGAGCACCGCGCAATCCGCTTTGCCGGCGCGGATCAGGGCATCGACGACGGTGGGAATGTAATACTCGGATTTTTCCACTTGGCCGAATTCGCTGAGGAAACGGCTGAAATCTTGTTCGAGGTGATCGTAGAAACAGGGGGTGAAGGCCCAGAAGTTCATGGAGACGGGCGATTTTTCGCAAACTTCTTTGCGAGTGCCGTCGAGGGCGTTGCCGCGGACCACGCCGTCGGCGTCGCGCTCGATTTTAATGTATTCCTCGACGCCGGCGAGGAGTTTGTCTGAGGAAAGCGCGCAGATGCCGCGGTTCACGTCGCCGTGGTCGGAGAGAGTGTTGATGAGCGGGTAGCCGATCATCGCGTAATGCGCTTTGTCTTGCTCATCGTGTGGGGTGCTGAGGAATTCGGCTGCACGGACGTAAGCGTCGCTGCCGTAGAAATCGTCGGCGTTGATGACGGCGAAGGGCTCTTTGACCAGAGCGCGGGCGGCACGGACGGCGTGGGCGGTGCCCCAAGGTTTTGCGCGGCCTTCCGGCACGCTGAATCCTTCGGGCAGGTCGTCAATTTTCTGGAATGCGTAATCGACTTGGATGCGGTCCGCGAAACGTGCTCCGACGCCTTGGCGGAAAGCCTCGGCGAAATCCTCGCGGATGATAAATACCACCCGCCCGAAGCCGGCGCGGATCGCGTCATAGACCGAGTAGTCGAGGACGGTTTCGCCATTCGGGCCCATCGGGTCCATTTGTTTGAGGCCGCCGTAGCGACTGCCCATTCCGGCAGCGAGAACAAGGAGTGTCGGTTTCATGATTTTTCAAAAAGGGCGGCGGATTGAAGCGCCCGCAGCGCGGACCTGAGATGACAACTGGCGGGCCGGGTGGCAACCCCTGAAATTCGCCAATAGTCGGAGCGGGCGGATTATTCCTTAGCCGAAAATCATCTCTTCGATCCGCTTCTCAGACACCTTGCCCAGCAGAGGGATGTCCGGGGCGAAGAGGGAGATGCGGTATTCCTCCAGCGCCCAGCCAGGCGGCCAAGAGCGCGGGTCTTCGGGCTTGGCGGTCCAGCGCAGGAACCATGGTAGCCAGAGGCGGCGGAGGCGTTGCATTTTCTCCAAATCTTTGACGATGGGCAGCGAGGACAAGCGGCCTAACCGCGAGCGGATGGCACGCAGGCGGCGTGGGTATTCGCGGAGGTTGCCGAAGCCGGCGTGCCACGCGAAGTCCTTGCGGAAGAGCCACGCGATCTGTTCTTCCAAATCCGCCGCAATCTCGCCGAGGTTGCGGTCGTTGCGGTTGGCAGCGATCCAACGCTGGATTTCGGGTAGAATCTCGAAAATCTCATCCATCGACTTGCCGATGACGGCGGCGGCTTCATACCAATTTCCTCTTGCCTGCTCGGTCGTAAGTCGAAATTCATCCGGCGAACGCGGAAAAACGCTTCTCGCCGCTCCTTCCGCCGCGAGCAGGATGAGCGTGTCCAGCGAGGTGCCGCCGGGACTGAGACGCGGGAGCTCGACCTTCGCCATCATGCCGAGCGGAAATTTTTTCTTCAGATAAGCAACCTGGTCGGCGTGGGCGAGCCACAGCAGGCGGGCACCGCCCGCACGGTGGGATTCCGCAGCTTCGGCGGCGCAGGTGAAGGCGCGGATGCCGACGGCTTTCCCCTCGTCCACCAGTGCCGGATAAGCCGCGCCACCGGGAGTCATGACTAGCTCTGGCAGGCTTTCGCCGTCCCATGTCGTGATGCCTTTGCGCTCGATGTTCGCATTCGCAGCGGCCTCGAAGCGGACGCGCATACGGTCGGCGAGTTGGAGTTTGAGCGCCGCCACATCGTCGCCCAGCGCGAGTTCATTGGCGTCGTCATCGCAGACCCAGATTTTTGTAATCAGCTCGGGCGTGAGCTTGCTGAGATCGTATTCACCCGCAGGGACGTAAGCTCCATTGCGGTCCTTCATGTGTTCCGACAGTGCTTGGTAAATCGAGCGATCCTTGGGCGCGAAAGTCCACAGTTCCGCGAAAGTCTCCGCTGCGGGGCCAATGGGTTGGCAGATCCGCCGGTAGTCCTTCGGCAGCGAGCGCAGCAGGATTTCCGCGCGCTCGCGGAGATTGCCATCTGCACCCCAGGCGGGCAGCCAGTCGGGGAGTTTTGGCAGTTGATCAACGTGGACGCCTAGCGTGACGCCGTCGTCGCGCTCGCCCTGTGCGGTGTGATAGTAGAGCGAATATTCCTGACCGCCGTGGGTGATGCTGTCGGGGAAACCCGCGAGGCCGAGAGTTTCGAGATCCTCATCCACCACATCTGCCACGCCGAGCATCAGGACGCCCTCGTTTTTCTCCAACCATTTGTGAAATGCGGCAGCGGTGTGGATGTCTTCCGGGATGCGCTCCTCGTAAAACCGCAGCACCGCCTCGTCGCTCCACAGACCGCCGGGACGGCGGAGTTTTTGTTCGATCGCCTCGATTTCGCCGCGCATTTCAAGCACATGGTCGAGAAAATTGCAGCGTTTCCGCAGGCCGTTGCCGATGATTCCTTCCCGCAGGAAGATATTTCTAGCTGCCTTGGGATCGACGCGTCCGTAGTGGATCCGCCGCCCGGCGACGACCGGCAGGCCGCCACAAATCACGGTTTCCTTGCCATAGACCGCGCCTTGGGCTTCGTCCCAGTGCGCCTCACCATACTTGCTTTTGCACAAGTGCTGAGCGACTTGCTCGACCCATGCAGGATCAATTTTCGCCACACGCCGCGCCCATAGCCGTGAGGTTTCGACCAACTCCATGCCCATCACCCACTCGAAGCGCTTCGGCAGGGAAAATAGGCCGGAGCCGGGGAATACCGCGAAGAAGCCGCCGTTCGCGCTACGGTAGGATTTAGACTCGCGATCCCAGACGCCGAACTGCCGGGGCACGCCGGCGAGCAGCGCCTTGTGGAGCGTGGCGTAGTTCGCCGCAGCAGAGAGATTGTCGCCGATTCCGCCGATTTTAATTTTCCATTCGCGCTCAAGCAAGTCAGCGAGTTCGTCACGAACATTTGCCCACTCCATCACGCGGCGGGCGTTGAGGAATGCTGGGCCGCAGAATTTCCGCAGAGCGTTGCGTTGCCAGCGGCCGCGGTTATCCCGGAATTTCGCGAGGTCGTTCCAGAGCCGGAGCAGTGAAATGAAATCGCTCTCGCCGTCCTTCCAGCGGGCGTGTGCGGCATCGGCCTCGCGGGCTTTTTCCGCCGGCCTTTCGCGCGGATCGCTGGACTCTAAGGCGGCGACGATGGGCAAGACTTCCGCGAGGCAGTGCTCCTTGCGAGCCTCGATGAGCATGCGGCCTAGCCTCGGATCGACCGGCAACCGCGCGATCTGCCGACCGTAGTCGGTGAGGCGTTTTTCCCGGTCCAGTGCGCCGACTTCGCGCAGCGTGCGGTAGCCTTCTGCGATGGCTTTGGGCGATGGTGGATCGAGGAATGGGAACTCGTCGATCTCCGGCAGATTGAGCGCTTTCATCCGCAAGATCACGCCAGCAAGAGAGCTGCGGCGGATTTCTGGATCGGTGAATTCTGGGCGCTCGGTGAGTTCAGTTTCCTCGTAAAGCCGGACGCAGACGCCATCGCGGACACGGCCGCAGCGGCCTTTCCGCTGGCGGGCGCTGGCCTGGCTGACTGGCTCGATTTGCAGACGCTGCACGCCTTTTCCCGGGCTCCAACGGCTGACGCGGGCGATGCCGGTGTCGATCACACAGGCGATGCGCGGAATGGTGAGCGAGGTTTCCGCGACGTTGGTGGCGAGGATGAGGCGGCGTTTATTTCCCGGATTAAATACGCGCTGCTGGTCGCCGAGGCCGAGTCTAGCGAACAACGGCAGCACTTCCGTGCCACGGTATTGGCGGCCGTCTAGCACATCGGCACACTCGCGGATTTCCCGCTCGCCGGGGAGGAAAATCAGGACGTCGCCATGCGGCTCAACCTCGCCGAGATAGTCCACCGCACGCGCCACGTGTTGGGCGAAGTCTTCATCGCCGATGGGCGGCAGGAAAAATTCAGCGACGGGAAACATCCGGCCCGGTGCAACGATCACCGGTGCGGGCACGCCATTGAACGAAAAGAATTCCGCGAAGGCACCCGCGTCGAGAGTGGCTGAGGAAATGACGAGTTTCAGGTCCTTCCGGCGATCGAGCAGGCGCTTCACGTAGCCGAGCAAGAAATCGATATTGAGCGAACGTTCGTGCGCTTCGTCCAGAATGAGCGCCTCGTATTGCTTGAGGTCGCGGTCGCCCTGGGTTTCCGCCAGCAAGATGCCGTCGGTCATGAATTTAATCCGAGTTTCCCGCGAAGTTCGGTCCTCAAAACGGACTTGGTAGCCCACGTAATCGCCGAGCGGTACTTGCAATTCCTCCGCTACGCGCTTCGAGACACTCGCGGCCGCCAGCCGCCGTGGCTGGGTGCAGCCGATCCGCCCGCCGTCGGTGCCAAGCGCCTCGGCGACCATTTTCGGGAGTTGAGTGGTTTTTCCCGAGCCCGTCTCGCTGACCACGACGACGACCGGATTTGCGCGAATGGCCGAGAGGATTTCCTCCCTATGTTCGACCACTGGCAGCTCCTTGGGATAATTCCATTTCATCTCTCGCCCTGTGAATTCCATCTTCGTCCGGGTTTCTTGGTTCTGCCGCAGCAATTCGCAACTTTTTTGTCCAAGTATTTCCCGATTCCCTGGAGGGTGAAAAATTTTAACAACCGGCGATGGACGCCAGCCATTGAT
>JBEGUC010000073.1:0-11642 GCA_041179105.1 Verrucomicrobiota bacterium | reverse complement strand
GTAAACTTCCTCGTCCTCTTCATCGGCTTCCGGGCCGAGGTCGCCATCGCTGAGAGCGGCAGCCAGCGAGTTCATCTCCTCGTCCGGCTCGTCTTCCATCATCGACCACGGTGGTGCTTGGTGGCTGCTAGGGATCGCGGGATCGAGCAATTCACTTGGATCGAATGGAGCCTCAATTTCGTCGCCATCATCCACTAGCACTTCATCGACCGGCTCCGGCTCGGGAGCGGGCTTTGGTTTCTCCGGGATAGGCCGGGCGTTAAAGCTGTCGAAATTCCGCACACCGACTTTGGCGAAGATTTTGTAACGTTTTTCCATCTCGTTGACCACCCACTTGAGGGCGGCCACGGTTTTTTTCGGATCGGTGACGACCGGTACCACGAGGTGTGGCAGTCGGTTATACATCTGCATTTCGACTACCTTGGGATCGACCATGATGAAGCGCAACTCGTCCGGGCTGAACTTGAAGAGCATCGACGCGATGATCGAGTTGATACAAACAGACTTGCCCGAACCGGTGGCTCCGGCGACCAGGCAGTGCGGCATGGCGGCGAGGTCGGCGATGACCGTGTTCCCATAGACGTCCTTGCCGAGGGCCAGCGGGATCTTTTTCTTGGAGGAGTTGAAATCCGTGGAATAGAGCAGCTCGTGGAGTGGCACGGCGACTTTCTTGCTGTTCGCGATCTCGATGCCGACGGTGTCCTTGCCGGGAATGGGCGCGAGGATATTGATCCGCTCGGCACAAGTGGCGCGGGCGATGTCCGCTTCTAGCTGTGAGATGCGGGAAACGCGCAGGCCGGTGGACGGATAGATTTCGTAACGGGTGATGGTGGGACCACGGGTGATGGGGCCGGCCGTCACTTCGATGCCGAAGGCCTTGAGCGTATCAATAATGATCTGCCGGGTCTCTTCCTTGTGATCATCATCCACATCCGAGTCTTCCATCTCGGGCAGTGGATCGAGCAGATCGAACTGCGGGATTTGGTAGTTAGGGAAGCGCCCCTCCTGGAGTCCCTGATGCTCCGGGGAAGGCTTGCGGCTGAAGGGATTTTTCCCGATGAGTTCGGGGTCGATGGCGCGACGCTGGGAAGCATCAATGATCTCAGGAGTGGGGATTTCGCGCAGCGGCAGCAGCGCCTGCGGGTCTTCGGCAGCAGTTTTGGCTGTAGTCGCGGATTTAGTGGCCTCGCGGTCTTTGCGGCGTTGTTCGCGCTGGCGTTCGCGCTCGGCGAGCATCTCGGCCTCGCGGGCGACGATTTTCCCGGTCGCGCTGCGGTCTGCCTGCCATTCATGAAATTTCAGGCGGGCGAGCCGGTAGCAGGCATTGATGAAGCCCACCGGCTGCTGGCCGGTCAACATGATCAGCGCGATGAGATAGGCCCCGCTGGTGAAGATGAGCGTGCCCGTCTTGCCGATGACGTTGGTCAGCACGAATCCACCGAGGCCGTCGCCGATAATGCCGCCGGGGCCGCTGAGATTGCAGGTCTGCGCCCATTCCTTGAAGAAGAAATCGGCGGCATCCAGCCAGGCGGCTCCTGCTAGCAGGAGGCAGCTCAATCCCAGCACCGCCCGTGGCCAGATGCGGGCGTCGAAGGCTAACTTAACGATGCCGAACCAAAGGAATCCCACGGAGAGTAAATAACCGGCCGCGCCGAATAACAGGATTTGCACAAAACCGAGGATGCCGCCGACCGGACCGATTAAGTTTTCCCCGACAGCACCGGATTTCCCGGCCATCGCCTCCAGCGGTCCCCATTTCGGCAAATCCGCCGGGCTGTATTTCACCAGTGAAAGCAGCAACAGCAAACCTGCGGTGATCCAGAGGATCCCGGTGATCTCGTTCGACCATCGCGTCGGCTCGGGGATCTCACCCCGCTTCTTGTTGTCCTTGGCTGCCATGAGGTTCGCTGCGGCGAGAGCATTCCCCGCCTCGCCGTCGGGGGCAAGATTGTTTTCAGAGCCGTAAAATAAGGATTTCCGTATCAATCTGGGCTTGGACCGCGCGCCGGGCCGGGCGAATCTGCCGCTGTGCGCCTGCTCACGCTGAAAATCCAAGAACCTCTGCCCGGTCTGGTGCTGCCGGAAATGGCGACTGAGCACGGCCCGGAAGAGGCCGCCCGCCGCTATCGCGCCATCGTCGTGACCACCCTGCGGCAGCTCCGCGGGCTTTCCGACGCGCGGCTGCGTCTGGTCGTCGTGCCGGTTGACGCCGCTGAGGCGGTGCGCTTCTGGCTGCTTCCGCGCTTAGCCGACCGTTGGCAGGCGGAGGATGCCGTTTTCCGCAGCGAGGGCTGGGAAATCGATTTCGGCGGGAAATTCGATGAATTTCCGATCCGGGCGACGGGCGAAATCCTCTGCCCGCAGCTCGGTGCCCGCTGGGTCCACGCCGCGCTGCTCGGGCTGGGCCGGACGACTCACCGCGTCATCGGTCCGGCGACAGGTGGCGGCGAATATTTCACGGCCCACGCCCCTGAAAACTCCGCAGAGTTCCCGCCGCGGATTCTTCCAGAACTCCCGGTGATTCAAACCCACGACCACTGGCACCAAGCGCTCAACAGCGCGCTCGGCCCCGCCCTGAAACGCGCGTGGGAAGAGGAAAAGTAAAAATGCTGGCCCCAGCGGTCGTTGCCATTGTCGATCTCGCTGGCATTGAAGGGCGTGTCCCGTCGAATGAATTAGAGAAAACAGGCAATTTCCCCGCCGTGAAGTCGTTTCATCATCACGATGACCCATCCGCCTCATTTTCAGACGGATTGCCCCCCCATCGGCACGCGAATTGCTGGAATGATTCTCGATCACTCGGCACCTCATGTTCAAATCCCTCCTCAAACAACACAGCGGGCCGCTCACCCGCGACCTCGTCCAAGAACCGGGCCGATTCGGACTTGGCAAGGTGCCCTCGCGTTTGAAGCCGACGGCCACCGTCACTTCGATCTGTGGCTACTGCGCGACCGGCTGCCAGTTGAAAATTCACCTCGATGAAACCGGTGCAGCGATCAACCTAACTCCCCAGTCCGGCTACCCGGTGAACCTCGGCATGGCCTGCCCAAAAGGCTGGCAGGCACTCGATCCGCTCGACGCTCCGGACCGCGCAACCACGCCACTGCTGCGCGATGAAACAGGCGAGCTTCAACCAGTGGACTGGCACACCGCGCTCGACGCGTTTGTCAGCCGTTTTAAGGGGCTCAAGGAAAAACACGGCCGCGAATCCGTCGCCTTTCTATCCACCGGTCAGATTCCATTCGAGGAAATGGCGTTCCTCGGCAGCTTGTTCAAATTCGGCATGGGCTTCCTCCATGGCGATGCGAACACCCGCCAATGCATGGCCACGGCCGTCACCGCCTACAAGCAATCCTTCGGCTTCGACGCGCCGCCCGCCACTTATGCAGATTTCGAGGAAAGCGACGTGATCGTGCTCGTCGGCGCGAATCTCTGCATCGCCCATCCCATCCTCTGGCAGCGGGTGATGCGTAATAAACGCAACCCGCAAATCATCGTCATCGACCCGCGCGCCACCGAGACCGCGCAAGTCGCCAGCCAACACATCGCCCTCAAGCCCAAGGGCGATCTCGCGCTGTTATACTCCCTAGCACATTGCATCATCCGCGACGGCCGGATCGACTCGTCATCCATCGCTAACACCGAGGGCTACGAAGAGTTCGCAAAGTTCGTCCAAGACTATCCGCCAGCGGCGGTGGCGGAGCGGACGGGTCAGTCGATCGAAACCATCGAGGCGCTTGCTCACACGGTTTCCGAACCCGGCAAGCGCGTCTCCTGGTGGTGGACCATGGGCATCAACCAGTCCTACGAAGGCGTCCGAGCCGCGCAGGCGATGATCAATCTCGCGCTCATCACCGGCAACATCGGCAAGCCCGGCACCGGCGCGAATTCCATCACCGGCCAATGCAACGCGATGGGCTCGCGGCTTTTTTCCAACACCACCTCGCTCGTCGGCGGCCATGATTTCGCGGACGCCGCTCATCGCGAGAAGGTCGCCGGGCAGCTCGGCATCCCGTTGGAAAACATCCCGTCCGAGCCGTCGCTGGCTTATGATCAGATCTTCGAAGCCGTGGAAGCGGGGAAAATCAAAGGACTCTGGATCGTCGCCACCAATCCATTCCATTCATGGGTCAATCACGGTCGGCTCGAAGCACTGCGTGCGAAGTTAGACTTCCTCGTCGTGCAGGACATGTATCACTCCACCGAAAGTGCCCGCACCGCAGACCTCGTCCTACCCGCCGCCGGTTGGGGCGAGAAAGATGGCTGCTTCATCAACTCGGAGCGCCGGATCGGCACGCTCAAGGCAGTTCGTAAGGCCCCCGGACTCGCGCTATCGGATTTTCGAATCTTCCGGCTCATTGCCAATGCCTGGGGCAGCGGTGAAATGTTCGCCCGCTGGACCGACACGGAATCGGTTTTCAAAATCCTGCGAGATCTTACCCAAGACCGCCCCTGCGACATCACCGGCATCCGCGACTACGCCCATCTCGACGAGCAAGGCGGCATCCAGTGGCCGTATCCGACATCCAGCCAACCCGCTCTCCCCGAGAGACGGCTTTTTGAAGATGGCAAGTTTTACACTCCCAACGGCAAGGCCAAACTCCTCTTCTCCCCGCCCGCACCGCTGCCCGAGCCTACCGATGCGACCTACCCGTTCACCCTGCTCACCGGTCGCGGCACCAGCAGCCAGTGGCACACGCTCACCCGCACCGGGAAATCCGATATCTTGAGCAAACTTTGCCCCACCGCCGCCTACATCGAAATCCATCCCGAAGACGCCGCCGCGCTCGGACTGAAACAGGGCGACAGCGCCGTCATCCGCTCACGCCGCGCTGAAATACGTGTGTCGGCTTACATCGCCCCCACCATGCAGCGCGGCCAAGTTTTCATTCCCATGCACTATCCGGAGGTGAATCAGCTCACCCACCCGTCCTTCGATCCCCACTCGCGCCAGCCGAATTACAAGGCCTGTGCGGTCGCGATTTCAAAACGCGAGTGATGTCTTGAAGATTGAGCTGGGGCTATTTCTCCGTATAAACCTCATGTTTCATCTGGACGCGGTAGAAACAGTGGGGTTTCGGCGGCGTCTGCTGAAGCGTGGTTTGCTGCCAGCCATGCGGGAGAACGTTTTGGGTTGTAGCGGCATTCGCCATAGGTAACCAGTCACGGAGATTTTCACTGCATTCAAGATCATAGGTTAGATCCAGATCTTCCGCATCTGCACGGTTTTCATAGCGGATGGCCACTGATTTTTCGCCAACGACTAACGATGGCTGTGAACGCTCCGGGTCTGCGGCATCTGGAAGCTTCGGATCAGTTCCCTGGAGCAACTCCAGAGCGTTATTTCTCCCATCACCATCGGCGTCCTCGTCAGGGTTGGCGAGTGGCCCTAGGACTCCATCCGCACGCATGCGCGCCGCCACTTTACTGCGTTCGTCAATGATGAGGTTTCGCACTAGGTTGAATTCTCCGTCGCGTCTCACAACCAAGTCTTCATCACCATCGCCATCCAGATCGGCAACATGGGTCACTATCGTTTGTCGCAAGCGAAACAGTCCGCCCGTAAAATCGTAGGTCGGACTGATCAAGGGGCCGGATCGTCCGGGCGTGAGAAATGAAGTTCCATTGGTATGGTCCGCCACGCCATCGCCATCGAAATCCCCGGCTTTGGAATAAGGAAGAGACATCGATAGCGGTAGAGTGATCCAGTTTTCCACCAAGCGAGATCCGTTGCCCGGATTCCGCCTCCAGAAGGAAGACACAGATACATATCCTAACGTTTCATATTCAGTGATGCAGGTATAAACCAAATCATTATGGCCATCGAGATTCACATCGATTATCGCGGTGCCGCCGCTCATTGTGGGATTACCTAGTAGATCGGCACCGTAGATTTGAATCGGCACTTCGGACACTTCTTCAACCACTCCGAACTCATCGCTGAAGCCGATGCCAATCGTGGAGCTTTCGACCCCACCGTATAGATTCGGAGTGACGTTGAACCCCTCAGAAATAATGTCAGATCGCCCGTCTCCGTCGAGATCGCCCGCCCGAAAGCTTGCCAAAGTCATCGGATTTCCCAATGCATCACTTCCGCTGGCTGCGCTGAGAAGTGGTGTCGCACTCTGGCTGAGAACACCCCCTTTGTTTTCCTGCCACCCACCGCCGACGAAATCCAAGTCTCCATCGCCATCCCAATCATAGAGTGAGCCGCCTGCGTTTCCGCCTGTGATGAAGTCGAAGGTTCCGACTGGAAAATCCTCCGGAATGGAGAAGATTCCGCTGCCGGAATTCCGTGCAAAATAGGTCAGATTTTGCGGCAATCCCGTCGGAGGTTTCCGGGTGAGGGTCACCGCCAGATCCATGTCTCCGTCTGCATCCACATCGCCACTCTCGATGGAAGTGACCGACGCGCCGATGGCAATAAACTCGGCTGACAGAATTTCAGTGAGGTGACGCGCCCTACTGAAATGACCGAGTCCGTCATTCGCCCAAAGAGCGAAACGCCCAAGGACATCAGGCCCAACGACAAAATCCTTGTCTTCGTCGCCGTCAAAATCTGCAAAAGCCGATATGGCACGTCCAGATAAGGGAGCTTCGACAATCCGATCGAGAGCATCAAACGCCGCAACATTTCCCCAATCGACTGAGGGCCAGTATGAATAATTCTGCTGGTATGAAAAATTTGGAAACACTCCCATCGCACGGATAATGTCCGTGTGTCCGTCTTTATCAAGATCGCAGGCAAGCATCGAGCTCGCGTCATGAGGTGTTGAATCGATCAATCTGTCGGATAATACTACGCCGCTGGCCAACACCTTTTTGATATGCCATTCAATTGTATCATGCTTCGTCACGGCTTGGGAAATGGTGAGGATAGCACCGGATGAGGGCATATTGACAACACTCAGAAACTCACCCTCGATGGCAAGCTGAGGTCGTTCGACAAACGAGAAAGCACCGGAGTTCTTCGCCCATTTGAGTTCTGCATCTCTGAATGTGAAAATATCCTGCAATCCATCGCCGTCGAGGTCTGCCCACGTTGCCTCGATATCGTTGTCGCTGTCATAGGCGGGTTTTGCTGCGGGATGCAATTGATGGGCAAATGTCTGCGGGCCGGTTCTTTCGAGTATCCAAGCGCCGACATGTAAGTCCAAATCTCCATCACCGTCGGCATCCACCGCTTTTGCGTGAGATACCTCCACTCCCGCCGGAAAAGCATAAGGGCCAGCAAGGACGCCGATGCTACCGTTTGTCAACAGAGCGCCAATCGTAAGCGATTGATCGTCTGCATCCATGCGAATGATTTCCATGCGGGCGTCACCAAGCAGATTTACGATTTGGAAGCTGTCTGCCGTGATTCCCAAATCGAATCGCGCCTTCTCCAACAGCGACTGGCTGCTGAGGGATACGTGAACCGGGCGCAAAACCTCGGATCCTCCATCATATCCGATCTGGAGCGCATCCACACGTCCGTCTCCATCAAGATCGCCGAACAATGACTCGTGAACAGTCCGGTCATAACGAAACATCTTTGGCTCGGAAAAAGTCCGGCTTCCTAAATTCTCGATCCAGACCGAACCGGATGCCGACCCGCCAAGCAAATCCATATCTCCGTCACCCTCCATATCGATCACCCGGCCCGCCGCCCCGGAACTCCCGAACTGCGGGGGCACGATTTGTGAGATCCGGGGATCAGTCGCACCCTCCAGACTGTCCGGCAGGGCCGCCGTAAGCGAGATCATCGGAATGACCGCAAGCAGCCGGATAGATCGTTGTAAATGATGGGGATTCATGGGTGGACCTTTTTAGCACGGAAAGCCCTTAGACGACAACTTTCTTCACGAAACACGCCTTCAGGCCGATGGTGATACCGTCCATCTTGCAGGTAATTTCGTGGTCGCCGTCCACCAGGCGGATCGGTTTCGACTTGGTCCCGACCTTGAGAACCTGCGAGGAGCCCTTCAATTTCAAGTCCTTGATCATCGCTACCACATCTCCATCCGCGAGCACGTTGCCGTAGGCGTCCTTGACGATTCGGTCTGCGGCGGCAGTCGCGTCTTCCGACGGCACCTCGATCTTCCAATCATGACCGCAAGTGACACACTCGAAGTGGTCCGAGTGCGTCAAAACATCGGTCATCTCGCACATCGGGCAGGTGGTTTCGCTCATAGGCGGCCACGAAAGACCACCCATTGTCCGAACTCAAGCACTTACTCCGCAGGGATATTCCAAACGCGAGGAAGCCCGTCCCGGTCGTTGAAGCTTCCAGCGGGACAGGGTCTTTTCGAGGAATGCGCCGTAATGAAAGCCTGCCATTCCGCAGTGTAGTGATTGATCCACTTTTCATCACAACCACTCATCCAGTTCTCGCTCGACTCGGAGGAGTCGGCAGGTGGTTTTTTGGATTTTTCCAATCCGTATTCGGGGGATTTAGGGGTCACGGGCCGTGCGCCCGCGCTTGGGTATTGGGTAGCATTCATACATTTTTAGATCATGGCTTTGGGGAATATAGCAATGACATGACTACACCACGGATTCTGGATATAAAAGGAATTTCTATTAAATCTTGATCGCACCTCCGGTTGTCAATTCCCCGCATCCGGGCGCTTCTCAATACCGCGATCGGACATCAGATTCTCCCCGCCGCCTTGATGTCGAAATAACAGTTCGCCAGCGCCACCGCGAATTCGCCCGCTGTGGAATCCAGCGTCAGAACACCCGCGGCCCTCAAGTTGGCGAGGATTTCCCGCCGCTCCTGCACGTAGCGGTCCGCCGCTAGAAATTTCAACGCCGTGGAGAAGGATTCCACTGGCTCGGAAATGGCATCTTCCACCACCCGCTCGCGCATGCTGGCGAGCAGGACGAGGTGGCGGGATTTCAGCACCTGCAAGGCGGGGATGAGCTCCTTGCCGTCCTCGCCCCGAAGGTTGGTGAGTAATATCACCAACGAGCGGCGGCGCTGGCGAATCATCAACTGCTCCACCGCCCCGCTGAAATCGCTCGGCGCGGCGGTCGTTTGATAATCGTAAAGATGGTTCAGCAAAACCGGCATCGCGTGCGAGCCCTTCACCGGCGGCAGCCAGCGGTCGGTCCCACCGAAGGATTTCACCGCAACTTGGTCGCCCTGCCGCAACGCCACGTGCGAGACGAGCAGCATGGCGTTGAGAATGTGGTCAAACTGCGGCACCCCGCCGTCGAGCGCACGCATCCGCCGCCCGGTATCGAGCAGGAAAACGACAGACTGGTTGCGCTGTTCCTGATAGTCACGGCTGATCAGCACCTGCCGCCGGGAAGAAGCCTTCCAGTCAATTTGCCCCAGCGGGTCGCCGTCCCGGTAATCGCGGAGCTGATGGAAATCCCGGCTCGATCCCGCGCGCGGCCGCCGCACGATGCCCATCGGGCTCTCGCGGTGCTGCATGGCGAGCAGGGCGAAACGGATCACCGGCTCATAGTTCGGATAGACTTTCACCATTTCAGCCGACAAGTGGCGGGTTTTCCTCGTCCAAAATCCCAGGAACGAAAACCGCCGCACCTCCACCGGCCCGAACACCGCCTCGCCCCGCACGGACAAGGTGACCGGGTGAAACACTTTGATTTCCCGGTTAGTCGGCACCTCGCCGCGCCACGGCAATGCGGGTGCCACCGCATCCTGCGGAATGCCATCGAAAATTTCCACCTTGGCGGAGCGAGCGCTTTCATTCCGTAAAACCAATCGCACCTCCCCCGGTTCACCCGAAGCGAAACGTCCGGGCAAGCGCCGCTGCAAATCCAGCGGCTTCGTGAACCGGCTGATCATCGCGTCGATTAGAACCACCAGCGCCCCCGCCCCGCCGAGCCACAACCACGGTCCGCCAAGCGACGGCACCGCCACGGCGACCACCGCGAGCAGAAGCCACGCGAAGGTTAGATTCAACAGTCGAGAACTCGGGCTCATCGGATTTTATTGCCTCGGTGCCGGGACGCTTTCCACAATCGCGCGGAGCACTTCGTCCACATCTTGTCCGCTGATCGCTATTTCCGGTGTGAGCTGCACGCGGTGGCGCAGCACTGGTAAAGATGCGCGTTTGATGTCGTCCGGCGTGACGAATTCCCTGCCATCCAATACGGCGAAAGCCTTGCCGATCCGCACCAAACTGATCGCGCCGCGGGTTCCCGCGCCGAGTGAAATCGAGCGGGATTCGCGCGTCGCCTGGGCCAACGCCACTGCATAGCCGACGACTTCCGGCACGACTTGCACGGCGGCGGTCGCCTGTTGGGCCGCGACGATTTCGGCTGGCCCGCAGATGACCAAAACGCCGCCGCCTGATCCGCCGGGTGTATCGGCGGCGGCGCGGGTGACGATTTCACACTCCGCCTCGCGCACCGGATAGTCGATGAGCACCTTCATGATGAAGCGGTCGAGCTGGGCCTCGGGCAGCGGATAGGTGCCCTCGTGCTCGACCGGGTTTTGCGTGGCGAGGGTCATGAATGGCGGAGCGAGTTTCAGCGTTTCGCCGTCGATGGTGACTTGTTGTTCCTGCATCACTTCCAAGAGCGCGGCCTGCGTTTTTGCGGGGGCGCGGTTGATTTCATCGGCTAGCAGAAGATTGGTAAAAACCGGCCCTTGTCGGAGTTGAAAAGTTTGGCTCTTCATGTCGAACATGCGAAAGCCAGTGACATCCGAAGGCATGAGGTCAGGTGTGAACTGAATCCGCGCCGAGGCACCGCCGAAGGTTTTGGCGAGCGTGGTGACGAGGTGGGTTTTGCCCAGGCCGGGCTTGCCCTCCAACAGGACGTGGCCGCCAGCTAACAAGGCGGCGATGACTTGCTCGATGACGACATCTTGGCCGAGGATCACGCTGTGGATTTGCTCACGCATCCGGTGAATTAACTCAGCAAGACTGCGGACAGCAGGTATTTCATCGCTGGGCGGGGCGTAGGGATCTGGATTCATAAATTGGTGGGTCAATGGAGAACTTTGAGCAGCTGCTGCAAATCGGCGGTCGTGCGGGTTAAAATGACCGAGTCCGGCGGGGCAACTTCGGCCAGCGCGCGGGATACCCGCTCGCGGGGCAAACTGGCGCGATCGGCGAGAAATTGGAAAAAATCCTCATCGCGCCGCCCAGCCCTGAGGGCGAGACGCTGCCCGCGCTCGACGATCTGCGCGCGCAGCGGCACCAGCAGCGCCGCCGCCCGGTCAAGCCGCCATTGAAAATCCCCGAGGGCTTCCAAATGGTGCTCGTAACCGCGCAAGGTCGAAACGCCGTCCGCCGCTTCGAGCGGACCGAAGCGGGTGAAATTTTTCCACAGCCAAAGCAAGGTCAGCACGCCTAGACCGATGAGGACCGGCCACAGGTGTTTGCCAAGAAGCCCCCACAGCGAGAGTCCCGAGCCACGCACAAATCCGATAGTCCCCTCATACTCCGTCACCAGAATGAGCGCTTCCAACAGCGCCGCATGATCCTTGTCGCCGATCCAGCGGTTGCGGAACAAGCGCCCGTCCGTCAGCACTGTCACCCGCCCGTCGCCGCTAGGCGCGGATGCGAAAACACCCGGCTCCCCGCCATCAAGCGCCACGCGAGTCTTAGAGCTCGCCGCTACCTCGAAGGTCTCATCATCCCACTCGATCTCGCTCACCACATCCTCGGAATTTTCCAGCT
>JBEGUC010000072.1:0-11862 GCA_041179105.1 Verrucomicrobiota bacterium | reverse complement strand
GGGGAAATCAAGCGGCGCTGAGTGATTGGTGCCCGGAGGCAGGAATGCGCGGAGGTTATGGGCGGCGGGGGATTTGTCAAAATCGTTCACCCGTAGATTGAAGGTTGATTTCTGGGGTTGAGTGGTGGGGGCGAGCGTGTAGCGTCCGCGCATGCGAACCGGATGGGCTTGGATGACGATGGTGCTGTGCGCTTGCTGGATGGTTTCCTGCAGCGGAACGGGCACTGCGCCGATGGCCGAGAATATCGAAGCAGGCGACGAGCCAGCGGAGGGAGGGATCGCGGAGGTGCCGAATCCAAGCGCGGCGATGGCTAAAAAAAGCGGGAAGTCGCTCGAGCAAATTCAACGCGGGCATGAGGTTTACATGCTGCATTGCGGCGAGTGCCACAAATACAAGCTGCCGCAGGATTTGGACATCGACGAGTGGGAGACGGCGGTGCCGAAAATGATCGGGCACGCGGGGTTGGTGTCTGCGGATGAAAATGCGGTGCTGGCCTACGTAGTGGCGGTGAAGCGGGAGCGCGGGGAGGAATGAGCGCGGTCGGCGAGCTGCTGGCATTCGCCGGGGTGATGGCGTTGGGGCAGTTCAGTCCGGGGCCTGACATGATTTTGCTGACGCGGACAGCGCTGAAGAACGGAGCCCGGGCGGGGGTGGAAATGGCGCTGGGAATCGCGTGCGGGCTTGCGGTGCATGCGATGCTGGCGGTGGCGGGGGTGGCGGGGGTGGCTCTGGTTTGCGAACGGGTGCCGGTTTTGTGGGATTTCATGCGCTGGCTGGCAGCGGGATATTTGCTGTGGCTGGCTTGGGGTTTATTCCGGGAATGGCATTCCGGCGTGAAGGTGGCGTCTGATGGAAGCGCGACTGGGAAGCGGCCGTTCATGCGCGGGCTGCTTTGTAATTTGCTGAATCCAAAAGCCGCAGTTTTCCTAGCAGCGGTGAGCGCGCCGTTTCTGAGAGGCGAGCGGCCGGACTGGTGGGCGTTCGCGATCTGGGGAATCGTGGTCGGACAGGGGTGTGTCCTTTGGTCGCTGTGGGCGTGGCTGCTGCAATGGAATCCGCTGCGGTCGCGCTACGAGCGGGCGGCGCGATGGATCGACGGCGGGTTCGGCATGGTGCTGGTTGCGTTGGCGGTCCGCTTGATTGCCGGGTGAACGGAAAAGGCCCCGCGGGTTGCGGGGCCTTTGGCTGATTCGTGAAATTAGATCCTGCGGGATCAGTTGTATTTCGGCGAGGTGTGCTGGTTGAAATAACCGTCTGTGAGATACATCGAGCCGGCGTAATCAGGCAGCGGGCCAGCGTCTGGAGGGAGCGGGATGCTGCCGACGGTGGCGTCTTCGGCTTGCGAGTAGGCGATGCTCACTGGGGTGCCGACTTTGACGAGACGGAAGAATTTCGGGGCGAGATTCTCATGCATCCGGATGCAGCCGTGGGTGCAGGGCTGATGCTTGACCCAGCCGGTGTGGAAGCCGTAATTCGCTTTAAATTCGCACCAGTAAGGCATCGGCGTGCCCTTGAACGACCAGCCGGGAGGGCGGCTGCTGAGCATGGTTTTTTGGACGTTGTTTCCGCTGTAAGCGTAGCCGTGGGTATTGGCGCGGTGTTTGTGCTCCTTTTTGAAAATAGTGAAGCTGCCAGACGGAGTGGTCGTTCCGGGTGCGCCGACGGACACCGGCATGGCGAGCAACATTTCGGAACCTTCCATCACGTAAACCCGCTGTTTGCTGAGCGAGACTTTCACCCGGACGTTGCCTGGACTGGTGGGGAGTTTGGTCGGGCGGTCGTAAGCGTGATAGGCCGCGAGGCCGGAGCCGCCGGATGACACGTTCGAGCAGGAGGGAAATAGGGTGGCAGCGCAGACTGCGGCAGCGAGTGCGAGAAGTGATTTTGGATTCATGGTGTTGAGATCAGACGGGAGAATTGCGATGGCTCGGAAAAATGCAAGACAAGGTGTGGGTGAATTACTTAGCGGAACCGCTCCCTGGAATCCACCCGGGAATTGACGAACTAAACCGATGCGGCGCGGTAGGGGGATATAGGCGACTTCCGGTGAACTTTTGGATAATGACTCGCAAGCTTTCTTGGCTGCCCCATGGCCCGAAGCGGTCACTCGAAAAGCCCCGCGCGAGTCGAACTCGTGCGGGGCTTCATGGATGAATTCAGACGGAACTCAGACTCCGGCTTCGCTGACTTCCGGCTCCAGTTCGGGGCGGGTCGAGACGAAATCGAGTTCCTCACTATTCGCTTTTTTGACGACGTTGACGGCGTCTCCAGACTTCACATCGCCGCGCAGGAGAGACTCGGCGAGCGGATCTTCGAGGAAGCGCTCCACGGCGCGGCGCATCGGCCGGGCACCGTAGGCGGGATCGAAGCCTTTGACGGCGAGCAGATCCCGTGCCTCGTCGGTGAGTGTGAGGGCGATGTCCTTGTCCTTGAGGCGCTTGACGAGCTTGGCGACTTCGAGATCGACGATTTGGTTGAGGTCGGTTTTTTCCAACATGTGGAAAACGACTAGGCTGTCGAGACGGTTGAGGAACTCCGGTTTGAAGTAGCGTTTCGATTCCTCGATGATCTTGTCCTTCATCCCTTCGTGGTCGGCTTCGTCCGCAGTCATGGCACCGAAACCGAGCGTGGTTTGGCGCTTGATGGTGGAGGCTCCGACGTTGGAAGTCATGATGATGATCGTGTTGCGGAAGTCGATTTTACGTCCGAGCGAGTCGGTGACGGTGCCTTCTTCGAGGATTTGGAGCAGCAGATTCATCACGTCTGGGTGCGCTTTTTCGACTTCGTCGAAAAGGACGACCGAGTAGGGGCGACGGCGAACGGCTTCGGAGAGTTGGCCGCCTTCCTCGTAGCCGACGTAGCCGGGAGGCGAGCCGATCAGACGGCTGGCGGTGAATTTCTCCATGTATTCTGACATGTCGATCTGGATCAGCGCGTCTGCGTCGCCGAACATGAACTCGGCGAGATTGCGGGCGAGGTAGGTTTTTCCGACACCGGTGGGGCCGAGGAAAAGGAACGAACCAATCGGGCGGCGCGGGTCTTTGAGGTCGGCGCGCGAGCGGCGGAGAGCCTTGGAAATCGCGATGACCGCTTCGTTCTGGCCGATGACGCGACTCTTGAGCTCGTCTTCCATCTTGAGAAGTTTTTCGGTTTCTTTCTCTTCCATGCGGCGGAGTGGAACTCCGGTCCACTTGGAAACGACGGCCATGATGTCGTCATCGGTGACGGTGACGATGGTTTCTTCCGAGGAGGAGCGCCAAGTTTTCAGAGCGTCTTCGAGGCTTTTTTTTGCGTGCTTTTCGTCGTCGCGGAGTGAGGCGGCTTTTTCGAAATTTTGCTCGCCGATGGCGGTCACCTTGTCGCGGTTGATTTGCACGATCGCGGCTTCGAGTTCCTTGATCGACGGCGGACGAGTCATCGTGCCGATGCGCGCGCGGGCCCCGGCCTCGTCGAGAACGTCGATGGCTTTGTCTGGCAGGAAACGGGCGGTGAGGTAGCGCGAGGTGAGTTTCACTGCGGCCTCGATGGCTTCGGGAGTGAACTTGGCTTTGTGGTGGGATTCGTATTTTTCCTGAAGACCTTGGAGGATTTTGATCGCATCATCGACGGATGGTTCGTCCACTTTCACCTGTTGGAATCGGCGTTCGAGCGCGGAATCCTTCTCGATGTATTTGCGGTATTCGTTGAGCGTGGTCGCGCCGACGCATTGCAACTCGGCGCGGCTGAGAGCGGGCTTGATGATGTTGGAGGCATCCATCGCGCCTTCCGCAGAACCGGCACCCACGATGGTGTGGAGTTCATCAATGAAGAGGATGACGTTCTTCACCTTGCGGATTTCGTCCATGACCGCCTTGATGCGTTCTTCGAACTGGCCGCGGTATTTTGTGCCGGCGACCATCAATGCGAGGTCGAGGGTGATGACTTTCTTGTCGCGGAGAATTTCCGGGACATTCCCGGTGGCAATTTCCTGGGCGAGTCCCTCGACAATGGCAGTCTTGCCGACGCCCGCTTCACCGATGAGGACCGGGTTGTTTTTGGTGCGACGGCAAAGGATCTGAATGACGCGTTCGATTTCGCTTTCGCGGCCGATGACCGGGTCAAGTCCGCCTTCGCGGGCGACCTTGGTGAGATCGCGACCGAAAGCCTTGAGCGCCGGAGTCTTGGATTTCGCTTCGGCACCGGCGGTGGCGGCTTGCGCTTGGGATTCGTCCTCGAAGGGGCCTTCTTCAAGATCATCGTCATCGTCGTCATCGTCCTGATCATCAGGCGAGAAATTTGGATCGATTTCTGCGAGGATTTCGTTGCGGGTGCGTTGGATATCGACGTCGAGGCGTTTGAGCACGCGGGCGGCGACGCCCTCGCCTTCACGCAGCAGGCCGAGGAGCAAATGTTCGGTGCCGACGTAGGAATGATTGAGGGCTTTGGCTTCCTTGTTGGCCAGGGCCAAAACTTTTTTCACCCGCGGGGTGTAAGGAATGTTTCCGACCGATTTCTGAGGCGGGCCGGAGCCGACTTCTTTTTCGACTTCCATGCGGACGGCTTCGAGCGCGAGGCCCATCCGTTCGAGGACGTTGACGGCAACGCCTTGGCCGAGCTTGATGAGGCCGAGAAGTAGGTGCTCGGTGCCTACGTAGGAGTGGTTAAATCGATCCGCCTCTTTGCGGGCGAGAGCGAGAACTTGTTGAGCGCGTGGAGTGAAGTTGTTCATAAGTCGCCTGGTTTAGAAGGGTCGGATAATTTCTTTTCGTCTTTCGATGAGATACGATTATCAGGTGATTCGAGAGAATGCAAACGGGAGCGCACGATTTCTGCGCGGATGGAATCTCTTTCTTCGGGGGAAAGTTTCCTGCCCGAATGGAGCTGAAGATGGGCTGGTTGGATGTCCATGAGCAAGGAATCGCAAAGCATCACGGTTTCCGGGGCGAAAAACCCGAGAGTGCCGCCGAGGCGCAGCAGCGAGAGGTGGTTGAGTGCCTCCTTGGAATCGATGATATGGGCGTAGCGGAGGACGCCGTAGGCGCGGCCGATCTTGTCGGCGACCATGTCTGGATCGTCTTCTAGGAGTTTTTCGCGGGCGTTTTGCTCGTGGGTGGCGACTTGGGAAATGACCCGCTCTAGGCGGCGAATGATGGTTTCTTCGCTTTCGCCGAGCGTCGATTGGTTGGAAATTTGATAAAGATTTCCGAGTGATTCGGTGCCCTCGCCGTAGAGACCGCGGACGGCAAGTCCGATTTTATTGACGGCTTGGAGGACTTGGCCGATCTGGTCGCTGAGGACGAGGCCGGGCAGGTGCAGCATGGCGGAGGCGCGCAGGCCGGTGCCGAGATTGGTCGGGCAAGTCGTCAGGTAGCCGAGTGTCGGGTCGAAGGCGAATTCGAGCGAGGTTTCCAGCGCGGTATCCAGCTCGGAAAGTGCGGCGAAAGCGGCGGAAAGCTGTAAGCCCGGGCGGATCGCCTGCATCCGCAGGTGGTCTTCCTCGTTGAGCATCAGGCTGAACGTCTGGCGGCGCTCGATGACTGCGGCCGAGCCGTCACCGCGGGCCGCGTGTTCGCGGGAAATCAGGTGGCGTTCGACGAGCACCTGTTTTTGCACCGATGTCAGGTCGCCAAGTTCGTGGGAAAAAGCGCCTTTCATCGCGGGTAAGGCTTCCACCGCCGGGCGCATCAGATCGAGGGCGGCGGCGCGTTGGTCGCGCTTCGCCCAGCCGGGAAACGGATGGCGGCGCAGGTTGCGCGCTAGACGAATGCGGGAAGTCAGCACGGCGCCATGCTCTCCCTGCCCGCCGGTCATCCAATCGGCGGGGTGTTTGATCAGAGTGTTGAAACGCATCATGGCTTGGTTTCGCTGAGGTTGTGGATTTCGTCGCGGATGCCGGCGGCTTCCTCGTAGCTTTCAGAAGTAATCGCTTGGTCGAGACGTGAGCGGAGTTCCTCGATCCGCTGGTTACGGAACTGCATGGCCATCAAGCCTTCCGGCACTTTCCCGATGTGCGAGGTGCCTTTGTGCATGCCGCGGACCATCTGCCCGACTTCCTCGCCGAAGGTGGCGTAGCAATCGCTGCAGCCGAAACGCCGGACTCGTTTTAAGTCATCGAGCGTGAATCCGCAGGTGGCACATTTCCTGCCGTTTCCGGGAGTGGCTGGCGAGGAGCCGCCACTGACCGCGCCTGGCAGACCGCCGAGTAACAGGTCCGCCAGCGAAAATCCGGTCGGGTCGGTGACTCCGCGTTCTTTGGCGCAGTGGTCGCAAAGGCACACCTTTTTCATCTGCCCCTCGATGAGTTGCGTGAGGAAGACGGTGGCCTTTTGATCGCAGAAATCACACTTCATGGCTTTTGAAAAATTACCCATTAAGCAAAAGGTGTGCCCGTGCTCATCGCAAGCTCGTGGAACGCCGCGAGAAAACGTGCGGTGAGCGGCCCGGGCTTGCCGGTGCCGATGACGCGGCAATCGAGCGCCACCACCGGAATCACTTCCGCAGCGGTGCCAGTTAGGAAACATTCATCCGCCGTAAAAATGTCGTAACGCGTCAGCGAGCATTCCTTGAAGGGCACGCCGAGTTTTTCCGCGATTTCGATGATCACCGCGCGGGTGATGCCGTCGAGCGCGCCGTCGCAAATCAGCGGTGTGAGTAGCGTGCCGTTTTTCAGCAGGAACAAATTATCTCCCGTACACTCGGCCACGTAGCCTTGCTCGTTGAGCATCACGGCTTCGAGCGCGTTCGCCTGGATCGCCTCGACCTTGGCCATGATGTTATTCAGATAGTTCAGCGATTTCACCTGCGGCATCAGCGCGCCGGGTGCCGGGCGACGGGTCGCGCAGGTGATGATCGAGAGCCCCTCGGCGTAAGTCTCCGCCGGATAGAGCTGGATCGTCGAGGCGATGATGAACATCGACGGCGTGGGGCAAAGATACGGATTCAGGCCGAGGCCGCCCTTCCCGCGGGTGATGACGAGGCGGATGTAGCCATCCGTCAAGCCGTTCGCCGCCACCGTCTCGCAGGTGAACTTGCAGACTTCCTCCTGCGTCCACGGCAGATTGAGGATGATCGCACGGGCGGAATCGAACAGCCGGTGGATGTGCTCCTCCAGCCGAAAGATGCGGCCGTTGTAAAATCGAATGCCTTCAAAAACACCGTCCCCGTAGAGAAGGCCGTGGTCAAAGACCGACACCTTCGCTTCAGATTCGTCCACCAATTTACCGTCGAGCCAGATTTTCATGTGAGATTCTGGGGCAAGGGTAAGTGGATGGACGGCTCTGGCAAGCGGGAGATTGTAGAATCATTCAAGATGGCCCGCTCGCCTCAGATTTCCGCTCTCAAATGACGGGCGTTTTTTTGAGATTCCGATTTCGGCGACGGCTGCGGAGTTTTTGCGCTCATCGCTTTTCGATTCAATCCATTCGCCCGTGCTTCCATGTTGATGCTTGCGCGGCCGAGGGCGCGACGGCAAAGATCGGCCATGGACCGCTGGTTTTTGATCGCCGCCACCCTGCTCGCTGCCGTGGGCGGGACTTTGGGCGTGATTTCAGTCCACCGCGGCAATCGCAGCCGCTGGACGGTGGTGTGGATGATCGGTGCGCTCCTCTGCCAAATCGGATTTCTCTCGGTACGCGGCGAATTGCGCGCCGCCTGCCCGCTGAACGACCGCGGGGAAATTCTCGCCTTCCTCGCTTGGTCGCTGACGCTGTTTTACCTGTTGGTCGGGCCGGCTTACCGGATCTCGCTGCTCGGAGTTTTCACCGCGCCAGTGGTGGTCATTTTTCAAACTCTCGCTCTCATTCCGGGCACGCTGACGGCCAATCCCACAAAAATCGTGGGCGTAGATCCGTGGCACGAAACCCACTCGGCGATGTCCGTGCTGGCTTACGGTGCGCTCGCCCTCGGCGCAGTGGCGGGCGTGATGTTCCTGGTGCTCGACCGCCAACTGAAGGAGCATCATTTGAAAAGCGGGCTTTTTCGCAACCTGCCGCCCATCCGTGAGCTGCTCGTCTCGCTGGAGCGCCTGCTTTGGTTGGGTGCCGGCCTGCTGACTATCGGAGTCGTGGCGGGATTTCTGATGCCGCACACCTCCTCGGCTTGGGGCCACCTGATCGCGGCGGTCGCGGTCTGGGCGGGCTACATCATTCTGCTGGCGGTGAAGCAAGTGCGTGGATTGACGGGTCGGCGGCTCTCGCTGTCGGCGGTGGTTTTATTCGTGCTCTCCCTCGCAGTTTTCGCCTTCGTCTGATGGATCTTCTTTGCCTCGGCCTCAATCACCGGACCGCCCCCGTGGAAGTGCGGGAGCGTTTTGCCGTCGGTAACACCAAACTCGGTGAGGCCGCCAACGAGTTGATGGCTCTCGCCGAGGCCAGCGAAGCCGTGGTCATCTCCACCTGCAATCGCACGGAATTCTACTTCGCCGCAGATGGCGCGCGCGCCGCCTTCGAACGGATCGAAATCCGCCTGGCCCAAAAAATCCAAGTGGACTCCAGCATCGCCGCCCATTTCTACCGGAAAGAAAAAGCGGACGCCGCCCGCCACCTCTGCCGAGTCGTCAGTGGACTCGATTCCATGATGCTCGGAGAAACGGAAATATTCGGCCAAGTCAAACAGGCTTATGCATCAGCGCACGAAGCTGGTGCGACCGGAGTTGTTTTAAACAAGGTTTTCCAACGGGCCTTTAATGTCGGCAAGAAGGTCCGTACCGAAACCTCGATTCAGGAAGGTTCAACGTCGATTGGAAATGTCGCGGTGGATTTGGCGGAGAAAATTTTTGGCCATCTCAAAGACAGCGAAGTGATGATTCTCGGCGCGGGAGAAATGAGCCGGATCACCGCGCAAAGCCTGGTTTCCCGAGGTGCCAAATCAATCTTCGTCGCAAACCGCTCGTTCGACCGCGCCCAGCAACTGGCCACCGAAATGGGCGGCAGCGCGGTGCGCTTCGACGATTGGCAAAGCGTGCTCGAGCGCGTGGACGTCGTCATTTCCTCGACCGGCGCCCCCCACGCGATCGTCCTGCGGGCGGACGTGGAAAAAGCCCGCCGCGCGCGCAAATATCGGCCGCTGTTTTTCATCGATATCGCCGTGCCGCGCGACATCGACCCGGCGGTGGGCGAAATCGAGGAGGTCTATCTTTACGACATCGACACTCTGGAGCAATTGGCCGAGGAAGCGCGCGGTCGCCGGCAGCTCCAAATCGAGCAATGCGAACGAATCATCGAGCACGAGTTAGCGAAGTTGCGATTGCCGGGGACCTGAGCCGAAAGTCGCTAAATCGAAGCCTATCCCCCTTGCCACAAATGGTGATGTGCGGCAGTCGGGTTGCCAAAAAAATGCCGCCAGGGAATCCGCAGCAAGTTCGGACAAACTACCGTTGCTCCGATCAAGGCCTGGCGGGGTTCGCTTGCCGAACCTCTACGGTCCCTGACAGCCCGGAGAGACAAAACCAGCCAGACGTGCGGCGCAATTCATTTATGTCGTTACGCATGATGATTTGGTAAAAACAGCGGCAAAATCAAAACTGACCAGCGGCAGGCTGGGTTACAAACAGATCCAAGATCACGGCGAGTTGGAGCAGGTTGGCCAGCATCAGGCCGCCCAGCAGCCAGCGGTTCCGGAGCAGGCCGAGCCGCAGCGCCGAGCGGGTGGCGCTCTCGCAGTTCAGCGCGTTGAACTACTGGCAGGCGGCGAGCAGGGTGAAGGTCTCGGTTTGCACCACGGCGAAGGGTGCGCCGGTCGAGAGCCGCCAGATGAAATACCCTAACGTGGCGGCGGCGGAGGTGGGCACCATCACTGCCATGCGGCGCAAAATCGCGCGGGTGATCAGCGGCTCGCCGATGCAGATAGGCTTGCGCGTCATTTCATTCTCCTCGGGCCCGTTCACTGCCCGGTCGTTAGCCTCCGCCATGCCGAGCATGCGGGCCATGGCGAGGCCCGTCGCCTTGTGGTCGCCCGTGACCATCACTGGCCGGATGCCTGCGGCACGGCAGGCGGCGACTTTCACCTCCTCGCGCGGTGGGTCCATTTGGCCGACGAAGCCGAGAAAAGCGGCTCGCCCGCCAAACTGCCCAAAGCCCGCGTTCTCGTCAGTCGTGGACGAATCAACGATGGCGACGGCCGGCAAGCGCAAGGATTGATCCGCCATTTGCTCGGCGATTGAGAGAAATTTCCGGCGTTTGCTTTCATTGAGCGGTCGGAACTCGTCGCCATGCCGCGCGAGGCGCAACGCGGCCTCTTCGGAAGTCAGGCCCAAGGCCCGGATCGCCGCCGATCTCGCGACAGGCGTCCGCAGCGAGCATCTGATGCCAAGCCGGGGTGGGGGAGTTCATCGTCAGCCATGCATCATCGCCGAATGTCCGGCTGGATGCGAGGCTTGAGTTTGCTGACTTTCGCGTCGCTCTGTGCGCGTCGATGCCGATGAAGTGCCGATTTTGAAAGCGTCCCAACCCAGGCATCCGCGCGGATTTCCTCCTTCCCGCGGATTTGTTCGCCAATCCGCGTTGATCCGGCTTGCCCTAAGTCCGCCGCCGGGGCATGGAGGGGGGGTGAAGCGTGATCTATCAGCCGACCCGGCATGGCAGGAACAGGATTTGGGGCTGCCGCTTCCGGATTCTCCACACGCGTGCTCGGTCTGCTTGCCGACTTGGGATTCCATCCTCGGCTACGAAGAAGGCCGCGAGAAAATCGTGAAACGCATGCGTACCGGCTATCCCCGGTTTTTCAAACACCCGGTAGTGGAGCGACTTTTCTCCGCCGCCAAAGCCGAAGTCGCCGGCGAACAGGAAGACGTCATCGTCCTGCCCACCCGCGCTTCCGTGCAACGGGCGCACCGCTGGGTCGAGCGCCGCTCGGAAACCGCCGTGCGGATCGCCAGCTTCCACGGCCTGCAAGTGCTCGTGGTCCCGACCA
Source organism: Verrucomicrobiota bacterium (assembly GCA_041179105.1). Classification (GTDB taxonomy): domain Bacteria; phylum Verrucomicrobiota; class Verrucomicrobiia; order Verrucomicrobiales; family Akkermansiaceae; genus Luteolibacter. Next base: position 974 of record JBEGUC010000072.1, on the reverse strand, counting down.
AAGCCAAGCGCGAGGCGGATGAATATTGGCGCTTCGCCGGTGAGGTCGTCAGCAGCAGGCAGGCACAAGATTTTCTGGATGGAAATTTGCGCGAAGGCTCGAAGTCGCATCTCATTTCCCGCTCGCTGGCGAAATTCAGCGGTGCAGCACCCGAGGACACCTTTATTTTCACCAGCGGCATGGCAGCCATCACCGCCGTCCTGCGTGCCCTGCCCGGCATGCATGACGGGAAGAAAACCCTGCAATTGGAGTTTCCCTACGTGGACAGCCTGAAAGTGCAGGAACTTTTCGGCCACGGGGTCGTCTATCTCAACGACGCCAGCGGAGAATCCTTCGACGAGGCTCTGATGCGTATCCGCCAAGGCGAGTTCGCCGGAGTTTTCACCGAGGTTCCCAGCAATCCACTTTTGCGCACCATCGACCTTCATCGCGTGGCGAAAGCCTGCGAAGACAGCGGCACGCCATTCATCATCGACGACTCCGCCGCCGGCCCGCTGAACGTGGATGCCCTGCGCTTCGCCGACGTGGTGACCGGTAGCCTCACGAAATGGATTTCCGGGAAAGGCGACGTCATGGCCGGGATGGCCACCGTCCGCGCCGACTCGCCGGTCGCCAACGCCCTGCGCGAATCCTTGACGGCGGACTCAACCGAGAGCTCTCCCTTATACATCGGCGATGCCGAGGTTCTGCTCTCCAATCTCAAAGGCTACGCCAAGCGGATGGAGACCGTGAATGCCAACGGCCAAGCGCTCGCCGCATGGCTCGCCAATCATCCCGCCGTCGCGGAAGTCTGGCATCCCTCGCTGACTTATAAGGCAAACTACGAGGCCGTCATGCACAAGGGCGCTGGCTACGGCGGCTTGCTTTCCTTCGTTTTAAAGACCCAGAAAAAGACGCCGAAAGTCTATGACGCCCTGCGCCTGAGCAAGGGGCCGAGCTTCGGCACGCCGTTCACTCTAGTTTGCCCTTACACC
>JBEGUC010000071.1:0-12002 GCA_041179105.1 Verrucomicrobiota bacterium | reverse complement strand
CAGATCACCAACATCGAGAACTGGGTGGTGAAGGTGGATCGGGATAAGTTGCTGGAAGTCCTGTTATGATCTGACTTGGACAAGTATTCGTTAAAGAACCATCATCACCTCCCAGAGCCTCCTCACCTTCGACTCCGTTTTCACCATCATGGCACTTCATCCCGACTTTCCAACCTCGCCCTACGCTCCACTCATTCCGGAGCAGCGCTGGTTTCCTGCTGACGAAACGCTCCGGAGCACCGCTTACGAAAAGTTGTTGCCGCCACTGGTTTCGAAAATTCGGGAGGAGGTCCATGCATGGCGTAATGCGGATTATTCCGGCGCCTCTCGAACATCTGTAGCCTTGCTTCAGTGGTGGTTTGAAACTGACCATCTCCTTGAAACCGCCGACGGCTCCCTTTCTCCATTCCAATATTATTACGCCCAGCGCGAAGCTGTGGAAACGGTCATCTGGCTCCACGACGTCAGAAAAGCCCGCGACAAGTTCGACCTCCTCCGCTTCGATGCATCCGGCTCCGTCTCTCACGGCATGTTCTCCGAAGACTGGCCGCGCTACGTCCTAAAAATGGCGACCGGTGCGGGGAAAACCAAAGTCATCTCCTTGCTCATCGCTTGGAGCTTTTTCCACAAACTCTACGAACCGGAATCCACGCTCTCCCGGAACTTCCTCGTCATCGCCCCGAACATCATCGTCCTCGACCGCCTCCGCGCCGACTTCGATGGACTGAAAATCTTCTTCAACGACCCCATTCTCCCCGACAACGGGTATCAGGGCCAAAACTGGCGCGACGATTTCCAACTCACTCTCCACATTCAAGACGACGTCCGCGTGCTCCGCGAAACCGGCAACATCTTCCTCACTAACATCCACCGAGTCTTCCTCGGCGACGTGCCTGAGCCATCGCTGGAGGACGACGACTTGCGCGACTATTTCCTCTCGGATGTTTTCGGTGCCAAGCCCAAGGGCAAGACCACCGACAGCAAGACCGACCTCGGCGAAATCGTGCGGGAAATCGAGGAACTCGCGGTCTTCAATGACGAAGCGCACCACATCCACAATCCCAAGATGGCGTGGTTCAAGTCCATCCAGGACATTCATCACAAGATGCTCCAGAAAGACTGCCGCCTCACCTTGCAGATCGATGTCACCGCCACGCCGCGTCATGACAATGGCGCGATCTTTGTCCAAACCGTGTCCGACTATCCGCTGGTCGAGGCCATTTACCAAAACGTCGTCAAGCATCCCGTCCTGCCAGATGCCGCCAGCCGGGCGAAACTTCACGAAAAAAAGACCGCCATTTTCTCGGACAAATACGCGGACTTCCTCGCCCTCGGCGTCGAGGAATGGCGCAAGAGTTATGCGGAACACGAAGCGCTCGGCAAGAAGGCGGTGCTCTTCGTGATGGTGGACGACACCAAGAATTGCGATGAAGTCGGCGAATATCTCCAAAAAATTTGCCCCGAGTTGCAAGGTGCCGTGCTCACCATCCACACCAAAAACAATGGCGATATTTCCGAAGCCTCCTCCGGCAAAAACAAGGAAGAACTCGAACTCCTGCGCAAGCAATCCAACGAGATCGACTCCTGGAAATCCCCCTTCAAGGCCATCGTCTCCGTGCTCATGCTCAAGGAAGGCTGGGACGTAAAAAACGTCACCACCATCGTCGGCCTCCGTGCTTATGCCGCGAAATCGAACATCCTCCCGGAGCAAACCCTCGGCCGCGGCCTGCGCCGTATGTATTTCGGCAGCGATGAGCGCGAGACCGTCTCCGTCATGGGCACGCCTGCCTTCATGGATTTCGTAGAAACCATTCAGAGCGAAGGTGTCACCTTCGACCAAGTGCCGATGGGTGCCGGAGCCACGCGGAAGGAGTCGCTGATCGTTGAGGTGGACACCGAAAGTCCTGACAAAAACCTCGCCGGGCTAGAAATCCCGATCCCCAAACTCAGCCGCCGTTTCCAGCGCGAGTTCAAAGACCTCCACGCGCTTGATCCGGCCGCCTTGGGAAACAAACGCCTCCCGCTCAAACCCTTCACGCCCGAGGAAACTCGCGAGATCGTCTTCAAAACCATGCTCGACTCGGCCATCCACCACACCGTCCACCTCGACGGCTCCGGCCCCGCCGACTACCGTTCCGTCGTTGGTTTTTTCGCCAACCAATTGCTCAAAGATCTCCGCCTCGTCGGCGGCTACGACGTGCTCTACCCGAAGGTCCGGGATTTCATGAAATATCATTTATTCGAACCACGGATGGACACGGATGAACACGGATCAAGAAAAGATAGGGAATTATCATCTTCTGAATCCATCCGTGTCCATCCGCGTTCATCCGTGGTTCCTCTTCATCCCGGCGTCGATCTCGAAGACCCCGTCATCATCCGCAACCTCTCCGAGCCGGACGCCGGAAAAATCCTCTACGATTCCTTCAAGTCCGCGATGAACGCCCTCACCATCGCCGATACCGGCACGACTCGGATTGATGGCTACATCCACCTCCGAAACACCCGACCCTTCCGCACCGAGCATCGACCATTCCTCGCTGCGCAAAAATCCATCTTCACCAAAATCGTCGGCGAAGTGAATGCCGGGGGCTTCGAGCTGGCCTTCGCTGCCTTTCTAGAAGCTGCGTCAGACGTGCAAGCCTTAACCAAGAACTACCTCGCCATCGGCTTCAAGTTCGACTACGTGAAGGCCAACGGCGACCTCTCGAATTACGTCCCCGACTTCATCGCCCGTGATTCGAAAGGCACCGTCTGGATCATCGAAACCAAAGGCCGTGAGGAACTCGACCTCCCGCAAAAAATGGCCCGCCTCAGCCAATGGTGCGCCGACGCCACCGCCGCCGAAGAGAACGGCACGCGCTATGATTTCCTCTACGTCGATCAAGTTGGCTTCGAGAAACACAAGCCTGCCTCCCTCGCCGATCTCGCCACCAGCTTCACGGAATACAAGGCATGAAGACTCAAGCTCAACTTCAGGAGATACTCCATTCGCTGATCTCTGATTGGGAAGGTGAGTGCATTGAATTCAAAGAGGCTGACAACAGTTTCAAACTCTCCGACATCGGCAAGTATTTCTCCGCTCTGGCAAATGAGGCAAACCTTCGTGGCCTCGACTCCGCATGGCTCGTCTTTGGAGTGAAAAACAGCACTCGCAAAGTGGTCGGTACTATTTACCGCCGAGATCGAGATCGCCTTCATAGCCTCAAGCAGCAAATCGCGGATGGCTGCGATCCTTCCACCACCTTCCGGGAAATTCACGAACTCCTTACCGAGGAAGGCCGCGTGATTCTTTTCGAGATTCCACCCGCCCCGCGTGGCATTCCCATTGGATGGCAGACCCACCACTATGCCCGCAATGGCGAGAGTCTCACCGGGCTCTCTCTCGTGAAACTCGACGAAATTCGTGTTCAATCCGTTTCCGAAGACTGGTCCGCCGTGATCTGCCGGGAGGCTACGCTGGACGATCTTGATCCTGACGCGCTGGCCAAGGCGCGTGAAATTTTCATCTCCAAATACCGCGAGCGCATCCCAGAAAGCACCATTCGTGGCTGGGACCTTGGGACATTTCTCGACAAAGCGAGATTCACCATTCAAGGCGGCGTCACCAGGGCGGCATTGATCTTGTTGGGTAAGCCGGAAGCGGTACACCATCTATCGCCCCATGTCGCCGAACTGAGTTGGAAACTCGAAGGGCCGGAACACGCCTACGAACATTTTCATCCGCCTTTCCTGCTCGCCACCTCCAAGCTTTATGAAAACATCCGCAATATTCGCCTGACCGTTCTTCCGTCGGGGCAGTTGATCCCTGTCGAAATCTCCAAATACGACCAACGCATCGTCTTGGAAGCCCTACACAATTGTATTGCCCATCAGGACTACACGCATTGTGAGCGGGTTCTCGTCATTGAGCGGCCGTCTGAACTCTTATTTCAGAATGCCGGTGCGTTTTTTGACGGTAGCCCCGCAGACTACTACCTGTCTGACAAAACCCCCTCCCGCTACAGGAACCGCCTGCTTGCCGAAGCCATGGTGAATCTAAGAATGATCGACACCATGGGCTTTGGTATCCGCGAGATCATGTTTAAAGGCCAAGCCAGTCGCTTACTTCCGCTTCCAGATTACGACAAGATCGGTCCGGACCATGTCGTGCTAAGGCTTCAGGGCCGCTTCATCGACGAAAACTACAGCCGAATGCTCCTCGCTAATCCGGATTTCGACTTCGTTGACATCGTCGCTTTGGATCGCGTGCAAAAAGGAATCACCCCGGCATCGGAAACGGTGAACTCCCTCCGCCGCCGCAAACTCGTGGAAGGTCGCAAGCCCCACCTCCACATATCCTCCCTTGTGGCTGCGGCCACCGGACAGAGAGCCGCCTACATCCGGACCCGTCGCCAGGACGACTCCTTCCTGGAAAAGCTCGTGCTCGATTATCTCGCCCAATGGAAACAGGCGTCACGCGCCGAACTCGATGACCTGCTCTGGCCCAAACTGCCCGAATCTCTGGATGTCGGGCAGCGAAAGACAAAAGTTCACAACCTTCTCGGGAGACTCAGCCGAAGCCTTAGTATCCGTAATACGGGAACACGTTCCTCATCCCGGTGGATTCTGGTTTCTGAATCAAAGGAGTCACGAGAATCAAAGGGATGAATCAAATAAATTTATCCCAATCAAATTATCATTAGTGACTTATGAAAATCAAACGAGCGCGGGGAAAACAATGAAACCATTCAACTCCAGCAACCCTTTACCGATCCTCTTTGACCGAGAATGCGGGTCAGCCAGCGTTTCCAAGCTCACGCCTCTTCTTTTGTTTTAAAATCAAAGGAAGCGCCGAAAACAACTGGGAAAATCAAATAAATTACCCACAACCTATTGGTTTCCGTATGAATATGAAAATCAAAGGAAGCCAGAAAAAATAAGCCGCTCCATCCCGCCAATCGTCCGTGTTCCAATTCTTATTTGACTGGAATCCCGGGCACTGACTGAAAATCCTCATAACCCACTAAAAATAAGCCGAAATCTTATTTGACGGTTATTTGACTGACTCTCCCATTTTCCTCACCTACCATGGCCCGACCATCCACTGAACACTACGACCTGACCGAGCTTGAGAAGCGCGATCTCATCAAGCTCATCGAGCAGGGCAAGCCGCTGCCCGAGAAATACCGCTTCCTGCTCTTCGCCGACAAGCGCGAGGTGGAGCTGGTCTGGAACGGCAAGACCCGCGAAGTCTGCACCGCCATCCTGCCCTTCCAGACGCTGGAGCACATCGACGAACCAAGGAGAGTGGGCGTCTCGCCCACTTCTTCCTCTTTCCAGCCCGACCTCCTCGACATGAGCGGCCGCCAGACCAAGGGCTGGACCAACAAACTCATCTGGGGCGACAACAAACTCATCCTCTCCTCCCTCAAGTCCGGCGCGCTCCGCCGCCAGATCGAGGACGCCGGCGGCCTCAAGCTCATCTACATCGACCCGCCCTTCGACGTCGGCGCGGACTTCTCCATGGACATCGAGATCGGCGGCGAAACCTTCCACAAGGAACCCAACCTCCTCGAACAAATCGCCTACCGCGATACCTGGGGACGCGGCGCGGATTCGTTCATTTCGATGATTTATGAACGGTTGATCCTGATGCGGGATTTGTTGCACCCGGAGGGGAGCATCTATGTGCACATGGGGCCGGATGTTTCGCCTGCGATTGAAGCAATTATCCGCGAGGTATTTCCAGGCTCAGGAGCAAATGCCATGATAACGTGGAAACGAGTGACTGCACACGGAGACAGTCAACGTTGGGGGATTACACATGATTCAATTCTCTGGAGAACCAAAGGCGATAGATTTATTTGGAACCAACAACATGAGCCATACAGCGAAGAGTATTTGGCGCGATTTAACCAAAAAAATTCTGAGGGGCGAGCTTATCAATTGGACAACATAACAAGCCCAAGTCCCCGCCCAAATATGATGTATGAATGGCGAGGCTGTTTACCGCCTCCTATGGGCTGGAGATATGAGCTGGCGACAATGGAAAGTCTGTTCAAGGAAGGTAAGATTGAACTTCCGAAGAAAGAGGGCGGTCGTCCTCGGTTACGGCGTTTTCTTGATGAGAGCAAAGGCGTGCCGGTAGGATCTGTCTGGGTTGATATTTCACCGCTAAACTCACAGGCAAAAGAAGATACAAGCTACGCCACTCAAAAACCCGAAGCGCTTCTCGAACGCATCATCCGCGCCAGCTCTAACGAAGGCGACCTCATCGCCGATTTCTTCTGCGGTTCCGGCACCACCGCCGCCGTCGCCGAAAAGCTCGGGCGCAAGTGGATCACCAGTGATCTCGGCAAGTTCGGCATCCACACCACGCGCAAGCGCTTGATCCAAGTGCAGCGGGATTTGAAGACGGCGGGTAAGCCGTTCCGCGCCTTCGAGGTGCTCAACCTCGGCCGCTACGAGCGCCAGGCCTACCTCAACGTCGGCGGGCGGCTCACCGGGAAAAAGAAGGAGCAGGCGCTCGCTCGCAAGGAACAGGAATTCCGGGATCTCATCCTCAAGGCGTATCGGGCGGAACCTTTGGTTTCCGGTGGTTCGCAGGACGCGTTTTTCCATGGAAAGAACGGCGGGCGGCTGGTCGTCGTCGGCCCGATCAATTTGCCCGTCGGCCGCCTGTTCGTGGAAGAAGTCATCATGGAATGCCGCAAGCGCGGGGCCACGCGGGTGGACGTGCTGGCCTTCGAGTTCGAGATGGGCCTGTTTCCCGCCGTGCTGGAGGAGTCCAAGCAGAAGGGCATCGACATCGCGCCCAAGACGATCCCGCCAGAAGTCTTCGACAAGCGTGCCGTGGAGAAGGGCCAAGTCCGCTTCGCCGATATCGCCTACGTCGAGGCCACCCCGCGCTACGACCAGAAGGACAAGCTCGCCCTCAGCATCGAGCTCACCGATTTTTCCGTCCATTACTCGCAAGGCTTGGTGGACTCCATCACCGCCGAAATGAAGGCCGGAAAGAGCGAGGTCGTCTGCGATGCCGGGCAGCTCGCAAAATTCACCAAGGACAAGGACGGCATCGTCCGCCGCGAGGTGCTCACTAAGAAGTGGACCGACTGGGTGGACTACTGGGCCGTGGATTTCAACTACGAGAGCCGTAAGGAAATCATCAAGATGGCCAAAACCATGGGCGTGGACGGAGAGCTGCCCGGCGTGGTGGACGCCGCATCCGGCGAGTTCATCGACTTTGAGGAACGCTGGACTGGAGCCTACATCTTCGAGAACGAGTGGCAGAGCTTCCGCACCCGCCGCGATCGCGAGCTGGAAATGACCACCGTCAGCCATATCTACGCCAAGCCCGGTCGCTACACCGTGGCCATCAAGGTCATTGACATCTTCGGTAACGACACCATGACGTTGGTGCCGGTGAACGTGGGATGAAGTAAAACATCCAACTTGCCTCCAGAGTGAAAAGTTCCTGGCTTGCTGAGTTCTATCGTCGCTGGCGTGCTGCTCGGGGTAAGCGGGTGACTGCGCCGAACCGTGCGTTCTCGCAGGATTGGGTGAAATTATTGGAAGCCGCTGGAATCACCAGCGCGGAGGATCAGGCGACGGCGGCGCGGGAAGCGGAGGCTTGCGGACAGCTGGTTTTGAAACGCCACCGCTACCGGCAATATCTGATCGAGCGGGTGACTCTGCCGCTGGCTTCAGAGACGTGGTTGATCGAGCGCTTCGGCGGGACCACGAGTGTGGATTTGCAGGCGGCCGCGCTGCAGGTGGTGGCTGAATTTTCCGAGCATGGGCATTCGAGGTTTCCATCAGAATGGGCAGTGCTTTGTGAGTTGTTGCGCGTGGCGTTTTCGCAAGGGCGGTCGCTGCGGCCGTTCAGTTGGAGTCATCCAGACACGCTGCGGCGGTTGCTCGATGGGGTGAAAAAGCTCAGTGAAAAAGAATGGTCGGCGGGCACTTTGATCCGGGCGGCGAGCGTGGAGATCGGGTTGGATTCGAAGGAACTCGAGCGCCATCAGCGGAGCTTCGAATCCGGTTTGGCGCGTTTGTTTAGGACAGAAATTTCGCTGAAATCGCTTGGCCTTGCCGCGGGTGATTCACATGTCGAGCTGCATGGTCCGGTGTGTTTGCATTTTCCAGACGGCAGCATTCATGACTTCGATGGCTTGGCGAATGTGCTGATATCCGCTGCGGATTTAGCATGCTGTTCGTGGATTTCCACGACTGCGGAGCGGCTGTTAAGCATCGAGAATCGCAAGACGACGTTCCGCCAATACGCTGCGGCGAATCTGGACCGGCGGACATTGATCGCGACCACATCGTTTCCGACTCCGGCTTTTCGGGAGTTGTTGGAGAAGTTGCCAATCACCCTTCCGCACCATCATTTCGGCGATACGGATCCGGCGGGATGGCAGATTTTACTCAAGCTGCGCGAAGCGACGTCGCGGCCTGTGGTGGCGTTCCGCATGCGCTGGCGGGCAGGAGAGCTGGCAAGCCCGTTGACGCCCTACGACATTCAGCTCCTGCCGAAACTGCTCGCGAATCCGTGCCTTGCGGATGTTTGGGAGGAAATCGTAACGATTTCGGAACGGAACGATAGCGGGGATTTCGAGCAGGAAACGCTGGGGCCGCCAGCCGCTGGAGGTTGGCAGTTTTGAGAGAGTCGAGTGACCGGTTCTGTTTGTGGGGTTTCGGATTCGGCTTTCGCACTGGTCAAGTCGGAGTGCTCGTTCTAAAAATCCCGTCGCACCCGTTATGACACCCAAGACATCTTCATCCTCCGACGGATCATCTCTTCCTCCGCGCTACCGCCCGATTAAGAGCGATATTATCAAGGATTCGACAGAGCAGGATTTGTGGGATTTTGACGAGGCGGCGGCGCCGGACGAGGAAAGTCTGGAGCCGGCTCCGAAGTCCGGGCGGGCGTTGGGGATTCCCATTCCCCGGAGTTTTGGAAATGTGAAAAGCCATACGGTTGGTGGTTTGGCGAAATCCGAGGAATCCCTGCCACCGTTCGGGCCGGAGACCGCGGAGCGCATTCAACTCAATGTTAGTAAGAAGCGGACGAGAGCGCAACCGGTGGCCCATCCGGCGCATCACTCGAAGGCGGGCTTCGAATTTGACGAGCTTGATGATGGGGATGAGGCACCGCCGGAGTCCCGGGTGCGAGTCGTCGTTTCGGAGGCGGAATCTGTTCCTGTCAGTGTGCTTGCGCCGCCGGAGCTCGTGATTGAGGAAATCGCGCCGAAAACTCTGCCGATCGTTGGGCTGGACGAATTTTCGCCGCAGATCCAGGAGAAAGCCGAACCCGTCTCGCTACGTCCTCATTTGAATTTGTCCAAGGTGGAGCGGATCGGGATGGTGGTTTTGTTATTAATGCTGTTGATGGGTGGGGGAGTCGTATATTTCAAGACTATCCATGATTTACCGGACGGGTCCGGGGGTTTTGAGGCGAATGATTTACCGCTCAAAGGCGAGCACCTAACGATAGTCTCTGCGGGCAGTTACTGGCGCGCTCCGATTGCCGAAGGTGCCCATGCCGAGACCTTCCGCCGCGACACCCAGCTGGTGCCTGTGGTCTGCCTAACGGTGAAAGGCGGGCCGGCCGCGATTCGGGTGATTTTCCGCGACAGTGACGGCAAGGTTATCGGCGATGCGGTGACTCGCGCCATCCAGGCGGAGACCTCACTGGAGGTGGCTGCGACCGCCGGCTTTGAGGAGGTGGGAATGCACGCCGCCTACCGCACCGGGCAAAGCAAGCCGTGGGCGGTGCAGGTTTATGAGGCCCCCTCGGAGAACTCGCCGGGGCCTGCTTTCAAGAAACTTTTCGAAATGAACGTCTCCACCGACCGCCGCTGAATTCCACCGCCATGTCCAATCAAGAAATCACTCCACTCGTGCCGCGGGAAGGCTGGCACGTCATGCATCTATTTTATCACGTCGACCACGCGCAATGGTCGCTTTACAGCGACGAAGAGCAGCGTCAGGCCAAGACTCGCCTCACTGAACTGGTGCAGGAAATCCGCGCCACGCCGGACACGCACTTGTTAATTTTCTCCGTCGCCACGCCCAAGGCGGACCTCGGTTTCATGCTGCTGACGCCAGACTTGCAGGTGGCTAACATGTTTGAAAAACAGCTCAGTCTTTCCCTCGGGCCGGAGATTCTCAGCCCGACGTATTCCTACCTTTCCCAAACCGAGAGCTCGGAATACACCACCAGCCGCGAGCAATACGCGGCAGAAACCCTCGTCGCCGAGGACGGTCTCGTGGAAGGGACACCGGAATTTGAAGCCGCGCTCAAGGCGTTCGACGAGCGGATGGCGCATTATCTCAAGCACCGCCTCTATCCGGTGTTGCCGGACTGGCCGGTGATTTGTTTTTACCCGATGTCCAAGCGCCGCAACGGCGGGGACAACTGGTATTCGCTCGATTTCGAGGCGCGCAAGAAGCTGATGGCCGGCCACGCCAAAGTTGGCCGCACCTACTCTGGCCGGATTCTTCAGCTCATCACCGGCTCGGCCGGGCTCGATGAATTCGAGTGGGGCGTCACTTTACTGGCGAAGGACACCATCGATATAAAGTCGATTGTTTACGAAATGCGCTTCGACGAGGTGACCGCGCGCTACGGTGAATTTGGGGATTTCTACATCGGCATGCAGTTGCCGCTAGATGTGTTATTCCGGCGGATCTGCCTTTGATTGAACAAAGTCTCTCCCGCATGGAAACTCCCGAGCGGTTGGAACTCGAACTGCGCGACGGCACGCCCGTCATCGTGCGGCCGTTGATTTCAGAGGATCGGGCCGAGCTGGCGGAGGCTTACCGGCGCTTGTCGCCGGAAGCGCGTTACAACCGTTTCTGGACCCACACGGGCGAAGTGGTCGGTGAGAAAATGCTCGACCGGGTGCTCAACCAAGATCCCGCGAGGCATGTGACCTGGACGGTGCTCGATCTCACTCGCGAATTCTGCCCGCTCGGCGGGGCGAGTTGGTGGCGGGGGACGGGCGACTCCACCGAGGCGGAAATTTCCTTCATCGTTCTGGACGACGACCAAGGCCGCGGCATCGGCACGCTGCTGCTTGCGATCATGTGGCTCACTGCTTTCCGCGCCGGTGCGGAGTCCATCGTCGGCTACGTTCACCCGGAGAATCGCCAGGCCGCCCGCTGGATGCGCGATTGCGGCGCGGCCGGCGAATGGGATGGCTACAAACTCATTTACCGCTGGAATCTCAATAACCTCGAAGCGCTGCCGGAAACCGCCGCCGCTGCGGATCTCACGAGCTGGTTGGCCCGGCTGGCTCCGAGGATTCTGGGTGAGTTCAAATTGCGAGCGCCTTCAAATTGAGAAATTCTGATCCGGTTGCGCCGGTTCATAGGCTCCTCAAGAAATTAAAGCTTTGCGATCACCTTCCCCTAAAGGACTGTTTTGTTCTTCTGTGAAAGGGTAGCTTTGCCAGAATTTATTGTCTCCTGCCCATGAAATCTTACCTCCTGCCCATCTTACGCGTCAGAGCGCTGATTCAGCCAGTATCCGCAATTGTGGACGACGACACAGATGGCATGTCAGACTTGTGGGAAGCCCTTCATGGCTTTTCAACATCGGACAATGGCACGCTTGTTCCGGGTCAAGCCCCGAACTCCGACCCCGACGGCGATGGAATCAATAACCTCAGCGAATCGATCGCCGGCACCAATCCTCTACGCGGCTTCGGTGTGGATGGTCTTTTCCGGGGTAGCCTTTCCGGGAGCTCCACCGTCCCCGGGAATCTAGATTTCACTTGGTCCCAGCTCATCGGGAAATCCTATCAACCCCAGGGCTCTTCGGGTCTCAACCCGGGTTCTTGGCAGCCCTTGGGCGAGTCCATCACCGCCACCGTCTCAGGTAACAACTTCTTTTCCTTTCACCCGGATGAATCCCGGTCGTTTTTCCGGGTAGGCGTCAACGACGTCGATCCAGATGGCGACACCCTCAACTCGTGGGAGGAGGGATTGCTCAATACCAATCCGGCCAATCCCGA
>JBEGUC010000070.1:0-12334 GCA_041179105.1 Verrucomicrobiota bacterium | reverse complement strand
CAGGCTGCGAGTCTTTCCGCCGAGGCGATCAAGACCGCGACGCTGGTAGTCGGCAAGCAGCTCGCAGCTTCCAAGCCAGTGGCTGTCGAGACGCCGGCGCAAGTCGTTCCCGGTTCCGAAACTTCCAAGAAACTTGCCGCCGCTCCTGCAGTGGATACTTCAGCGATTGATGCTCCGGCAGCGACCGATGCCCCGATCGATCCCGCCGTGATGGCTGCTGGAAAAGTCTCCTACATGATATGCGGTGCCTGCCACGGTCAGAATGGCGAAGGTGGACCGATTGCTCCGCCCATCGCGGGTTCCGAGTGGGTGACCGGTCCGGTTTCCAATCTCATCCGTATCCAGCTGCGCGGTCTGCAGGGCGCGATCACGGTGGCGGGCAAAGAATACAACATGCCCGGCGGCATGGCGGCTCTCAACTATCAGACTGACGAGCAGATCGCTGGCGTGCTCACCTATATCCGCAACAGCTTCGGCAACAAGGCATCCGCCGTGAAGCCCGAGCAAGTCGCCGCGTTGCGCAGTGAAGTGGGTAAGCCACAACTCAGCGCTGCGGAACTCACCAAGCCTTAATTTCGTTTCCCTTTTCTATCTTCTAAAGCCGATGTCATCCGCCATCCAAACTTCTACGGCTCAGGACGCCTTGCTTCGCGCGGGGATTGATCGTTCGCTGCGTCACCCAGTCATGTTTTTTCTGACCAGCGGTGCTGCGTGGCTCGCCGTTTCGATCGTGCTCGGAATCATCGCTTCCGCGAAGGTGCATAGTCCCGAGTTTCTAGCGAATTGCTCTTATCTCTCTTATGGACGGGTTTTCCCTGCTCATATCAATGCGCTGATTTACGGTTGGGGATTTCAAGCGGCTTTCGCGATGATTATCTGGATGATGGCGCGGCTTTCCCGTAAGGAATGCACGGCGGCGGGACTCATTCTCACGGCCGGACATATTTGGAACTTGGGCGTGATTCTCGGACTGGTTGGAATTCTCTCGGGCAACGGCACGGGCATGCCATGGATGGAGTTTCCCACATTTACTTGGCCGGTGTTGCTGGTCAGTTATTTTGCAATTCTGATCTGGTCGTTCATCCAATTCCGCGTGCGCCCGGAGGGCCATGTTTATATCTCCCAGTGGTATCTGCTAGCCGCGATGGTTTGGTTTCCATGGATTTTCATTACGGCAAACACCTTGCTCCACTGCATTCCCGGCCATCCGGTGATGGCTGCTGGAATCAATGCCTGGTATAAATCCGCTTTGATGTTTCTCTTCTTCACTCCCGTCGCTCTCGGGACCGCTTACTATCTAGCTCCCAAGGTGACGGGCCACCCGGTTCACAGTTACTCGTTGGCGAAACTCGGCTTCTGGTCACTGGCGATCATCGCGCCATGGGCGGGCATGCAAAAACTCGTGGGTGCTCCAATTCCTTATTTCCTGCCTTACGTGGGTGCGGGTGCCACGGTGCTGCTGTTTGTGCCTGCGATCGCAGCTTCTATCAATCTACTTCGCACGACGCTTGCTTCCCCGGAAGTGGTTGCGGGGAGCCCCGCGCTCCGGTTCACCCTCGCTGGCATCGGTGGCTTGATCCTTCTCGCACTCTCTGCGGTTGTCCTCAATCTGCCTGGTTCCACGCTGCCGCTCACGCAGTTCTCGCTCTCCGGTTATGGATTTGAAATTCTCGCGCTCTATGGGTTTTTCAGCTTCGTGATGTTCGGCGCAGTTTACTTCATCGTTCCACGGGTGACGCGTCGCGAGTGGCTTTCTCGTCGCCTGATCAATATTCACTTCCTGTTCTCGGTTTATGGCATCGTCACCGTCGCCTTGGTCGCTTTGTTCGGCGGGTTGCAGCAGGGGATCGGTCAGGAAGAATGGCAGCAGCCATGGCAAGGTGCCGCGACCCGCGCCTATCCGTATGCGGTGGCCACGACCATCGCCTGGTGCTTCATTCTGTTTTCTAACGTGTTCTTTTTCATCCACCTGACCCTGATGTGGTTGCGCCTCGGCCGCCGCAGTTCGCATCCGACCTTGCTCATTTCCGAGCACGGTCACGGCGCAAGCCCGCATGGCGAAGAGGGCGATATCGATAACGCCGGTCCGGGGCACATGGCCGCCCACTGATCTGAAATTTCAGATTTCAAATTTTAATTTTTTTCCAATGAGCTTCCGCACATTCATCCTCGGTTTATCCGCCAGCTTCGGCGTCGCTTGGCTGGCGATCATCGTCGTGCCATTCATCAAGATGCGCAATCTGGCGCCCATCCAGCTTTCCGAAGCGACCGATGGCAGCACCGGCATTTTCTTCCCCAAGCGCACCGGACGGATTGCGGACGGCGCGCAGGTCTATGCAGAAAATGGCTGCTATCTTTGCCACACGCAGCTCGTCCGCCCTACCTATGCAGGAAACGACCTTTATCGGTCTGATTGGGGCGGCTTGAAGGCGGATCCGGATCGCGGCGATACACGCCGTGAAACCAATGCCTATGATTTCTTCGGTGAAAAATTCGCGCAAATTGGCGTTTCGCGCATGGGTCCGGATCTTTCGAATCTCGGCCGCCGCGTAGAGACGGAGTATGCGGCCGGTGGTGATGCTAAGCAGTGGCTTTTCGCTCATCTCTACAATCCGAGCCTAGAGCCGCAGCGTTGGAAATCGACCTGCCCACCGCACAAGTTTTTGTTCGAAAAACGCAAGGTCACGGGAAATCCGTCGAACGATGCGCTGCCTTTCGGCAAGCGCAGTGATACCGAACTGGTCCCCAGCTCCGAAGCGAAGGCACTTATTTCTTACCTGCTTTCTCTCAAAAAGGACCAACCCGTTCCCGCAGTGCTGAATTTCGCCCCTGCAAAATCCAAGGACGCCCCTTGAATTCATTTATTTAATACCTAATTTCACTCATGTCTTTGCCCAAGCAAACACCAGACCTCGAGGACTCGATCAATGTGACCGAGGTTCATGGGCGAGTCGTCCGCGAAGCCGCCGCGTGCGCCCGCGAAAAGCGGATCGTTGACAATGGCATCGAGCCGATTTCGTTATGGGCCTTGGTCGCTTGCGGCGCGGTCCTGCTGGTCGCCGGTGGAATTCTCGGCAGTGGCGGACGTTTTTTTTCCTACGGATCGACTTTCCGCGAGCGCTACGAGCGGACCCCCGCTCCCGGTGCCGGTGACACGGGTCCGGTGCCGAAAGAAGCGCTCGCCGCCTACATGGCCAAGGGCTCGAAAATCTATTCCGCCAAGTGCAATGGTTGCCACGGCTCAGACGCGAAAGGCAATGGTTCGACATTCCCTTCCCTCGTCGGTTCGGCTTGGGTCACCGGTGAAACCGAGCGCTTTGCCATGATCATTCTTAACGGTCTCGACGGGCCAGTCAGTGACGGCAAGACCTACGGTGCCATGCCGCCGCAGGGAATTGGCATGGCCGCCGAAGACCTCGCGGGAATCATGACTTACGTTCGTAACAACTTCGGCAATACCGTTGGCGATGTGATTACTACCGACATGGCCAAGGCTGCACTTGAAATTTCCGCTGCCCGCAAGAACGTTGGTAAGTCAGTGACTGACGCGGAACTCACCGCCGATCACGTCAAGGCGCTGCCGGGCGACGTTCTCGATCCGAAGGCACTGCTCGATCCAATTACCCTGGCCCCTGCGAAAGCTCCTTGATCGGGTTTTTCAGCCGCCTCCATCCTATTTCAGACTACCAACGCCGAAAGACGTAATTATGAGCTCTCACGCCACCTCACACGCCGGGCACGACGCCCACCATGACGACCATCACCATGATCCGGGATTTATCCGGAAATGGATCTTTTCGACCGATCACAAGATGATCGGCCTCCAATACGGCATCACCGCGCTGTGCTTCCTTGCCTTCGGATTCTATCTGATGATGGTGATGCGTTGGAGCATCGCCTATCCGCACCAGCCGCTGCCCGAGTGGATGAGCTGGGTATTCACGGATGGCTGGAAGGCTCGCTGGTTGCAGGACGGCAAGGTCACAGGGGAGACTTATAACATGTTTGGTGCGATGCACGGAACGATCATGGTGTTCCTCGGCATCGTGCCGCTGGGCTTCGGTGCTTTCGGCAACTACGTGACGCCACTTCAGATAGGTGCTCCCGACATGGCGTTTCCACGTCTGAATATGGCCAGCTACTGGGTCTATCTGGTCGGTGGTCTGATTATGTGCGCCTCGTTCTTCCTAGAGTCCGGTTCCGCCAAGTCGGGTTGGACGAACTATTCGCCGCTCGCCGGTTTCGCAGACGGTCAAGTGGTCAATCAATGGCTGGCAGGTCAGACGCAATGGTTGATCGGATTGGTGTTTCTCATCACTTCTTCGCTTCTCGGTTCGGTCAATTTCATCACAACCATCATCAACCTTCGGGTGCGTGGCATGACTTGGATGCGGATGCCGTTCTTTGTTTGGGCGATGCTAGTGACCGGTTTCCTCCTGCTGCTTGCCTTCCCGCCGCTTGAGGCAGCAGGTATCATGCAGCTGATGGACCGCGTCGGGCACTCGTCATTTTTCATGCCTTCGGGGCTTTTCACTAAGAGCGAGGGCCTGGCAGATCTATCCGGCGGTGGTTCGCCGTTATTGTTCCAGCACTTGTTCTGGTTCCTCGGTCACCCGGAGGTTTATGTGCTTCTGCTTCCGGCCTTCGCCTGCGTGAGTGAAATCATTCCGGCCAATACCCGCAAACCGCTGTGGGGCTACAAGTCGATGGTCTATTCGGTGCTGGTTCTCGGTTTCCTCTCCTTCGTCGTGTGGGCTCACCACATGTATATGACCGGCATGGGGGCTGCAGTTTCGACCTTTTTCCAAACGACTACGGTTCTGATTTCGGTTCCTTCCGTGGTGATCATCACCGCAATGCTCATTTCGCTCTGGGGCGGCTCGATTCGCTTCACGCCGCCGATGATGTGGGCCTGCGCGTTCATCCCCATGTTCGGCATCGGCGGGCTCACCGGTCTGCCGCTGGCCTTCAATCTCGCCGACCTTCACCTGCACGATACTTACTATGTGATCGGTCACTTCCACTACGTCGTCGCGCCGGGGATTCTCTTTGGCTTCTTTGCCGGGATTCTCCACTGGTATCCGAAAATCACCGGTCGATTCATGAGCAAAACGCTCAACCACCTACACTTCTGGCCTAGCCTGATCTGCATGAATCTCATCTTCTTCCCGATGCTCGTGCAAGGCATGGCCGGCTTCCACCGCCGTTGGTATAATGGCGGCGATGCCTATCTCTCCAAAGCGACCGACAGCGTCAACGTTTTCGGTAACACGGTTGTTCAGAATATTGACATGAACATCATCATGTCGATGGGAGCTTGGACGATGGCCTTATTCCAAATTCCCTTCATGATCAATCTGCTGTTCTCATGGAAATTCGGCAAGAAGGTCCAAAACGATAACCCATGGGATGCGACCACGCTGGAGTGGGCGACTCCGACGCCTCCGGGCCATGGCAATTTCCTCAAAGATCCCGTGACCTATCGCGGACCTTACGAATACAGCCGCCCGGGCGAAGATTCGGACTTCCTTCCGCAGTGGATCGAGCCGAAGCACCTCGAAACTGCAGCCAAGCCGGCCGAGAAACATTAAGTTCCACCACCTCACCAGCCTTCCCTTTTTTCAATGGAAATTCCCTACGTCGTCACTCCCCGAAAGGACACCGGCCTCTTCAACTCGAAGATCGCGATCTGGTTGTTCCTTGCCTCCGAAGTCATGCTATTCGGCGGATTCTTCTCGGCCTATGTGTTCCTCCGCCTCGGTGCGGACTATCCGTGGCCAGAGCGGACGCTTCCCGTGCTGCCGGGCTTGATCAACACCTTCGTGCTCATTGGTTCCTCGGTGACCGTCGTTTTCGCTTGGGCATCCTTGAAATTGCGGAACTGGCGGATGTTCCAACTCTTCATGGGCATCACGGTGTTCTGCGCGCTGATCTTCATGGTGCTTAAAGGCATCGAGTATAACGTGAAGTTTCATCACCAAGCCGTGCGCCTCAAGGATTACACCGTCATGGAAGGTCACTTGGGTTATGAAAAAGAACTCGATCACAACGGCAATAAGGTTGAGGAGAACCTCATTTTCATTGAGGCCTCCAAGCTCACCTTCAATACCCGCCGCTTCGAGAAATCATGGGTCGAAGAAATGTTATCACAGGCCGCTCATCACAACTCGAAAGTCGTCCTGGCTGCGGATATCGCGGTCGTCACCAAAGAAGGTCAGTCCGCCGAAGTGATCGCCAAGGCCGGTGAGCCACTCGCTGCGGATCTACTTCGCCGGATCGAGAAAACTCGCTTGGCTGCCAGCAGTCATAATTCCGCCCTTCGCACCGCGTCCCTTCGCGAGGAATGGGTCAAAGCCCACGCCGCGAATCCCGGCAAAAAGGACTGGCAGATCGCTTCCGGCGTCAACATCGACACGGCCGCGCTCGCGCCCAAGTTGCTCACCGAGGTTTCCACCGTTGTCTTCAATGTCGAGCCGCCGACAAAGCTGGATTTCCACCCCCGAGACATTAAGGAAGCCGACGGTCAATCTCGCCTTCGCGACGACACCGTCGTTGACGGCAAGCTGCTCGCCAGCCCGATGGTTTTCCACAATGTCGATGCCATCGACTTCCAACATCTTGTGATGAAGGCGAAAGAGAAGGGAATCGATCCTGAAGTGGCGATTGAGAATTCTTGGCTCATCAAGAACAGCCCGTTCGCTAAGGAAGCTTGGGAATGGCATCAAGGCGAGATCGCCAAGTTGAAGTCCGAGTTGGCGAAAAAAGGTCGCGTGCCGACCCACAAGGAACTTTATCGAATCGGTTGGAAAGATTTCGCTAAAAAAGCGGAACAGCAGCACGGCATCAAGCTTTCCACCATGGACGCCTTGAAAGAAGAGTTCATGGGGCCGAACTATGACGCCCGGAATCCTCATGGCGACCAGGCGCACGCCGAAGGCGAGCATGTGAAGGAGACCTTCCCACACTTCTCGCTACCGCGTAAGCAGATCGGTTTCGCCGCCAAGTTCAGCCCGGCATGGAACACCTACTATGCCATCTATTTCACCATGACCGGCCTTCACGGCTTGCACGTCATCGGTGGTGCGCTGGTCCTCGCTTACTACCTTTTCTTCGGGCGGAAAATGTATCTCGAAAATCCCGAGTGGCTGGCAAATCGCGTCGAAATTGGCGGTCTGTTCTGGCACTTTGTTGACCTTGTCTGGATCTTCGTTTTCCCGATTCTGTATTTGATGTAAGTTGCAAATCTCAATTTCCCCACTCCAAATTCCAAATCAAATGGCTGATACTCCGGAAGCAATCAAGAAGTCCGTCCGCACCTACATATTCGTTGGTGGGATTCTATTTCTCGGAACCATCATCACCGTCCTCGTGGCATCGCTGGAAGTGCTCGACGTCGGCGAGCACGGCTTCGATAAATGGGACTGTATTCTCGGTCTCACCATCGCGACGATCAAGGCATCCCTAGTTGCATTTATCTTCATGCACCTTAATCATGAGAAGAAGGCAGTTTACTGGCTCTTCGGCTCCGGGCTTTGCATGGTATGCAGTCTTGCATTCCTGACCGCCCTCGCGATCTTTGATCCGATTTATGATTCGCTCTTCTTTGGAGAGGAATCCACGACCCCTAAAATTCTCGTTTCACCATCCCGCCGCTGATTTTTCAAACACCAACCGCCATCCCCATGTCCCTCAAAGGATTCCACATTGTCTTCGTGACCGTCACCACCCTACTTTGCGTGTTTCTGGGCTTGTGGTCCTTCTTGCTCGCCCCCGAGCGCTCGGGGATGACCTTGGCGCTTGGCATTGTGGGAGTGATGGGAGCAGTGGTGATGCCCTTCTATGGCTTCTGTTTTTATCGGAAAATCACCCGCATTCATCTTTGAGACCCCTCCATTGAATCGATCCTCATGAATCCAATTTCCCACTTCCTTGCTTGCTCAAGTTGCCGTGTCACGATGGTCGCCGGTGGCGGAGATGCGGCTGGGTGGTCGATCTTCTTTTTGCTTTTCGTGATTCTCGCCATGTTGGGCGGAATTGGTTTCTTCATGATTCGTATCGCCCGGCGGCAGCGGGAGCATTTCGATCCCACGCTTTCTGACGACTATGTCAGCCCGTCTTCCCCGCAATAAGCTCTTTGTTATAGATTTAGAATTTTCACTTATATGAGTCCTTCCAAGTTTCTAGGCATTCCCGAAAACTTTTCCGCCCATGGAGGCCAAGTCGATCACATGATGGACGTCGTCCACTGGTTCATGATCGCTTTATTCGTCTTCTGGACCTTCTTCTTCCTCTTTTGCATCTTCCGGTTCTGGCATAAGAACCACTCGAAGGCATCTTACGTCGGGATGAAAAGCCACTTTTCCAGTCATGTGGAAGTCGGCGTCATCATTATCGAAGCCGTCTTGCTTCTCGGCTTTGCATTCCCGCTGTGGGCCGAGCGCGTGGACAGTTGGAAGGATGTGCAAAACCTCAATCCGGTGCGAGTCCGCGTCGTTGGTTGGCAGTTCGGCTGGACCTATCATTATGCGGGTGCCGACAATAAGTTCGGCCGGGTTGATCCTAACCTCATCTCGGGCACGAACGATCTCGGCATCGACTACACCGATCCCAACGCGCTGGACGATTTCACCAGCCCGATTCTCAAGCTCCCCGTCAACCAACCTGCCGTGCTCAACATCGGCACCAAGGACGTGATTCATAACTATTCGATCATCCCGATGCGCATCCAGCAGGACGCGATTCCCGGACGGGAAATCCCGATGTGGTTCACGCCGATCAAGCCTCTCGAAACCTTTGTTGTTTGCGGCCAGCTTTGCGGCGAGGGTCATGCGAACATGGTCGGCTCCATGGAAGTGCTGCCTAAGGATCAATACGACACTTGGTATAAGAGCCAGACCGAGGCGGCGTTGAAGGCAAACAGCCCAAAGCCGACCGCGACTGCGCAGAACTAATCTTCCCTCGTGGCTGATATCACCGAAATCGACCGCGAGGATTTCCGCAACCTCCTCATCGAAATCGGCAAGACACGGATTCCTTTCGGTAAGTTCGGGATCAAGGCTTATCCGCCCGCTGGAGTTCCCATCATGGATCTCCCCATGGAATATCTCTGTTGGTTCTTGGAGCGGGGATTTCCGAAAGGTCGCCTCGGCGAGTTGATGGCACAAGTTTGTGAGATCAAATCTGTCGGCATGGATTCTGTCTTCGATCCCATCCGGCGGATGAACGGCGGTCGCTTCAAACTCCTGCCCGTGCGGCGGAAGACGTTTGATTTTGAGTGAGTGGACGAGTCCCCGCCATCAGGGGATTTGTGGACGGAAACGTGATGAATCTTCCAGAGGCATTCCGCATTACGGGATGCGGACTCTTGGGTCTCCCAGACCCAAGAGCCAATAGAGTCCGTTTCGTTAAAAGGCGGCCACCATTTCCTTCACCGGCGGGGCGAAGGTGGTGAGGTCGATGCCTTCGACGGCGACCTTGTATTCCTCCAGGCTCGGGGTGCGTCCAAGGATGGCGGAGAGGACGACGACGGGAGTGGAGGAGAGGAGGGACTCGCCTTTTTTCCGGTCGGAGTCTTCCACGACGCGGCCTTGGAAGAGGCGGGTGGAGGTGGCCATGACGGTGTCGCCTTTTGCTGCCTTTTCTTGATTGCCCATGCAGAGGTTGCAGCCGGGTCGCTCGAGATACATCATGTTCTGATACTCGGTGCGGGCGGCACCTTTGGGGGCGTTGTCGTCGAACTCGAAACCAGAATACTTCTGAAGGATGTCCCAGTCGCCTTCGGCCTTGAGTTCGTCGATGATGTTATAGGTCGGCGCGGCGACCACGAGTGGAGCCTGGAACTCGACCTTGCCTTTCGATTGCTCGAGGTTTCTGAGCATTTTGGAGACGATTTTCAGGTCTCCCTTGTGAACCATGCAGGAGCCGACAAAGCCGAGGTCAACTGATTTGCTGCCTTGGTAGTAGGAGAGCTCGCGGATGACGTCGTGGGTGTAGCGCTTGGAGACATCCTCGTTGTTGACGTCGGGGTCGGCGATCATGGGCTCGTTGATGATGTCGAGATCGACGACCATTTCGGCCGAGTACTTGGCAGTGGCATCGGGGGCGAGGGGTGGTTTTTCCCCGGAGCGGATTTCCGCGATGCGTTTATTTGCTTTGTCGATGAGGCCCTGGAGGACTTGGGTTGCATTGTCCATGCCCTTGTCTATCATGATCTGGATGCGGCTCTTGGCGGTTTCCAGCGATGCAATGAGAGTTTCGGGTTCTGAAATGCAGATGGAGGCCTTGGCCTTCATCTCGGCGGTCCAGTCGGTGAAAGTGAAGGCTTGATCGGCAGGGAGGGTGCCGAGGTGAACCTCGATGACGCGGCCTTGGAAGACGTTGTCACCGAATTTTTTCAGCATCTGTGCCTGGGTGGAGTGGACGACGTCGCGGAAATCGATGTAGGGCTTGAGGGTGCCCTTGAAGGTGACCTTGACCGACTGGGGAATAGGCATGGTGGCTTCGCCGGTGGCGAGGGCGAGGGCGACGGTGCCGGAGTCCGCACCGAAGGCGATGCCCTTGGACATGCGGGTGTGGGAGTCTCCGCCGATGGTGATATCCCAGTCGTCCACAGTTAGATCATTGAGGACCTTGTGGATCACGTCGGTCATGGCGTGATAGCCGTCCTTCGGGTCGCGGGCGGTGATGAGCCCGAAGCCCTGCATGAAGGACATTAATTTCGGGATATTGGCCTGGGCTTTTTTATCCCAAACGGAGGCGGTGTGGCAGCCGGATTGATAGGCAGCATCGACCGTGGGTGAGATGACGGTGGCGGCCATGGCCTCAAGCTCCTGCGATGTCATTAGGCCGGTCGTGTCTTGCGAACCGACGATGTTGACGGTGACGCGGACGTCGGATCCGGCGTGCAGGGTCAGGCCGGGAGTGCTGCCGACGGCGTTGCGGTTGAAGATTTTTTCGACGGCGGTGAGTCCTTGTCCCTCGTGGGAAATTTCCTTGGCGGGAGCGAAAACGGTGGGAGTTGGAATTCCCAAAGTTTCGGCGGCGAAGGTCTGGAGCTTTTTGCCGAAGACGATGGCGTAGGAGCCGCCTGCCCGGATGAACTCAAGTTTCTGCGGGGTGAAAGCGGAGGAAATGTCGGCGAGCACCGTGCCATTGCCGTAGAGCTTTTTCTCTTGGGTGTTGATGGTGAGGAGGGTTCCGGTTTCGACGGAGTAAACCTGCTCAAGGACGGGATCGCCTGCCTCATTGAGGACGATTTTTCCTTCTGCATCGGTCTTCTTGACCCAGTTCTTGAGATCGAGGCCGATGCCGCCGGTGACATCGACAGTGGTGAGGAAGATGGGGGAAATGCCGTTGGTGCCTGCGACGATGGGGAAGAGGTTGACGAAAGGCACGTAAGGGCTGGCCTGCTTGCCGGTCCAGAGAGCGACGTTGTTGACGCCGGACATGCGGGAGGAACCGACGCCCATGGTGCCTTTTTCCGCGATGAGCATGACGCTCTTGTGGGGGTGAAGCCGTTGCAGGGCTTTGATTTCCGCCTGAGCCGTTTCGTTGATCATGCACTTGCCGTGCAGCTCGCGGTCGGAGCGGGAGTGCGCCTGATTTCCGGGAGAAAGGAGGTCGGTCGAGATGTCACCCTCGGCGGCGATGTAGGTGACGACCTGGACTTCCTCAGGAACGGGCGGGAGCTTGGTGAAAAACTCGGCTGAGGCATAGCTTTCGAGAATGCCTTTAGCGACCGGGTTGCCGGCCTCGTAGGCTGCTTTGAGGCGCGCGGCATCGGCATCGTAGAGGAAGACCTGGGTTTTGAGAACCTCGGCGGCTTGTCGGGCGATGTCGGCATTTTCACCGAGTGCGAGGTTGAGTAGGGTGTTGATGGACGCTCCGCCCTTCATGTGGGAGAGCAGTTCGAAGGCGAAGGAGGTGGAAATTTCTTCCACGGTTGATTGGGCAAGGATGATTTCCTCAAGGAACCGTGCCTTCTCACCGGCCGCGCGGGTGGTGCCGGGGAGGGTGTTGTAGATCAGGAAATTGAGAGACTCCTTCCGGTGCTCGTTCGCGGGGTCTTTGATTTGAGCGATGATCTCGGCTGTCAGTTCGCCGCTATCGATGGGTTTGGGATGCAATCCTTGGGTTTTGCGGTCCTCAATTTCTGCCAAGTAGTCCAAATACAGGTTCATGTTTTTAAATCGATCGATGAGAATTTATGGGGAAATCAAGCGGCGCTGAGTGATTGGTGCCCGGAGGCAGGAATGCGCGGAGGTTATGGGCGGCGGGGGATTTGTCAAAATCGTTCACCCGTAGATTGAAGGTTGATTTCTGGGGTTGAGTGGTG
>JBEGUC010000069.1:0-12838 GCA_041179105.1 Verrucomicrobiota bacterium | reverse complement strand
CTCAAAACGCAGGCCCCGTTGCGAGAAAAAATGACGCTCTTCTGGCACGATCACTTCGCCACCTCCATCCAGAAAGTGAAGCAACCGGTCTTCATGATGCGCCAGAACGAGTTGTTCCGTCAGAGCGCTTTCGGTAGCTTCAAGGATCTCACCCACGCGATTCTGATGGACCCGGCGATGTTGCTCTATCTCGACACCCAGAGCTCGAAGAAGGACATGCCTAACGAAAACTTCGCCCGCGAGGTGATGGAGCTCTTCACCCTCGGCGAGGGCAACTACACTGAGCAAGACATCCGCGAAGCCGCCCGCGCATTCACCGGCTACTATCTGAATCAAGGCGACGGGAAAGTCCGCCACGACAAGCGCCAATGGAACTCGTCCGACAAAACGATTTTCGGTAAAACCGGCCCTTTCGCCGGCAAGGACGTCATCGATCTCATCTTCGAGAAAGATCAGTCCGCTCGCTTCATGACGAAAAAACTCTGGGAGTTCTTCGTCTATGAAAGCCCGTCGAAGCCCGCTCTCAATGCCCTTGCCGAGAGCTTCCGGAAGGCGGATTTCCAGACCGGCCCCTTGCTGCGGGAAATTTTTCTATCCAAGGAGTTCTACTCCGAGGCCGCCATCCGCTCGCAAATCAAATCGCCGGTCCAATACCTCATCGCGCTTCTCAAACAGCTTGAAATCACCGAGCCGCCCGCTGGATTTCCGGTCACCGCGCAGCAGCAGTTAGGACAAGTGCTATTCATGCCGCCCAACGTCGCCGGTTGGGACTGGGGCCAAGCGTGGATCAACACCAACACGCTGCTCACCCGCTACAACCTCGCTGGATTTCTCACCAAAGGCGCGGGCGAGATTGATAAATCCATGATGACTGAGAAGGCGAAAATTCCCGGCTCCATGCGCATGGGCCGCAGTTGGGACGGCCCCGACTACGAAAAAATCGCCTCGCGGCCACTGCGTGAAAATCCCACCGACCTCGTCGATTCACTCGTCTTCCGCTTCTTCCAATGCCCGCTTCCTGACAAAGCCCGCAAGTCGTTCATCGAATACGCCATCAACAAGAAAGGCGCTATTTTCACCGACAAGGAAACCGCCGAACTCTGCCACCTGATGCTCAGCACTCCATACTATCAACTCGCTTGAACCCATGAAAACCCGCCGTGACTTCCTCCGCTCCACCGTCCTCGGTGCCTCCGCCACTTGGACCGTCCCGATGTTCGTCGAGCGCACCTTCGGCCAGCTCCACGAAGGTGCCCGCGACCTCGCCGTCCAGCCGGTCACCGGCAAGGACGACACGATTCTAATCGTCCTCCAACTCGCCGGCGGCAACGACGGGCTCAACACGCTCGTCCCCTTTGCAGACGACGCCTATCACAAAGCCCGCCCGCGGCTCGCGAAGAAAGGAAAGGAAATCATCAAGCTCAGCGACCACGTCGGCCTGAACGGAGCGCTGCCCTTCCTCGGCTCGCTGTTCAAGGAAGGCGACCTCGGCATCGTCCAGGGCGTCGGCTATCCAAATCCGAACCGCTCGCACTTCGTCTCCACCTCGATCTGGGAGACTGCCGACACCACCAATCATTCCAGCACCGGCTGGCTCGGCCGCTACTTCGACAACGCCTGCCCCGGTGCCGATCCCACCGTCGGCATCAGCTTCAACAAGACCCAGCCCGAGAGTTTCGGCGCGCTGAAAAACCCCGGCGTCTGCCTCAACTCCCCCGAGCTCTACCGCTGGATCCACAGCGGCGGCGACAAGGACCAAGCCGAGCAATTCTTCGCCGATCTCAATAAACCTAACACCGGAGTGGACCACGATGAAGACGAGCCCACCGACGGCGGCTCCATCGCCATGGCCGCAGGTGGTAAAGTGGGCGGCATCACCGGCGAGGGCAACCTCGCCTTCCTCGAGCGCGTCGCCCTCGATGCCCGCGTCAGCTCGAAAACCATTCTCGAACTTGCCGCCAAACACCGCACCACTGTCCGTTACGACGGCACCCCGCTCGCACGGAATCTCAACCTCGTCGCCCGCATGATCGCCGGCGGCATGCCCACCCGCGTTTACTATGTTAGTCACGGCGGCTTCGATACGCACAACCAGCAGATCAATTCCCACGACCGCCTGCTAGGCCAACTCGACAGCGGGCTGAAATCCTTCTTCGCCGATCTCAAGCAGCAGGGAAATGACAAGCGCGTTGTGCTCATGACCTTCTCCGAGTTCGGCCGTCGCGTTTCGGAAAACGCCAGCGCTGGCACCGACCACGGCAAAGCCTCCTGCCTCTTTCTCGCCGGCGCCGGCATCAAGGGCGGACTCCTCGGCACCCATCCGAGCCTCACCGATCTATCGGAAGGTGACATCAAGCACACCGTGGACTTCCGCAGCGTTTACGGTACCTTGCTTGGCGACTGGCTCAAAGCGCCGAACCTCAAACCCATCCTCGGCGCGAACTATCCGAAGCTGGGGTTCATCGGGTGATCTCACCTACCGCGCCACCTCCCAATCCGAGCGCGAAAAAGGTAGCTATTTCGAGGAACTCATCCGCACTTATTTCCGCTACGAGGCATCCTACGGCGATCTCTATTCCGACGTCTGGCTCTTCGCCGACTTCCTGCGAGTGGTCACGGTGGGGTTGGAGACAATGAAGCTGGTGAATGGGTTGCCGAAGCTGGAAATCCTTGTAGCATCACCATTATGATCACGCGCCTAAGAGTCAATGGTTTCAAAAACCTGCGGGATGTGGACCTGCGTTTCGGAGAGTTCACTTGCATTGCCGGGCCGAATGGTGCCGGTAAATCGAATCTTTTCGATGCCATTCAGTTTCTCAGCCTAACTGCTTCGAAGACGCTTTTGGAAGCCGTCCTTGCAATTAGGGCGGACGGAGCGATGTCGTCAGATCCGGCCCATATTTTTTGTTTCGATCATCCCGTTGGATCCAGGCAGATCGATTTTATCGTAGAGATGATCGTTCCAAAAATCGCATACGACGAACTGAACCAACAAGCGCGGGCAACATTCACATTCCTGACCTATGAGCTTTCGCTCATGGAGCGTGCAGTTGGCAACGGCGATTCTGGATTACAGATGATTAAAGAAAACCTGACTTATCATCCATGGACAGATGCTGCCAAGCTATTGCCATTCAAACATTCAGCTGCGTGGCGGCACAGTCTGAAACAAGAACCCAAGGGTGGCCGCCGGGACTTCTTCATTTCGACAAAAACGGAGAGTGAGAAGACGGTCATCCAGCGACACCAAGATGGTGGAAGCAGCGGGAAACCTTATCCCTATCTCGCGTCGAATCTTCCTCGCACGGTTCTCTCCATCGCAAATGCAACTGAATCGCCAACCGCACTTTGCGCGAAGCGAGAAATGGAGTCGTGGCGTTTTCTGGCACTGGAAGCATCGAGTTTGCGGGCACCCGATGATTTCACCGGGTCAAACATCATGGATTCCCATGGGCGGCACATGCCAGCCACCCTACATCGTCTCATGCAGACAGAAGGTCTGGGGCCAGTTGTGGGGGAGAGTATTGCCCAACGTCTCACGGAATTGATTGAGAATGTGAAAGGGATTCGAGTCGATCCCGATCCCGTTCGTCGTGCTTACAGCATTCTCGTGGCGGATCACTCTGGGAATGAGATACCGGCACGTGGCCTGTCCGATGGGACGCTTCGCTTTTTGGCACTTTCCATTTTGGAGCAGGATCCGCTCGTTACAGGAGTTATCTGTCTTGAGGAGCCCGAGAATGGAATCCATCCCAAGCGTTTACCTGCGATGATCGCGCTGCTCAAGGAGATCGCTGTGGATACGCAGGAACCCTGCGGTGACGACAATCCGCTACGCCAGATCATCATCAATACTCATTCCCCATCGGTGGTATCCGAAGTTCCAGATGATAGTTTAGTAATCGCTGTGGATCGTGCGGCATACTATCAGGACCGGTTGGTTCATAGCCCGAGCTTTCTGGGCTTGCCGAATACGTGGCGAGAGCGCGAATCAGGCGAAGCCGTCGCCCGGGGATTGTTGATTCCCTACCTGAATCCGATCAGGGTCAAACAGCAGGATCAGCGCAATCCGAGCCGAGTCGTGGATCGTGAGGATTTACAAATGCTTTTGCCCCAACTTGAAGACGCCGCAAAATGAAGATTCTCCGATTCACACTGGTCGCCGAGGGCACATCCGACAGAGTCTTAATCCCCATTCTTCGCTGGATGCTCTTACGCCATCATCGTAATTTTGAATGGATGGGCCAATTCGCTGATCTTCAAGAGCTGCCAAAGCCGCCGCGCACCTTACCGCAAAAAATCGCCACAGCGTCCGAGTTGTTCCCTGCGGATGTCATTTTCATCCATCGTGATTCGGATCGTGTGCCGCCCGCCAATCGAAGGAAAGAAATCACCGAAGCAATTGAATCATTGACCCGTAGTCCTGCGAGACATTGTGTCCCGGTCATACCAGTCAGGATGACCGAGGCTTGGTTGTTGGTTTCCGAGAACGCATTGCGTGGCGCGTCCGGTAATCTGAATGGTCGTATTCCTCTAAAACTTCCGGCATCGCAAAATCTCGAAAGGATTCCTGATCCAAAAAAAGTTCTGCAAACCTTGCTCGTTGAAGCCAGTGGTCTCTCCGGGCGGAGGAGAAAAACCATTAACTTTTCCGCTCAACGTGCGCGTATTCCTGATTTCCTAGAGAACTGGGAAACTTTGCTCACGCTACCATCTGCGAAAAGGCTCGACGATGAAATCGCTGCTTTATCAATTTGATGGATCCCCTCAAACGCTTCCGTCGTTGAAGCTCGGAATCCTCTGCGACACGGGTTTTTGATCCGCTTAAATCACCTCAGTAATCCACTGGCTTGGGCGCCTTGTCCTCACGACGGATGCTCAATGACCTGCGCGCCACGCCCGCCGCGTCGCACAGGATCTCTCAAGCGCGTGTCACAAGCCTAGCTTCGGGATGTCATCGAGCGCCTGCCCGTGACGCGTCCGTGCGACTCGGGTGGGTCGGCCTCGTTTCCAGATAGCGCCAGCACAGATGCGCCAGTCCCCATGAGGTCAGGGTGAAAACCGCCAAGCGTAGCAAAAACCACGGCCCGCTGAAAAATGGATGCCAGAGCCACGGCAGTATATAGCCGAGAAACAACGGCACCGGCGTGTGAAATAGATAGAGCCCGAAGCTCAAGCGCCCGATCTGCTGCACCGCCGGGTGATCGAGGATTTGACCACGCCATCCGCCGAAGCCCGCCAAGGTCGCGGAGATCAGCCCGGCGAAAACCACCGAGACTAGGGTCTGCTGAATATAGCAAAAGCCTGCGACCGGCCGGCCCATCTCATTGAAAACGTAGAGCGTGATGTATCCGGCGAACGCGAGTGAGGCCGCTAGGTTCAGCCTCCCGTCGCCGGTCTTCATTCCGCGGTCGAGCGCCAGCGCGAGCAGGGCACCCACGGCGAAATAATCCATCGCCGTGGGAGTGATCATCTCGCTGTGATGGATTTCCGGAAACTGCCGCGCTAGAATCATTCGTGAAATGGGCGCGAGTGCCACGCAGCCGAGAAATGCCGCCGCCAGGAGTTTGCGCGGCGTGAGGAAAACCACCAGAGGCCATACCAGATAGAACTGCACTTGGATCGCCAACGTCCAGTAATGAGCCGTTCCACATGGCCACCCCTCGATGAAGGCCATGTGGAAATTCGCCCCATGCGCGAAGTAAGCGAGCCAATGCTGCCGGATGTCCGGTGCTCCCACGAGCATGGCGAAAAGCATCGCCGCGTAGCAGGGCACGAGGATGCGCGTCATCCGTCGTTTTTGGAAATTCAGGTAAGCCTTGATCCGCCATTTCTCCCCGCCGCTCTCGCAAGTGGCACGCTCGCGGAGCAGGATCCGCGTGATCAGAAAGCCGGTCAGAGTTAGGAAAAAGAACAGCCCGATCTCAAAGGGGAAATGCCCGCGCCACGCCGCCGGTGCCCAGTGAAGCCACATCACCCCGAGCACCGCGAAGGCCCGCCATCCATCTAACTGTGAATTTCGAATCGTCGTCAAATCAGAGGCGATTTTTCACCGAGGCGGCTCATCCAGCAAGACCAATGCCGATCTTCTCGGCCGGTCGGTTGTGCGGAGGGAAATCAAGAACGGCCGGGATTGCTCCCGGCCGTTTGTGTGAAGAAGGCTTTGTAAGCAGGAATGCCTACATCACTCAGCCGATGACGTCCGGCCAGTTGGTGTGGAACATCTCGCCACGATTTTTGTCGGTGCGCTCATAAGTGTGGGCGCCGAAGAAGTCGCGCTGCGCTTGCAGTAAATTTGCCGGAAGCACGGCGCTACGATAGCTGTCGTAGTAGCCGAGCGACGCGCTGAATGCTGGGACGGGGATGCCCGCGAGGGTGGCGATGGAAATGACCTCACGCCAGTTTTCCTGGAATCCATTGAGCAAGTCCGTGAAGAACGGCGCGAGCATGAGGTTCTCTAACTTCGGATTCGTGCGATAGGCCTCGGTGATGTCGTTGAGGAAGCGGGCGCGGATGATGCAACCCCCACGCCAGATGGCGGCGATTTTCGCGAGGTCGAGATCCCAGCCTTTTTCCGCGCCCATGGAGGCGATGAGGTCGAGGCCTTGGGCGTAGGAAATGATCTTGGAGGCGAAGAGCGCGTCGTGGACTTTTTTCACGAGCTTCTTCTTTTCGATGTCGATTTCGGCCTTCGGACCTTCCAAAATTTTGCTGGCGGCAACGCGTTTGTCCTTCATCGAGGAAAGGATGCGGGCCTCGACGGCGGCGTTGATGGTGGAGATGACGACGGCGTTTTCGACCGCGTTGATGAGTGTCCACTTGCCGGTGCCTTTTTGGCCGGCGGTGTCGAGGATGAGATCGACGAGGGCGCTTTGGGTGTCCGGGTCCTTCTGTTTGAAGATCTCGGCGGTGATCTGGATGAGGTAGCTTTCCAGGTCGCCGTCGTTCCACTCGGTGAAGACTTCGGCGAGTTCGTCGGCGTTGAAGCCGGCGGCTTTGAAAATGTTATAGGCTTCGCAGATGAGCTGCATGTCGCCGTATTCGATGCCGTTGTGGATCATTTTCACGTAGTGGCCGGCACCGCCGGGCCCGATGTGGAAGACGCAAGGCTCGCCCTCGGCTTGGGCGGCGATGGATTCGAAAATCGGCTTCATCACTTCCCACGTGGAGGCCGGGCCGCCGGGCATGATGGACGGGCCTTTGCGGGCACCTTCTTCACCGCCGGAGACGCCAGCGCCGATGAAGCGGAAGCCGAGATCGCCGAGCCATTTGTCGCGGCGCTCGGTGTCGGTGTAGAGCGAGTTTCCGCCGTCGATGATGATGTCGCCCTTGTCGAGCAGCGGGATGAGCGACTCGATGACGGCATCCACCGGGCCACCGGCTTTCACCATGATCATGACCTTGCGCGGGGAGGCGAGGGATTGGACGAAGTCTTCGAGCGACTTCGCGCCGACGAGTTTTTTGTCCGGGTGCTTGGCGACAAATTCGTCGGTGACGCTGGTGGTGCGGTTGTAAACCGAGACTTGGAAGCCGCGGGATTCCACATTGAGAACGAGATTCTGGCCCATGACGGCCAGACCGATAAGTCCGAAATCGCTATTACTCATAAATTAGTCGCCGTTGAAGAGGCGGACGAGGATGTAGGAGGATTGGCGGATTGGCGCAACCCCTTGTTGCCAACTCATCATGCATTTCACACATTGCGTGGGTGAACTTACCGAATGCGATCACCTTTTCACGGCTCATCATGACCGCTGCCTTCGTGGTCGCGGTGTCGCAAAGCTCTTTGACCGGCTACGGCACGGGCTTGGTGCTCTTCATTGTCGCGGCGGTGAGCGATTTTGTGGACGGCTATCTGGCGCGCAAAATGGGCTTGGTGACGCCGCTGGGGAAGCTGATGGACCCGCTGGCGGATAAGATTCTGGTGAGCGCGGCGTTTGTGTTTTTCACGGAAAAAGACCTCTGCCCGGTTTGGGTGACGGCGTTGATCATCGGTCGCGAGTTTCTCGTCACCGGCCTCCGGCAAATCGCGATTGAGGCTGGCCAGGTGCTGGCGGCGGACAGTTTGGGGAAATGGAAAACTACCTTTCAACTCGCCTATCTGATCACCGGCCTGATCTGGCTGACCGGCGAGAAGGCCAAGCAGTTTTTCCCCGTCGTCGAGCCTTTGAAGCACCTCGCCCGCCCGTCATGGGAGGGCGGTTGGGTACAACCGACCTTCCTGTGGGCGGCCGTCGCGCTGACGGTGATTTCCGGTTGGAACTACGTCTGGAGCGGGCGAGGCTTGCTGAAAACCAAGTCTAGCTGATCTGCACGGCGTAAGCTGCAGCATCCATCATTTTGGAAACCTGCTCCACGTCTTTCACCTTGAGCTTGAAGATCCAGCCTTTGCCGTAGGGGTCGGTGTTGACGAGCGAGGGATCTGCCTCGACGTCTGGATTCACTTCCACGATCTCACCGTTGACGGGTGCGTAAATGTCGCTGGCGGCTTTCACGGATTCGACGACGGCCGTCGGATCCCCCGCGTCCACGGCGCGGCCCACGGCGGGTAGTTCCACGAAGACGACATCAGTGAGTTCTTCTTGGGCGTGGTCGGAAATGCCGACGGTGGCAATCTCGCCTTCGAGGCGGATCCATTCGTGGGAGTTGGCGTAGCGGAGATCGGATGGGATGTTCATAGTAGAGTTAATAGTTAGAAGTTATGAGTGATTCGGGACTTTATAGAATGGCTTCTTCACGACTTCTGCGGGGAAAAGCCGGCCGCGGACTTCGATTTGCAGGCAGGTGCCGAGTTTGGAAAATTCCGCAGGCAGGTAAGCCATGCCGATGCCGGTCATCAGCGAGGGCGAAAGCACGCCACTGGCGAGTTCGCCAAGCACCGCGCCGGCGGCGGAATGGACGAGATAGTGAGCGCGCGGCGGCGGGCCTTTGTCGAGATAACGCAGCGCCGTGAGCTTGATCGCCGGGCCGTCCGTCTTCTGGCGGACGAGCGTCTCGCGGCCGATGAAGTCGCCTTTTTCCAGCGCGCAGAAAAATCCAAGGCCCGCCTCGATCGGCGTACGATCTGGAGATAAATCATTGCCATTGAGCGGGTAGCCCATTTCCAAGCGCAGCGAATCGCGCGCACCGAGGCCGCAGGCTTTTGCACCGGCGGCGAGAAATTTGTCCCACCACGCGATGGCCTCATCCACCGGGCTGAAGAATTCGAAGCCGTCCTCGCCGGTGTAGCCGGTGCGGCAAACGACCGCGCCGGTGGCAGTGGTCATGATTCCATTTCGCGGCGGCAGGGTTTCATTCGGGAAAACCTTGGCGAAAACGGTGGCGGCGTCCGGCCCTTGGATCGCCATGCCCGCCCACTGCTCGCTTTCGTTGCGCAGCGTCACGCTCACGTCCTGCCGAGCCGTCATCCACGCGAAATCCTCGTCGATCATCGACGCATTCACCACCAAGAAAAACTCGGTTTCACCCGTGCGGTAGGCGATTAAGTCATCGATGACGCCGCCATTTTCATTGAGCATCAGCGTGTATTGACCTTGGCCGATGCCGAGCTTGGCAATGTCGTTGGTGAGCAAACCATTCAACCACGCCGCCGCTGTCGGCCCGCTGACGATGATTTGGCCCATGTGGGAAATGTCGAAAATCCCGCAAGCCGTGCGGACGGACGTGTGTTCGTCGATGATCGAGGTGTATTGCACGGGCATATTCCAGCCAGCGAAGGGGATGAGTTTGGCACCGAGTGCTAGATGGGCGGCTTCGAGCGGCGAGTGTTGGATTTCGGAAATCACGGTGCGGAGACTGAAAGCGCGACCCGCGCTTGTCAATCGGCGCGAAGTCGCGATGTTCCCCGGCGTAATGATTTTTTTAGAACGATTCGAGCGCCGCTGCGGTTGGCTGGCATTTCCGGGATTCCTCCGCTACTACGCGTTGTTCCACATTCTCGTCTATGTGTTGCAAATCATCCGGCCCGACATCGTGCAACTTTTCGAGTTCGACCGGGCGAAAATTTTCTCTGGAGAAATCTGGCGGGTGGTCACGATGTTCTTCGCGGGCTCGCAATTCGGCACCTTCAGTGCGGTCAATCTTCTGCTCCTGATTTTTGCGGTGAGCTTCGTTTTCATGGTCAGCGATGGCCTTGAAAACGCGTGGGGCAGTTTCAAGGCCACGCTGTTTTACTACACAGGCATCGGCCTCGTGTTAGCGGCGAATTTCCTCTATCCCGTCGATATCCCGTCGAGCGGGGTGGTGCTCTTCGGGGCGGCCTTCCTCGCGTTTGCCACGCTTTTCCCGAAGGTGGAAATCCTGCTCCTCTTCGTCCTCCCCGTGCAGGTGCGCTTTCTCGGGTTCCTGATGGCCGCCGGCCTTCTTCTCAACGTCGTCGGCAAGCCGATCTTGCTGCCGTTCTATCTGGTGGCTTACGCCAACTACTTCATTTGGGCCGGCATTCCCGCGCTGCGTGGCACCGCGCGGGCAATGGAGTCCGGCCAGCGGAAAAAGCGCTTTAACGCCGCGAAAACTCCCGCGTCCGAGGCGTTTCACACCTGCGTCATCTGTGAGAAAACCGACGTTTCCCACCCGCAGGACGAATTCCGAATCGGCCACGACGGCGAGGAATACTGCGGCGACCACCTGCCGCGATGAAACCCCAGATGAAGAGCGATGCGTTGAAGGGCCGGAAGGCGTTTCGCGAGGCGTTGGCCGGGTGGTTCTTGGAAAACGGGCGGGACTATCCGTGGCGGCGGACTCGCGAGGCGTATGCGATTTTGATTTCCGAGGTGATGCTCCAGCAGACGCAGATCGCGACGGTGCTGGGCCGGGGATTTTACACGCGGTTTCTGGAGACGTTTCCAGACGTGGAGGCGCTGGCGGCGGCGGAGGACGAGGGGATGCTGAAGGCGTGGGAAGGGCTGGGATACTATCGGCGTGTTAGAATGCTGCGGGAGACGGCGCGGGCAGTCATCGCCGAGCACGGCGGGGAGTTCCCGGTGGAGCTGGAGGCGTTGATGAAATTGCCGGGCGTGGGGCGCTACACGGCGGGGGCGCTGCGGGCATTCGCGCATGATTTACCGGCAACGGTGGTGGATGGCAACGTGGCGCGCGTGCTCTCTCGGGTGATGGATTTCTCCGCCCCGGTGGACGATACGGCCGGCCAGAAGCAGATGTGGGAATGGGCGGAGGCGCTGGCGGACCCGCAGCGGTCGCGGATTTATAACTCGGCGTTGATGGAGCTGGGGCAGCGGATTTGCCGGCCGGGCGTGCCGGATTGTGCGGGCTGCCCGGTGGCAGGGTTTTGCAAGACGCGTGAGCCGGAATCGCTGCCGGTGAAGCGGCAGAAAACGGTGATCACCGCGGTGGACGAGCACGCGCTGTGGCTGCGCGACTCGAAGGGGCGCTTGCTGCTGCACCGTGAGGGCGGCAAGCGGCGCGAAGGGTTGTGGAAACTGCCGACGCGCGAGGCGGCGGAAATTTCAAAATTGCCGCTGCTTGATGAGCAGCGCTACTCGATCACCCGCTACCGGGTGACGCTGCGGGTCCATGACGGGGCCGGGGAGGGAGGAAATTTCATGCCCGCAGCGGATGAAATCTGGCAGGACGCGGAGGCGGTGCTGGCACTGGCGATGCCCTCGCCCTTCCGCCGAGTGATCGGGCGATTGTTGGGGGAAATTTGAAAACGAGTGTGACGAGTAGTATCAAGTGTGTTTTTATCCGTGCCGATGGAAAATTTTGTGAAGTGGTTCTGGCTGTTGCTGGCGGGTGCGCTGATCCCGTCGTGTGCGGTTTCTCCTCCGCCGGATACGGTCGCTCCGGGCCGGATGACGCGGCAGATCGTGGCGGAGCGGGTGAGCGCGGTGGTGGTGACGGACCGAAAAAACCTCGACCGCTGGGTGAGCCGGGATTTCGCGATTTCTCAAGCTCCCGGTGATGCGGAGGGTGGCTCGGCGGCACCGATCGCGGCGGATGGATATTTCCTCACCGCAGACCATGTGCTCGCCGAGGTGGACGGGAAAAACGTGTTTCTCATCTACGGTCAAGGCGGCCGCTTGGTGCCCAAGAAGGCGCGGGTCGTCTGGCGCTCCGAAGCGGCGGATCTGGCGCTGTTGCACATCCCGGTGAAGACGCCCTATTTCTATCAATGGACGCCGCCGGAACGCTGGCTGCCTGCGGGAAATCTCGTGATCCACGGCGGGATTTCCACCGGTTTCAAATCCGGCGAGGGCAAGCTCGCCACCGCGCTCGCGCCGGAAAGCCCCTTCACCGGCAACCGGAAATTCAAGATCGACATCCCGCTGCAGCCCGGAGACAGCGGCGGGCCGGTGGTGGATGCTTACGGCCGGTTAGTTGGGATCAATTCCGCCGTCGAATTCTTGGTGCCGATGGAGACGGCGTTTTTTATCGATTCCGAGGGCAATCGCCCGAACACCCGCTTCATCAATGGGTTGATGGCAAAGGATCGCGCCCGCAACCCCGGCGCAGAGTGAACCGCGATGAAACGATTTGACAAAATTTGGCGACCTCGCGTCCTCGGCCTGACAGTCGCCGGACTGCTGATGACCGCCTGCGGGCCGGTCGCGGATGGCTGGCGGGCGGGCGGGATGTCTGCCGTGGCCAAGGACCAGATCATGTTGGTGAGGAAGGAGCCGCCGTCGTTCGGACATCAACGGCTGGAGATGGAGGCGCAGGTCTATCCGGAACTGGCGGTCTTCGTGGCGAAGCAGGGACTGCCGGATTTCCTCGCGGAAACGAGCGACCGCGAGCGGCATTATTTCATCCTCTATTACCTGAAAGAGCGCCACGCATACGTCTGCCGGACCCGCCAGGGAGGCAAGCGGGCCTTGGAATT
>JBEGUC010000068.1:0-13364 GCA_041179105.1 Verrucomicrobiota bacterium | reverse complement strand
GCTGCCCGCCAACTGGATCAAAACCCGCCCGGCTGCCAGTCAGACTATCGAGAGCCGGGTTGCATAGATGCCATAGCCGCCAAATCTCTGACAAAAATGCGAGAGGTGCTCTGTTGACCGCTTACATCCAACGAGATCTCAAGGCGCGTCAATGGCGAGCGCCCAAGGTTCCACCGGGGTCGATCAAGACCGTGGCATGTGTGAAGAGAAGCGAAACGATGACCGCCCTGCGGAGGGCGGCACTTTGAACTCGGGACGCCTGATTGCCCCGGACGTGCTTCGGGGTCTGCTTCGGGGTCTGCTTCGGGGTCTGCTTCGGGGTCTGCTTCGGGGTCTGCTTCGGGGTCTGCTTCGGGGTCTGCTTCGGGGTCAGTCCCAAATAACAGACATTGGGCATGGGCGGGAAGAGAACATTGAACATCGAACTCCCAACATCGAACGTTGAAGTGAAGAGGAAGGGGTTGAAGAGGCGGAGAAGTGCATGCGAGGCGGATGAAGTTAAACCGATGTTGGGGAATTAGAGGATCGAAGGGGGGATGGCGAGGAAGAAGAAAAGATTTCCGAATGACGATTGTTGATTTTGGATTTGAAAGAAGAAGAATTTGCCGTTTCGTCAGATTAAAAATCAACAATCGGAGTTCATCAATCGTCAATCCAACGAGATCTCAAGGCGCGTCAATGGCGAGCGCCCAAGGTTCCACCGGGGTCGATCAAGACCGTGGCATGTGTGAAGAGAAGCGAAACGATGACCGCCCTGCGGAGGGCGGCACCTTGAACTCGGGACGCCTGATCGCCCCGGACGTTGGAGAAATATACCTTCAGCGGCCCAACGCTTGGTTCACAAGTGGCTCAACCGCCTGAGGGAGAGAAGACGGCGACAGGATGTCACCGCCACTTTTGGAGGGGCATTGGAGTGGACTGCTCCGACATCTCGGAGCTTTCCCACTGGCCGACATGTCGGCCAGTGGGAAAGCGGGGACATGTCCCGCGCAGTCCAAAAGGGGCGAAAATTGGCAGCGTCGCTCTTCCTTGTGGTTGGGTTTCAGCCCAGTGGGCAAATTCTCATTCCGGGCAGCATCCTGCGCCGACTGCTTATTTCTTCCCGGGGGGGGCGATTTCGAGAAATGGATAGTCGGTGTAGCCCACGGGGCCGTCGCCGTAAAACTTGGACGGATCGGGAGGATTGAGCGGCGCGTGGCTGCGGAAGCGTTCGACCAAGTCGGGATTGGCGATGGCGGTCTTTCCGAATGCCACGGCATCGGCTGCGCCGGACCGGATCGCCTCGCGCTCGGTTTCGGCGGTGAAGCTTTCGTTAGCGATGAAGACGCCGCCGAAGGCTTGCTTGAGCGAGGGTCCAAGCGCCGGTTGGTCGTGCGATTCGCGGGCGCACAGGAAGGCGAGTTTGCGCTTTCCGAGCTCGCGGGCGGCGTGATGGAAGACCGTGGAAAGGTCGGAATCCTCCATGTCGTGCGCATCGCCGCGAGGCGCGAGGTGGACGCCCACCCGGTCCGCGCCCCAGACGGAGACGACGGCATCGGTGACTTCCAGCAGGAAACGTGCGCGGTTTTCAACCGATCCGCCGTATTCGTCGGTGCGTTTGTTCGTCGAGTCCTGGAGGAATTGGTCGATCAAATAGCCGTTGGCTCCGTGAATCTCGACGCCGTCGAAACCGGCAGTTTTCGCGTTCTCCGCAGCGCGGCGGTAGTCTTCGATGATGCCGGGAATTTCCGCGATGTCCAAGGCGCGGGGAGTGACAAATGCTTTCTCCGGGCGAATCAAGCTGACATGCCCGGCGGCGGCGATGGCGCTAGGCGCAACGGGAAGCTCGCCGTCCAGATAGACCGGGTCTGAAATTCGGCCGACGTGCCAAAGCTGGAGCAGGATCGTGCCGCCGGCCTGATGGACGGCGCGGGTGACGAGTTTCCATCCTTCCACCTGTTCGTCGGACCAGATACCGGGAGTGTTTGGATAGCCCACGCCCTGCGGTGAGACGGAGGTGGCTTCGGATAGGATCATGCCGAAGGAGGCGCGCTGGGCGTAGTATTCCGCCATCATCGCGTTTGGCACTCGCCCGGCCGAGGCTCGGCAGCGGGTGAGCGGGGCCATCACGATTCGGTTCGGGAGATGGAACGCTCCGGCTTGGAGCGGTTTAAAGAGCGGGTCTGTCATGATGATGGATTGGTGTGGTGAATGAGTGAGCGGAAAGCAGTCAACTCAATCCAACAGCTCCGGGTAGTGCTTGCGGGCGAGCGACATCGAGAGATCGAGGACTCCTTGGCTGCGACTGTGGCGGAGCGCCTCGTCCGCCATGGCGGAGCATTCGGCGTGGCTGAGCGAGCGGATCGCTTGGCCGACTCGCGGCACTTGCTGCGGGCCGACGGAAAGTTCCTCCACGCCGAGGCCCAGCAGCAGGGGCGTGAGGCGGATGTCGCCCGCCATTTCTCCGCAGACGCCGGTCCAGATGCCGTTGTCATTGGCGGCGTCGATGGTGCGCTTGATCAAGCGGATGACGGCCGGGTGGGTGGGACGGTAGAGATCGGCGACGTGAGGATTCACTCGGTCGGCGGCGACGGTGTATTGGATCAGGTCGTTGGTGCCGATTGAGAAAAAGTCCACTTCCGGCGCGAGCAAATCCGCGCAAAGTGCGGCGGCGGGGACTTCGATCATGATCCCCACGGGCAGATTGCGGTCGAACGGGATGCCTTCATTTTCCAGCTCGTCCATGCAGCGGCGGACCATGTCCTTGCTCCGCCAAACTTCAGAAAGTCCAGAAATCATCGGAAACATGACGGCGACTTTACCAAAAGCGCTGGCGCGGAGGATGGCGCGGATTTGCTCGCGAAACATCGCCGGGCGGGCGAGGGAAACGCGGATGCCGCGCCAGCCGAGGAAGGGGTTCGGCTCGACGTCGGTGAGCGGCTCCACCGGTAGTTTATCGCCGCCGGCATCGAGAGTCCGGATGATGACGGTGTGCGGAGCCATTTCGCGGGCGACTTTGGAATAGACGTCTGCCTGACTTTTTTCGTCCGGCATTTCCTCGCCGTTGAGCAGAAGAAACTCCGTGCGATAGAGGCCGATGCCTTTCGCCCCGCTGCGCTTCACCATGGATAATTCATCGACGAGTTCGATATTCGCAGAAACGGTGAGTGGCCGCCCATCGACGGTTTCCGTGGCCGCACCGCGCATAGCGTCGAGCGAGTTGCGGACTTTTTCCTTCACCAGCCTCAACCGTTTGTAGCGTTCCAGGGTTTCTGGGGCGGGATGCAGAATGAGTTTGCCGGTGTAACCGTCCAGAATCGAAGGCGCTAGCGCGATGATGTCGATCACCGCGCCGTCGAGGCCGACGACTGCGGGAATGCCGAAGGCGCGTGCCAAAATCGCGGTGTGGGAGTTTACGCTGCCTTGCTCGGTGGCAAATCCTAAGACGTGCCGCCGGTTCATCGAGGCGGTGTCCGAGGGAGCGAGATCGTAGGCGACGAGCACATGCTGGACTTCCGGGCCTTGCGGGCGGGTTTCGCCCTCGGTGCTGAAATTTCTCAACACCCGCTGGGCGACGTCTTCGATGTCTGCGGTGCGTTCCCGCAGATAGGGATCGGGAATCCGCCGCATCGCTTCGAGGAAATTTTGCATCACCGCGTAGAACGCGTATTCCGCGTTTTGTTGGCGGTTGGAAATGGCAAGCAGCACCCGGTCCACCACCGAGCGATCCTCGAGAATCATGACGTGCGCCTCGAAAATCCCGCTCTCATTGTCGCCGGAGAGATCCTCTAGTCGGCTTTGCAGCTCGATGAGCTGGCGCTTGGTGATTTCCAGCGCCTGCCGGAAGCGCTCTTGCTCGCGCGCCACCTCGGACTCCGGGATTTCATAAATCTCGGGAGCGGAAAACCCGCGTGCGACGACGTGAACAGGAGCAATGGCGATACCGGGAGAGGCTGGGATGCCCTCGTAAATGGTTTCTTGCTCAACTCCGGTTTTCGGCATGGTTTTCGGGGATCATGGTTTGGAACGGAACCGGGATTCAAGCCGCAATTTCCCAGCCGCAGCCCGCTCAGTGGACCTCGCTGAACGAGAGGTCGAAATCGGTTTCTAATTTGGTGATTTTCGGTCGCTCTCGCGGCTCGATGAGCGCGAGGGAGACGCCCTTTTTCCCGGCCCGCGCCGTCCGACCGCTGCGGTGGGTGAAGTATTCGATCTGCTCGGGAAGCTGGTGATGGATGACAAAGGAAAGCCCCTCCACGTCGATCCCGCGGGCGGCGACGTCGGTGGCGATGAGGAACTGGGTGCGCTCCTTTTTGAAGGAACGCATCACCGTGTCGCGCTCTTTCTGGGTGAGATCGCCTTGGAGGACATCGACCGGGAATCCTTTGGTGGTGAGTTGCTTGCCGAGGATGATCGCGCCCGCCTTGGTGCGGCAGAAAATCACGCCGCGGTGGTCGCCTTGTTTTTTCAGGAAGCTGGCAATGAACTCGGTTTTCTCGTCGCGGCTGCAAATCTTGAACTGGTGGTCGATGTCGCGGTTCACGACGTGCGCCTTGTCGATTTTCAACAGGTGTGGTTTTTCCGACATGCAGTCTTTGATCAGCCCGTGGATGGCGTCCGGGATGGTCGCGGAAAACAACCAAGTGCTCTTGCGGGCGCGAGTGAGGCCGAAGATTTTCACCAACTCTTTTTTGAATCCCATGCTCAACATTTCATCCGCCTCGTCCAAAATCAGGTGCTTCACGTGGATCAAGGTCAGCGCCTTTTTCTGGAACAGATCGATCAGCCGACCGGGCGTGGCGACGATGATGTGAGTCGGTCGTTGCAGGGCGGCGACCTGCTTGTCGAAGTCGTCGCCGCCGCAAAGCACCTCGACGAAGATTTTCTCGGAAAACTTGGTGTAGCGGAAAAGCTGCTTGCCGATCTGCTTCGCCAGCTCGCGAGTGGGCGCGACGATCAGACCTTGGATGTCCCGCGATTTCGGGTTCATCTTCATCAAGAGCGGCAGGCCGAAAGCCGCCGTCTTGCCTGTGCCAGTCTGGGCTTGGGCGATGAGATCGCCGTTGTTTTCCAGTAGCCATGGGATCGCCTTGTCCTGGATTTCCGTGGGGTGGATGATGCCGAGCTCCTGAAGCCCCTGCATCAGGTTGGCGGGAATGCCGAGTTCTTTAAAAGTCTTCAACGTCGTGTTTGCTAGTGATATTCGCCCGCTTGGACGGGTGTTGGGCAGCACCTTGTGCGGTTCAATCCCGGATGACGAGTCATGAAATTTTCGGTTTTACGGAAACTCTGAAACACGAGCTTGACACCTGCGCTCAAATTCCTATTTTCCGCCGCCCGCCTCCAAGCGACCCATTTTTTACAATACGACCATGGCCAACCACAAATCTTCAATCAAGCGCGCACGTCAAACCGTCGTCCGGACCGAGCGTAACCGTGCTGAAAAGAGCCGCATGAAGACGCTCCGCAAGAAAGCTCTCACTGCCATCGCTTCCGGTGACAAAACCGCTGCCGCCGAAGCAAGCTCCGCATTCTCCTCCGTCGTGGACAAGGCCGCCAAGCGCAACTTGATCCACCCGAACAAAGCCGCTAACTTGAAGAGCAAGACCGCGAAGGCCCTCGCAGGCATCGCTTGATCGACCCGTCAGCCGGTTTCATTCAAATTTAAAGAAACAAGCGGACCGGGTCACCGGTGCCGCTTTTTTCATAGTCACCATGCCTGAATCTCCACCACCGAACCGTGCGGCCGCCGCTGCGAAGATCGCCGCAAATCCGGCAGGCTACAAAGTCTGCGAGGGCTGTGATTCGATCGTCGGAAGTGGAGCCGCGCTCTGTCCGAACTGCCACAGCTACCGCTTCGACGCCTCGCCCCAGCGGGTGATTCTCCAAGCCCGGATTCTCGGCTCACGCGAGCAAACCTCGGTCACGGCCGATGATTTGGGCTGATTGCAAATGAGCGAGCCGATCGGATTCAAAGAATGGCAGGTGGTTTGCGACGCCTTGGCATCAAGTCGGCAGTCGATCCTTCTGCGCAAGGGCGGTATCCATGAGGGGCGTCAGGGGTTTTCCTTCGCCCACGAATCATTTTTCCTCTTCCCCACCCGCTTCCACGCCTTGGCCGACCAAGTCCGGGAAGGTGAGGTGAAAGTCCTGCCCGAGTGGCAGCCGGGCGATGTGATCCGAATCACCCACCACGCCGAGGCGCTGTGGGCG
The DNA here is from genome assembly GCA_041179105.1 of Verrucomicrobiota bacterium. Classification (GTDB taxonomy): domain Bacteria; phylum Verrucomicrobiota; class Verrucomicrobiia; order Verrucomicrobiales; family Akkermansiaceae; genus Luteolibacter. The sequence continues at coordinate 7,172 of JBEGUC010000068.1, read as the reverse complement.
GTCACTCTGACCGATTGGGAAAAAGTCGCGGCCTTGGAGCCACTCCATATTTACTCGGAGCAAACGGTGCGGGATCGCTTCGATTGGGAGGACAAAGGCATGGCTTCCGGCAGCATCCATCTCGCGTTGGTTCGCGTCCGGGAACTCGCCACGCCTTGGGAATTTCCCTACGAGGCGAAATACGGCGGTTGCCGCAGTTGGCTGAATCTCCCCGAGCCGCCAGTCGGCTGGAAAGAAAGCGCGCGGCCGGTGCTTGCAGACGAGGCCTTCGCGGCCTTGGATCAGAGGCTCTCGGCGCGGAACGTCGGCGTCGAATGACGTCCCGACGCTTGCACGCGCCAGATGGATGACACAGCCTGCGGCATGAGCGACGTGATGATCCAAACGACAGACCTCCACCGCAGCTACCGGATCGGGCGGAAATCCATCGAGGTGCTCCACGGGATCGATCTACAAATCCACCGAGGAGAGAAGGTTTTCCTCTGTGGCCCCAGCGGCGCGGGCAAGACGACGCTGCTTTACACGCTCGCCGGGCTGGAGCACCCGGAGAAAGGCACGGTTCACATCGACGGCACCGACATTTACGGCCTCAGCCGCCGAGCGCAGGCGAATTTCCGAAACCAACGGATCGGCTACGTTTTCCAAAATTACCACCTCCTGCCGGAACTCACCGCCCTCGAAAACGTCGCCGTGCCCGGTGCCATTTCCGGCAAGGACAGCACCCAGCTCGCCCTCAAGGCGTTGGCGCGCGTCGGTCTCGCGGACCGCACGGACCACCTGCCAGCCGAGCTTTCCGGCGGCGAGCAACAACGCGTCGCCATCGCCCGCGCCATCGTCAACGAGCCGAAAGTCCTCTTCGCCGACGAGCCGACGGGCAATCTCGACTCCCGCAACAGCGCGGAAATCATGGCCATCCTGCTCGATCTCGCCACCGAGCACGGCGTCACGCTCGTCGTCGTTACCCACGACCAAAATCTCGCGAAAATCGGCGACCGCACGCTCATCATCAAGGATGGAGCGATTCACTCGGCCGAGTGAGACAGGTCTTCCTGCCTGCCTGTTCTTTCACCCAAAAGAGGGAAATGAAGAGGAGATTTTTAACCACAGATTTCACAGATTTCACTGATTTAAGAGAGTCGTAAAAATCCACTGGCGGAATTTGGCGTCACCTTTTGGATGAGTACGAGCTTTGCACAAACTTCTTCAAAATCAGTATAATCAGTGAAATCAGTGGTTAAAAATCCTCCCTTCATTTTCCCATTTAGGCTCGCGGCTGCGCCTTCAACGCTTCCAATCGTTGGATCAGCGGCGGATGCGAATAATCCAGCCAGACGCGCAGCGCGGCGGGGGAGGGGTGGGAAAGGTGATCGCTGGTCATTTTTTTCAGCGCCTCGCCGAGCGCCGCGCCGTTGCCGGTGACTTTGGCGGCGTAAGCATCCGCCTCGAATTCGTGGCGACGCGACCAAGCATTGGCGAGCACGCCGAGCAGCTTGCTCACCGGCTCCAGCAGGATGCTGAATAGCACCAACCCGACGTGCGGCGAAATTTCCTTCACCCTGAACGCGTCGAAGAGCAGTCGGGCGAACTTGCCGTCCGGATCTGTCGCGAGGCCGAGCAGATAGAAAATAACCGCCGTCTGGAGGATGCCTACGGCCAGCCGCTGCTTGATGTGGCCACAGCGGAAATGGCCGATCTCGTGGGCGAGCACGCCGAGCAGTTCCGGCGTGCTGCTCTTCTCGACGAGCGTGTCGAAGAGCGCGATTTTCTTGCGCTTGCCCAGGCCGGTGAAGAACGCGTTCGCCTTGGTCGAGCGCTTGGAGCCATCCATCACAAAGACCCCGGTGAGGGGGAAATCGCAGCGCGTGCCGAGCGCTTCGATCTCATGCTTCAACTCGCCCTCGGGCATCGGCGTGAATTTGTTAAACAGCGGCATGATCAGCGAAGGCGCAAGGTAGGTGATGATCAATTGGAAGCCAGTCACCACCGCCCACGCCCACAGCCAGGCGTTTGGGACATTGCCGAAAATCCACAAAACCGCCGCCGCGAGCGGCAGGCCGATGACCGCGCCGAGCAGCAGCCCCTTGAGCCGATCCATGATGAAGGTCGCGGGCGTCGAGCGGTTGAATCCGAATTTTTGCTCGATCACGAAAGTGTCATACACCGAAAACGGCAGCGAAATCACGCTCTGCCCCAGCATCAGCAGCGACAGGAAAATCAGTCCCGTCACCACCGCCGAGGTCGCCAGCGACCGCGCCAGTCCGTCCAGCCAGCCGAAGCCGCCCAGCGTCCAGAACACCAGCAGGACGACCAGCGAAACGGTGGATTGGAGGATGCCGAAGCGGGCGTTCACCCGCAGATAGTCACGCGCCTTGTCGAGTTTTTCGGCATCCATCAGACCCGCCAGCACCTTCGGCACCGCCGTCGGGAAAGCCTTGATATTGAGCAATGTCGCGGCGAATTCCAGTTTCCAAAGCAAGAAAATCCCCACCAAAATCATCACCGCTATGAAGTTCCAATCGCTCATGGCGGCCATCATGCACGCCGCCCGGCTGCCGACAAGAGCGGCGGCATGCCGCGTGGGATTGGGCGTTGCCAGGGCGGTAGTCCGGAAGCGCTAACTTAAGAAAATCCCACACAGAGAACAGGTTACGCCTGCCTTTCGATTGACGATTGCCGAGTGATGATTTTTGAATTTTGATGGGCTTGTCATGACACCTCAAATACTGGAAGAAAGACTGATTGATTTTGCGGTCATCATCGTCTGCGTTGTTGAGGCTCTGCCAAATTCCAAAGCTGGCAACCACATCGCAAACCAATTGATCCGATCTGGAACTTCTGCAGCGCCGAATCGCGCAAAGACTTCATTCATAAGATGAAGATCTCTCTGAAAGAGCTGCGTGAAACCATGGTCTGGCTTAAAATCATTGCCCGCAAACGCCTTGGCAATTGCAGCGAGATTTCAGCAGCGATTGCCGAGTGCAATGAACTCATCGCGATCTTCGTGAGCAGCACGAAAACCGCCGATGCAAACGGGCGTTGATCCATCAAAAATCAACAATCACCAATCGATAATCATCAATTAAATCTTGAACGAAACGGTAACCCACACAGAGAACGGGTTACGGTCGCCTTTCGATTGACGATTGCCGAGTGATGATTTTTGAATTTTGATGGGCATGTCATGACTCCTCAAATGGAAGAAAGGCTGATTGATTGAGCTGCCGCCCTGTGCGGCGGCATGCCGCATGGGATTGGGCGTTGCCTTAGTCGGTTTCCGCACCTAGCCTCCGCAAATCCACATGGTGAGCACCTCGTTCCTTTTTCGATTTCCCTTGGTCCTGTGTCTTGCGGCGATGCCAGTCTGCGCGCAGAATCCAGCCGAGGAGCCCGCCGCCCGCGGCGCAGCGGACGGGGCCATCAGCACCCGCAAGGACGCCCGCGCCATCACCTTAAAAATCCCCGCGCCGCGCGGCCAAATCGTGGACCGGAGCGGCGCGCCGATCGCCCAGAATCAAGTCGCCTATCAAGTCGCCTTGCAGTTCCGGCAGTTTGAAAACGCCGACCGCAATTTCGTCATCAACTGGGCCCGCACTCGGCTCGACTCGCTCCCGCTCCTTGTCAAAAACCAGGTGCCCAAGTCCGACGACGAAATCTTCGACCATTACCGCCACCGCCGTTGGCTGCCTTTATTGGTCACCGGCCAGATCGGTGAGAAAGAGGCCCGCGGCATCGAGACTAAGCTGACGTCCGGGCTGATCCTGCATCCGCTCTACCGCCGCTTTTATCCGGAGGGCGGCCTCGCGTCGCACATCATCGGTTATTCTGGCAGCATCGGGAAATTGCCGACCGGGCCGATCAATTTCAACGAGCCGCTGTGGGAGGAATCCGAAGGCCGCGCGGGCTTGGAGAAACTTTTCAACACCCAGCTCACCGGCGAGCCGGGCATGAAGCGGCTGCTTTTCGACGAGAGCGGGAACAAGCTGCTCGAAGAGCAAGTCAAGCGCCCGCGCCCCGGCGGCACTCTCGTCACCACCCTCAATCTCAAGTGGCAGAAACTCGCCGAAGAAACGCTGCTCAAAGGCTGCCGCCGCGGCGCTTTCGTCGTGCTGGATGCCGTCACGGGCGAGGTGTTGGTGATGGCTTCGCGGCCGTCGTTCGACCTGAACAGTTTCATCCCCGGCATCAATGATACGGATTTCAAAGCCCTCGGAGCTGATCCGGCGCAGCCGCTTTTCGGCCGGGCGTTCCAGTCCGCCTATCCACCCGCCTCTTCCTTCAAGCCCATCGTCGCGCTCGCCGCCCTCAACAACGGCAAGGTCACGGAGACCTCGGAAATTTACTGCCCGGCCGCCATCAACATCGGCAATGCGACCTTCAAAAATTGGAATAAAAACCCCGAGGGCTCCATCAATGTGAAGCGCGCACTCGCCCGCTCGTGCAACACCTGGTTCTATCAAGTCGGCATCGACGTCGGGCCTTCCACCTTTCTCGGCCTCTCCCGCCGCCTCGGTTTCGGCGAGCGCAGCGGGCTGCCGCTCATCGGCGAAAGCCCCGGCCTGGTGCCCAGTGACGAGTGGATGCTCAAACATGAAAAGCGCCGGATTCTCAACGGTGACACGGCGAATTTATCCATCGGGCAGGGAAGCTTGCTTGCCTCGCCGCTGCAAGTCGCGCAGGCGATGGCGGGCATCGCTAACGGCGGGGCCTTGCCCAAGCTCCAACTCATCCGCCAGACGCAAGACACCCGCGGCCGCGTCATCCAGGCGGCGGTTCCCGAGCGGAAGAGCTGGCTCGGAGTCGATCCGAAAGCCGTGGAAATCGTCCGCCAAGGCATGAGCGACGTGGTCAACGGCCCTGGCGGCACCGGTCACGGCGCGGCTCTCAGTTACACCACTCTCTGCGGGAAAACCGGAACTGCCCAATGGGGACCGCCGGCGAAGGAACAACGTCTCGCGTGGTTCGCTGGATTTCTGCCACAGGATAATCCGCGCTACTCGTTCGCCGTGCTTTACGAGGGCCGCCCCGGTGAAACGGTCTCCGGCGGGCGGATGGCGGCACCGATGGTCCGCAAGTTTTTCCAAGGCATCGAGGAAGATATCAAGGACGACATTGCGCCGCCCAAGAAAGCCTTGGTCGTCATCCCGGAAGGCACTCCCGCCCCCGCAGGCGAGCCGCTGCCGAATGATCCTGACAATCCCACGCCGCCCGCCGCCATCCCGGTCGAGGGGCTTCTGAGAGTGCTTCCTGTCGAGCGACTCGATGCGGGCGGGGAAGAATCGGAAACCCCGCGTGCCATCCGCGCGCTCCCCGTCCGCGAGGACGAGGTGATCGAGGACGGCGAAGAAGAGCCGTGATGATGGAAGCTGCGTCCATTTTCCTTTTCCATCACTCTCTTAAAATCCGTGAAATCCGTAAAATCCGTAGTTAAAATTCTTCTCTCCATTTTCCCATTTAGCACCCATGCCCCCTTCTTCGCTGACTTCATCGGGATCACCCTGAAGAGGAAAGTAGGGACCACTGATTTCACTGATTATACTGATTTTGAAGAAGTTTGAGCAAAGCTCTTACTCATCCAAAAGGTGACGGCAGATTCCACCAGTTGGTTTTCATCACTCTCTTAAAATCAGTGAAATCAGTGAAATCAGTGGTTAAAATTCTTTCCTCCATTTTCCCATTTAGCACCCATGCCCCTTTCTTCGCTGACTTCATCGGGATCACCCTGAAGAGGAAAGTAGGGACCACTGATTTCACTGATTATACTGATTTTGAAGAAGTTTGAGCAAAGCTCTTACTCATCCAAAAGGTGACGGCAGATTCCGCCAGTTGGTTTTCATCACTCTCTTAAAATCAGTGAAATCAGTGAAATCAGTGAAATCAGTGAAATCAGTGAAATCAGTGAAATCAGTGAAATCAGTGAAATCAGTGAAATCAGTGAAATCAGTGAAATCAGTGGTTAAAATTCTTCTCTCCATTTTCCCATTTAGCACCCATGCCCCCTTCTTCGCTGACTTCATCGGGATCACCCTGAAGAGGAAAGTAGGGACCACTGATTTCACTGATTATACTGATTTTGAAGAAGTTTGAGCAAAGCTCTTACTCATCCAAAAGGTGACGGCAGATTCCGCCAGTTGGTTTTTATTACTCTCTTAAAATCAGTGAAATCAGTGAAATCAGTGGTTAAAATTCTTCTCTCCATTTTCTCATTTAGCACCAGAACCGCGAGGATGCTCACGCTAACCGGTTCGTGGGACGAACCAGTTGAGTCGGAAATCAAGGTTGAGTTTCTCGAAAAATCGCCGTCTTTACGTTGCACATACTTTATGCATTCCGGCTCGTAACAGCCAATACCCACAACACACTCCCATTTCGCCATGAAAGCTCAAATCCATCCATCTCGTCCCGGGGGGTTTGCCCTCGTGGTCACGCTCTCCTTGATGATCCTTTTGACGGTCATCGCCGTCGGTTTGCTGACCTTATCGACTATTTCGTTGCGCGCTTCTAGCCAAGGCGAAGCGATGGCCACCGCGCGGGCGAATGCCCGACTGGCGCTCATGCTAGCCCTCGGTGACTTGCAAAAGACCCTCGGCCCAGATCGTGCCGTCACCGCCACCTCCGATATTTTGGCGGGCGACTCGACCAATTCCGTTGCCAAACCCAACACCGCCGGCGTCTGGGAATCTTGGTGGAGTTTTGATCCCAATGCCTCTCCCGGCTACTCGAAGGAAAAAACCAGTCGTTTCCGCCGCTGGCTCGTTTCCAATCCCAATTTGAAAGCACCCGAGTCCCGGGATTTCGTCACCACCGCATGGACCGGTAAAACCGTCGAACTCGTCGGCGATGGCTCACTCGGGCCCAATGCCAAAGACGCCGCCAAAGTCACTGCCGGGCGGGTGCCCATTTCAGTCGGGAAAACCAAAGGCGCCTACGCTTGGCACGTCGCGGATGAGTCGGTCAAAGCCCGCATCAATCATTACCGCGATCCCAGCCAGAATGCGACCTTGGCGCAAAAACGTGCCTTGCTCGCCGGTCATCGTCACGACCCTTCCGTCATGAAGGGAGCCGACGGCACTTCACCGACTTTCCTGCCCACCGATTTGAAATCTTCCGAGTTCACCGATGCCAAGGAAAAATCCGGCAAGATCATCGACCTCGATCAAGTCGAGCTGCTCGAT
>JBEGUC010000067.1:0-13833 GCA_041179105.1 Verrucomicrobiota bacterium | reverse complement strand
AAAAAGAAACCGTCGAGAAATACGCCGCACTCCGTCTCAAGCTCAAAGCAGCGAAAGACTATGTCGGTCTTTCCATGCTCCCGCGTGACGCGAGCCCGACTCGCCTCGTCAATCGCTGCGAAATCACTGGCCGCCGCCGCGCATTCTTGCGTCGCTTCCGCCTCTCCCGGATTACCTTCCGCGAGCTTGCTTCCGCCGGGATGCTCCCAGGCGTGACCAAGTCGAGCTGGTAAACCACACAAATTTTGTTTTTACAAACGTGGGACGGGACATCACCCGTTCCCACGTTCTTTTTATGCCAATTTACGAATACGTTTCTGAAGCCACGGAAGACCCGGAGCACAGTTGCCGCGTCTGCGCCCGAGGATTCGAGCTCAGACGCCCCATCGACAGAGCGCCGTTGGCCGTTTGCCCGCTTTGCAAAAACCCCGTGAAAAAGGTGATTTCCCGGATCAATACCCCCACCATCACCAAGCCGCTCTCCGTGAGTGACGCGAAGAAAGCTGGCTTCACCATCCTCCAACGGCGCGACCAAGGCGTTTACGAAAAACTCTGACGCCGTGACCGCCCACCTCCCCTTCTTTCTGCTCGCCTCCGCCGGGCATCCCATTTCCACCGAGTTCCCCACGGGGATAGAGGTGCTCCTTTACATCGTCGGAATCATCTTCTTCCTGCTTCTTAACGCTTTTTTCGTCGCCTCGGAATTCGCCATCGTCAAGGTCCGGCCGAGCCAAATCGAGTCCTGCGGCAAGGAAAATGGTCGAAACGTCAAAACCGCGATGCACGTGGTGAATCATCTCGACGGCTATCTCTCCGCCAACCAACTCGGAATCACGATCTCCTCATTGGCGCTCGGATTCCTCGGCGAACCGTTCGTGACCGCGCTCGTCGCGCCGCTGCTATTTCAAGTCGGATTGCCTCAAGAAGTGGTTTATTGGTCATCGCTGGTCCTCGCCATCGCCTCGTTCACTTTCCTGCATGTCGTCGTCGGGGAATTGATGCCCAAATCCATCGCGATCCGCAAATCCGTCGCGACCACCCTACTCCTCTCGGGGCCTTTGCACGTTTTCTACCAAACCTTCAAGTGGGTGATCGTCTTCTTCAACAGCACCGCCAACTGGCTGCTCAAAAACATTTTCCGAATCGACCCGATCAGCGAAGGCGAACACATCCACTCCGCCGAAGAACTCGCCCTACTCGTCACCCAGAGCGGAAAATCCCAAGAAGTCACCGAGACCGAGCGGGAAATTTTGATCAACGCCCTCGGCCTGAACGAACTCTGGGTGCGCGATGTGATGACGCCGCGCAACAAAGTCATCATTCTCGATGCCGACCAGCCGTTCGAAAAGACCCTAGAAATCGCGATGCGCAGCAAGCACACCCGCTTCCCGCTCGTCAAAGGCCACCTCGACCACGCGATCGGCCTCATCCACATCAAGGATCTTTTCAAACTCATCAAGGAGCCCGATCCCGACCTCATGCGGATCAAGCGCGAGCTGAAAATCGTGCCCGACACGATGCCGCTCGACACCTTGCTCCGCTTCTTCCTCCACGAGCACGCCCACCTGGCCATGGCCGTCGATGAATTCGGCACGCCCGTCGGCATCGTTTTCCTCGACAACGTGATGGAAGAACTCGTCGGCGACATTCAAGACGAGTTCGACAACGAGCGCTCATCCTTCACCCGCATCAACGACGACGAATTCGTCATCGAAGGCGCGATGACCCTCAACGACCTCGCCGGCCACGTCCCCGAGCTTTTCCTCGAAAGCGGCGAAGTCACCACCGTCGGCGGCTACCTTACCCAGCAACTTGAGCGCTTCCCGGAAGTCGGCGAAACCGTCGAAGTCCTCGGCTATGAAGCCCGCGTCACCAGCACCGACGGCCGCCGCGTCGGCCAAGTCCACTTCCGCAAGCTGGTGCCAGATGCTGAAGAAGAATCCGACGAAGTCTGAGAAACAAGGAGGGTGAACCTTCGATCTACTCGCCGATGCGTCGCGAAAGCCGGAGCGCGAAGCTGACTTCTCACCTCATCGCCCAAGCGGACAACGTGTCCGCCCTCCGCAAAAGCTCTTCCAGCCCAAGCCGAGGCGTGTGCAGCACGCCCCGAGGTCCGCAAGAGCCGATGCCAAGGTCTGTCCAAATCGTACCGAGGTCCGTCCAAGGTGCCGCCAAGATCAGCTGGCCAGTTCCCCGCGCACGACTTCCCAGAGGCCCGCGTGGTTGAGAAGAATGTCTTTGATGCCGTTCTGCACCGAGGGGGAATTCAGCGCCTGGGTGCTCATGGAAGTGTGTGCGTCCAGCGCGCCCATGATGGCATTCATCAGTTCCTTTTTGAGATCTGGCGAATTGGCGAACTGCTCCTTGGTGTTGTTCGCCGCCTGCTGGCGCAGCGTTTCCGACTCCAGCAGCTTGCCCTTGATCACGCTGTTGACGTAAACCAATTGATCCTGGTCCGTGGTTTCCGCGCCGAATAGTTCGTTCAGCTTCTCGATGAGTTCCGCCATGTAAACTTTCTCTTTATCCTGCACCCTGCCGCTGCCGGTCTCGGTGAGCGGGGCGAGCAACGGCGTATCCCCTTCGTAAAGCGAGAGGGTGCGTTTGCCGAGGTTGAGCAGCTTGTGCCGCGTCAGCTGCACTTTCGAGAGGTCGATGCCCTCGCGCTCGCGGCCGAATTCCAGCAGCGGCAGCAGGCGCTTGTAGAAGATCGCACGCTTCTCAATGGCGGTGTTTCCGTAATCGAAAATCTGAGAGAGGAAGGTGTAAAGCCGGAGGAAGGCACCCATGTCGCCTTTGAAAAGAACCAACGCATCGAGTTCGTCCTGCGCGGCTTTGGTGGCATTCTCATCCTTTTTCGCCTTCGCCACTTGCAGTGCCAGTTGTGCTGCCTTGTAGCGTTTCATCAGCCGATCCTCCACCGGGCCTATCGCTTTAAGCAGTTCGCCCTGAGTCGCTCCGTGCTTCAGCTCCACCGCCACCACGCGATCCACCTCGAAGTCATCGTAGATACGCCGTGCGATGTCCGCCCTGCGGATTCACCGGATTGCCCGCTGCACCGTCGTCTGAGGTTTCCTCTGCTTCGGCAAACAGCATCGACTCGCCGGGGTCCATTCCAGCATGAATTAACTCTTCCAACCGCGCCACATTCGCCACACCGTCGATGATCGAGTGGGTCTCGCAGAAGTCAGCCAGATGCTGTTGGAACTTCTTGTTCGCGAGCTTCTTCTTGGGCCTGCTCAGGGAGCTCCTCAAGCTGACGAGATAGCGGATTCCGATCTCATCTGCGGCCACGCCGAGGAGTTCCGACAACCAAGGCAGGAAGCCGCAGGCCGCGAGTTTCGAAACCACGTCGCGGTCGCCGAAATAGATCATGCACCGGCAGTCGTGGCACGGGCGATCCACTCCCATGATTCTTCCGACATGTCATCCGGGTCGAGATGCGCCTCCATGGCCTTTTTCAAATCATTCCCGGCGTCATCCTGTTTCTCCAGTTGCGCGACGGCTCCGTTCGCCACTGCCCAAAGACCCGTGGTGAATCCGTAGTTCAATGCCGCCACCCCGGGGGCGATGCGGTATTTTTTGCCGAAAACCGTGGCCTGCGCGGCGAGTTGGGCACATCCGAGACTGCTGGAGGAACGCAAACCCAGATCGCTTGTGCCGGTGAGCAGGATGGCGGCGAAGTCGTTGGCTTCCACTTCTTCCTTTTCCTCCGACTGTGAATCGATCTTCTCATCCACCAGCGTTTGGCCGGGTTTGAGGTGCTTCTGCTGGATGTGCCCCAGCTCGTGGGCGACGATGAAGGCAATCCACGAAGGACTCTTGCGGCCATTGAGAATCACGATGACCGGACGGTATCCCACCATGGTCGTCAGCGCGTCCGGCTTTTTGGCCGTCGTTGGAACGCTCCGCAGATGGATGACCGGAATACCCAATTCCCAAGTGGCGTTGAGAATATGGCGCAGACACACCCACGGGCGGTCAGACTTCGCCAGCAATTCATCCCGCCACGCCTTGGGCGCGGGGACAGGCAAACATGCGGGCTTCTCCGAAAAAGCAGTGGCCACGGCACGGGCGACACCTAGGGCCAGATGCGTCGTGAGACACACTTCGTCCACTGTCACACCTTTCGATTTCTTGTATTTCACCCTGCCCTGATGGGAAAATGTCAGATTCTCCTTGGGGTCCAACAGGCTTTTCAGACTGAATCCAAGGTAGGCGCAAATGTAAGCCGTAGCTTCACGGAAGCCGCCGGGACTGAGGGCAATGGAATCCTCCCACCACTCTGGGAGCACCACCTCATTGAGAAACTTGCGCTTCACACCGGCATTGGAAAGCCGGGAGCGCAGTTCCTTCATCGGATTCGTCACGGTTTTTTTGGCGGTTGCGGGGGGCACGGGCTGGTCAGTGATTTTTGCGGTAAAGGAATGGTTGTTGTCTGGCAAACTAACGACGGCATTTCGGTTTACAAAGTTTTATCGGCATTGCCGTATTGGTAATGATCAGGAGTGGCGACCCGGTTTCATCCTGAACTCCAAAAGGCCAACGGCCTGCCCTATCCCAGCCCAGGGCATCGCCCTGGTTTTCCACCGACAACGATTCCAAGCCCCAATGGGGCGACTTAATCCCACACGTAGCGCTCATCGTATGTCACCTGATGCCGTTCCAGAAATGCGCGGTATTCTTCTTGGAAGGATTTCTTGCGATGATGTTCCTGCTGATTGGCGACGTATTCCCGCACCGCGGGCACATTGGATTCACTCACGGCAAATACGCCATACCCTGCCTGCCACGAGAATCCAGCAAGTCCGGTCCCTTGGGTCTTGATCCATTTGGACGAACTCTTTTTGACTTCCTCCACGGCTTCACTAACGGAGACCGTCCGGACCAGTTCAAACAGGATATGCACATGATCTTCCACCGAATTGATCAGGACCGGCGGGCAGTTGATGTTTTGCAACACGGTGGCCATGTAGGCGTGAAGCGGTGAGCGGACGGCGTCCGTGAGCCAGCGTTCACGATGTTTCGTGCTAAAAATCAGATGCAAATGCAGACGAGCGAGCGATTGCGGCATGGTGGATAGTTCCGTAATAAGGTTTTCTCTTCAAGGCCAAAGGCCTGCTCTATCACAGCCCAGGGCAGCGCCTTGGGAATCGGAACCATCAACATCCCGAGCCCCAACGAGGCGACCTAACATCGCGGGGTTATGCCGCCCCGTTGGGGCTCGTTTTGTGTGACGACCGGGTCCCGGGGCGTTGCCCCGGGCTGTGATGAATCGCACCGTTGGTGCTTTGGAAGGCCAACGGCCTGTCCTATCACAGCCTGGGGCAACGCCCCAGGAACCGTGACCACAAATATTCCAAGCCCCAACGGGACGACCTAATCCCGTTCGATTTGGCCGCCCCATTGGGGCTGGATTCACTTTGCGGTTGGGTCCCAGGGCGCGGCCCTGGGCTGGAATGGGACGCACCGTTGGTGCTTTGGAAGGCCAACTGCCTGCCCTATCACAGCCTGGGGCAATGAGGTTTCTCGATCCAACGCAGCAACCTCCGACTTGGAAGGATTGAGCTCAGCAACGAAACGGATCCGTTTCACCTCCCAATGCTCCGGCACGTCTCCCAGCCATTCCACGCCGCTGGGTTTGTATTTCTTATAACGGGGGAAGCTCATGGTTGGCCTCCTTCCCAGCGCCAACGGCGCGATCTATCACAGCCCAGGGCAATGCCCTGGGTATCGGCGTCCCGTGATATTGAGCCCTGAAGGGGCGGTCCATCGGCGTAAGATTGGACCGGGCCTTCAGCCCTCAATCCATTGTGATCATCTACCCGGGGCGTTGCCCCGGGCTGGGATGGGGCCGGGCCTTTGGCCCTCAAGATTCGGCCTTTGGCCCTTAAGACCGGCACGTCCCCCAGCCATTCCACGCCGCTGGGTTTGTATTTCGGGTAACGGGGGAAGCTCATGGTTGGCGATGGGTGGTGACGGTGCGAATGGCACGAATGGCGCGAAGGGTGTGGCCCGCGGTGAGCCGGATGGCAGGGAATGACATCGAAGGGAACCAGCACATCCTCATCGGCGCGGACGAGGTTTTTGTCATCGGCATCGAAGACGCCGAGGTTGTCCTCCGCGCGGTAGTAGGCGGCATCGGTGATTTTTACAAATCCGAGCGAGGCGAACCAATTATTCAGCAGGAGACCCAGGCGATCTGCCCATTGACGGAGGTTTTCCTTCTGGCAGGCAAGAGTGGGCAGCCCAGATGGGCTTCCACCTGTTTCATAAACTCCGCGGAGGTGATCGAGCGCCGCGAGGACAAGATCCGCTGCATCCGTTCCGCGCTGATCAGCGGGAGGGCTTGGATTGGCGGGGCTTGGTTCGCTTTCACTGCTCATGATCTTAGCCGGGGCGGCGGATTGGGACAAGCGGCGTTTTTCGTGGCGGGCACGGCCCCCAAGGAGAGGCGGACTCCGATCCGCCTTGCCCATGGGACGACCATGAAAAGAGGTGAACCGCAGCACATGGGAACTTCATGGGCTTGGGCGATTCGGAGATCGCCCCTCCTTGAGGCTTGCGCCGTCATTTCGTCAGCCCTCCGATCATTTTCAGAATCCGATCGGTGACGCCTTTGAGCTCGGCATCGATCTCGACGAGCGGGCGCGGCGGGGTGAAGACGTAGAAGTGGCGGTTGAAGGGGATTTCGTAGCCGACCTTGGTCTTATCGTGATCGATCCATGCGTCGGGGGCATGAGGTAGGACCTCGCGCTTAAAATAAGTTTCCACGTCCTCGGCGAGCGGGACGTTTTCCTTATCGCGCAGGGAGGAATCCGGCTGGGGCTTGCCTTTGAGTTCGCCCTTTTCACCGAGGAAGATTTTCCCCTTCGCATCGCGCAAGGGGCGCTCGACGGTGATGGTGCGGTAGCCGAAGTCGGTGTTCTTGAAGATGCGGCTGATCGGCACGCCGTCGCGGGTGGATTCCTTGAATTTCCCGAACAGCCGGGTGATGTCGTCGATGTGCGCGGGGCTGAGTTCCTTGCGCTTGCTGCCGAGGCTTTTGCGCATCTTCTGCCAGAAGCTGCTGGCGTCGATGAGCTGGAGCTTGCCCTTGCGTGCCTTCGGTTTCCGGTTGCTGACGATCCAGACGTAGGTGCTGATGCCGGTGTTGCAAAACATGTCGGTCGGCAGGCCGATGATGGCTTCCACCAGATCGTTTTCCAACAGGTAGCGGCGGATCTCGCTCTCGCCGCTGCCCGCGCCGCCGGTGAAGAGCGGCGAGCCATTCAGCACGATGCCGAAGCGGCTGCCGCCATCGACGGCAGGCCGCATTTTCGGAATCAGGTGGAGAAGAAACAGCAGCGAGCCATCGCTCACGCGCGGCAGGCCGGGACCGAAGCGGCCGTTGAAGCCCTGTTGCTCGTGCTCCTTGCGGATGATGGCTTCGATTTTTTTCCACTCCACGCCAAAGGGTGGATTGGAAAGCATGTAGTCGAAGACTTTCCCCCACAGTCCGTCGGCGGAAAGCGTGTTGCCGAAGATAATGTTGGCGATGTCGTGGCCTTTGATCAGCATGTCGGCCTTGCAGATGGCGTAGGACTCGGGGTTCAGCTCCTGCCCATACATGACGAGCCGGGCGTTGGGATTGAGGCTCATCAAGTGCTCCTCTGCGGTGGAGACCATGCCGCCGGTGCCAAGGGTGGGATCGTAGATGGACCGGACGACTCCCGGCTTGGTGAGAGCTTCGTCGTCCTCGATGAAGAGCAGATTCACCATCAGCCGGATGGCATCGCGTGGGGTCCAGTGCTCGCCGGCGGTCTCGTTGAAAAGCTCGGCGAATTTCCGGATGAGCTCCTCGAAGACATCGCCCATCTGGGCATTGCTGACGACGGAGGGGTGGAGGTCAATGTTGGCGAACTTTTCCGTGACGAGGTAAAGCAGCCCGGACTTGGCAAGTTTGTCGATCTGGATGTGGAATCCGAAGTGCTCGAAAATATCGCGCACGGCCGGTGAGAACGCCTGCACGTAGGAACGCAGGTTTTCGGCGATGTGGTCCTGATCGCCCATGAGAGGAGAACAGTAGGCGGAAACCCTCAGCCGCCATCAGAAAAGCGGGAACCCTGATAGGAGGGAAGCGGAATCGAAAACTCGCGGGGGAGATTCCAAGGCGTTTGGTTTGAACACCGCGAGAGCTTGATATTTGGGCGATTTAAATAGCCCTAAACAAGAGACCACAAAAATGCTGCATTCGGCTTGTGATTCACAATCTCGAAACCCCACTCGGCGCGGACCAGTCGGTTCGCGGGTCGCTTGAAATCCATCTCGCCTCGCAGTGCCTCGGTTTCGGCCTGCGCGAACTGCCCGCCCAATGGTTGGACCAGCACGGCTACCGCCCGCTGATGGCCGAGAGTTTCAGCGATCCGGAAAGCCAGACCGCCCTCGTCGCCCTCGAAATCACCCCTTTTTTACTCTGAGCGTCGATGGCGACCACGGACGCCTCGACATCCGCAGTGTCGCCGTCGAGCCGCTCAAAGCCCTCAACGTAGTACTTCTCGGTGCCAGCAGCGCAGTGACAGTGAAACGGCACCGGTTCCGCCGCATCAACATCGCCCAGAATCTCGCGCTCACCCGCAACACCCTGTTAGCCATCATTCCGTTCGACGAAAAAAGAACCTCCCCTTGCTGAACCGCACGACCATTGGATGCGACCGCAGGAACAATGTCGGCGTGACAGCCGCCTATTCCACGCTTCCCACACCGGCCTTTAGCCGAGGGGAAAATCGCTGACTTGCTCCAGTCTGACGTTGTAAAGCGCGGCGATTTCCGGGGCGTCGGAGACTTTGTAAATCTCACGGTAGTAGATTTCCTTGATGCCGTAGGCACAGAGCGTCTGCATGCAAGCGGTGCAGGGCATGGTGGTGGTGGCCACGATCTTCGCCTCGCCGCGGCGGAACAGGCTGCAGAGGTTCACCTCCGCGTGGAGCATGAATTTCTGGCGAGCGGCGCGGTCGTCCCAGAAACCGGGCGGCGGATTGTAGCCGGGCGCGAGGCCGTTGTAGGCGGTGCCGATGACGCGGTTGTCGAAGTCGAGGGCGGCGGCACCGACTTTCCGATAGGGGTCCTCCGAGCGCAGGCTGGCGACGTGGGCGAGCGCCATCGCGTATTGAGGAATGGACAGGCGGCTGGCGGACATGGGCGGAAGGTGGTTTGAGGCGCGCGGGTTTTCAACCTGCATCTTTGGGCGCGGCTTAGGAACAGGCAGGAATACCTGTGTCACTTTTTCACTGACGGACCATTACCCGCCGCTCCGCATCCCTTCGCGGCTCAAAGGTCGTTCCATTTAGCAAACATCCACTCCGCGTCTGAAGCCGCTTATTTTTTATCCTTCGCCCGCTGGAACCTGGCACTGCGTGCGGACTCGTCTTGCGGAGGCGCTTCCGGCGCTTCGGGAGCTGCGATGACGGACGGAAGCGGAGTGGCTTTGTCCGCGCGTTTCGGCTTGGAGGCTTTCACGCGCGGGGCCTGCGGTACGCGGTTTGGCAGCGCGAGTTGCGGCAGTTTCCAGCCGGTCCGAGTGAGCAGCGCGTCCGCCAGCAGGATGAGGACTAGGGCGATGCCGAGCGGCAGGCGCAGCGAGGTTTCTGCCAGAAACGGCGGCCGCAGCCAGGCTTTGGAAATGTCCAGCAGCTCGCGACCGCGGGTCTGGTTGGAGACGGCGCGCAGTTCTGTCAGACGCTCGGGCTCGAAGGCCCACTCGACCGACGAGCCGACGCTGAGCGGGCCGAAGGGCAGTGCATTTCCGGCGACTTGCACCGCGCCGCGGACGACGCTGCCTTCCTCAAGATCCCGGGTGAGCGAGAAATGGCCGGGCGCGATCCGTCGCCACGGGAGATCGAGCGTGGCACCGCCGGTGTCGTCGCGGAGGCGGACTTTCGGCGGCATGGCGGAGAGTTTTTGCGACCAGATGGCGGTGTCGTATAACAGATCCAGCGTCAGCCGCGTGCCGTCGAGGCGGTGGCGCAGCGCGATGCCGGGCGGCGTATCCTCGCCCATCAAGAAGCGGCCCATGGTCTGGAGGAAATCGCCGTAGCCCGGCCAGGTTCGCGCGGTTTCTGAGAATTCGCCGCCTAGCGGAAATGAAACCGCCGCGCTGCGTCCGAGACCGCGGCGCGCGTGGGCGACGAGCGGCGCGAGGTATTCATCCGTGGAAACCAGCGACACCGTGGCGTCCTCGCGGGCGTAAGAGAGATTGTAGCCATCGGCCTGTTTGAACCAGTCGATCGGCTTCGGCGAGATTTCCGCCCAGCGGCCGGTGGCTTGCGCGCCGACGGGGTCTTTGATGAAAGCCGAGCGCGCGATGGTGACGGTTTCCTGCGCGAAGATTTTAGGAATATCCATCGGCTGGTTCGAGAAGAACATGCGGCCGTTGCCGCGCTTGGCGACGTCTTCCAGCAGTGCGGCGTCCACGTCCTTGTCGGTGCCGAGGCCGATGACCGAGATGGTCGCGCCGTTGTCGGTCATTTCCTGGATCAGGTTTTTGTAGTCGCCCGGTTCCCCGGAATCTTGGGCGTCGGAAAACAGAATGACGTGACGCGTGCCGGCCGGGGATTTCTTGAGCTCGTCCCACGCCGCCTTGAGGCCAGCGTAAACGTAGATGCCGCCGCCGGAGGATTTGATCTTGCGGGCGCGGGCGGCGAGCTCGGCTTTTTTGTTTTCGATGCGGGTCAGCGGGATGGTTTTCGTCGGCTCGCTATCGACCGCGAAGACGGTGATCTGGTCCATCGGTCCTAGCAGGTCGATGGCGTTGGCCGCGCCGGAATTCGCCAGGTCCATCTTGGTTTGGCCGCCGCCGACTCCGACGCTCATCGAGCCGGAGCGGTCCATCACGATGGCGAGCGCGACGGCGAGCTTGCGGTGCTCGGATTTCAATTCCATCGATACCGGCAGCAGCGCGTCGATGGGCGATTGGAAGTAACCGCCCGAGCCGAACGAGTGCTCGCCGCCGGCCATGAGCAGACCACCGCCTTGCTCGCGGACGAAGAAATCGAGGGATTTCATGAAGTCGGTGGGGATCTCGTGGGCGGGGACGTTGTTCAAAATCACGGCGCGCGCCCCGGCGATGAGGCCGGGTTTCAACTTCGAGGGATCGGTGACAGTTTCGACGGTGAAATCCAGTGCTTCGAGCGCCTTGGCGGCCGGGTCGTTCTGATAGCGGGTGGCCAGCACGATGCGGGGGCCACCGGTGACTTCGATCCAGCGGTTGGCGCAGTTATTGCCGGGATGCGCGTCGATTTCCGGGCGGATTTCTGCTTGGTATTCGAAGCCGCCGCCGCGCGGGATGCGGTCGGTGAATTCGACGATGCCGAGGCCGTTAGTGAGGGTGACGGACGACTCGGTGAGCGTCTGGCCGTTGCGCCGTAGGACGAGCGGAAAGGTCCCCTCCCCCACGCCACGGACGGTGATGGAAATGAGAAACGGCTCGCCGACTTGGACGCGTTCGGGGAAGCCGATTCGGGCGATGCGGGCGTCGTTTTCCGTTTCCTCGCGGATCAAGCGGAAGTCCAGCGGGATGCCGTGCGCCTGCATCTGGGCGGCCGCCTCGTGGAGTGGCTCGGTGGAGTAGCCGTCGGTGAATAACAGCACGCGAGACGAGCGCTTTTCATCGGCCTGCGCGGCGATGGATTGCAGGGCGAGTCCGGTTTTTGTTAATTTCCGGGAACCGGTGAATGATGAGCCGTCCGCGCCAAGCTCGGCGACTTCGCTGGCGTAGTTGATGAAGCGCAGCGTGTCGCGGCGCGAGGGTTTTGACGACTCCAGCAAGCGCTGCCACTCTGGCAGACCCTTGTCGATCAGGTCCTCCGTCGAGTCCGAGCGGTCGAGCAGTACGTAGAGATCGAGCGAGTTTTGCTGATGCTGGATGACCGGCTCGGTCAGCGCGACGACGGCCAGAACCAGCAAGACCGCGCGCAATGGCGAATGGAGTTTCAGCCCGCGCCAGAACCAGCCGACCAAAGCGAGGGCGGGGATGAGCAGGAAATATTCTGGAGCGGCGAAGGTCATGGCCTAGGCAAAGGCGGGGAATTCCGCTTTATTTCCGCCGCAAAGTGGGCAAGTGAGACGGGTCGGATTCATGGTTTTCGTTTGTTTCGTCGCTCTCGATCACGCAGGTACCAGTCAGGTTTCCGAGAAAATCGCGGCAGTTGCAACGCTCATGCTGCTGAAAATTCTCGTGCGTGGGTGATTTCCCGGCGGCTTACGCGGCGCATCAAGAATCCAGATGGTTCGATGACGAGGCCAAGCTTTTGCCGTTGAGGCTGGGCTGGCGGCAGGGAAAGTGAGAGAAAAATTTGGGATTTGGGATTTTCGAATCGGGATTTCCGGGCATCGTCGCGGAGTGGATTGGATCATGCAGGCGGCGCTGGGCGCGGCGATAGGAGAGTGGCTGATGGGCAAACGCTTGGGAAACCGGGCGCTGGCTTGGGGGGCGCTGCTTGGGGTTTTGCCAGAGTTGGATGTATTGATTTTCCCGTTTTTGGACACGGCGAGGAAATTGGCATGGCACCAAGGTGTGAGTCACTCGTGGGTGGTGATGGGAATTGCGGCCTACGGGCTGGCTCACGGTTTGTCAAAAATCTGGCAGAAGGAAAAGATCACCAAGCCGCAAGCGGTCGGCTTGGTGGCGGCGGTGTGGGGGGCGCATCTACTGGCGGAGTGCCTCACCGCAGAAGGAGTGGCGGCGTTTTGGCCGTTAGAGGGAAAGCGGGTGGCGTTTGATTGCCTGCCGCCGGGCGATGTGTTGTTTGCCGCCCCCTTGCTGGTGACGGTGCTGTGGATGGCGTTTCTGCCGGTGGAAAAGCCGAAGAAATCGCGTGGAAAAAAAATTCTACCGCCCTCGAAGCGGAGGAAATTGTGTCTCCTCGGGCTCGGCCTGAGCGCGGGGTATGCGCTGCTGGGCGCGGGGATGAAATTCGTGGCATCGGCCGGATTCGAGGCGGATCTGGCGCGACGCGGCGTGAAATACGAGCGACGGATGGAGTCGCCCACGCCGTATAATATCCTGCTCTGGCGCGCGGTGGTGGATTGCGGTGACGAATTCCGGGTGGGCTATCGGACGGTTTTCGAACGACACTCCACGCCGGTGCGTTGGACGATCTACCCGAAAGGCAGGGACGCACTTGCCGCCGTCGCGGAAATGCGCGAGACCCAAACGCTCACCCAGTGGACCGACGGCTGGTGGCTGGCCCGCCCGAATGCGCAAGGCGCGTGGCTCGGCGATTTGCGATTCCCTGAGGGCCGAATCTGGGGCAGCAAGAAGGGCATGGTGGACAGCCGTCTCGCGCTTTCCTGGGTCATCCAGAAGACGGCCAAGAATGACTCCCTGCGGCAAATTTCCCAAGGTGGTGAAAACGGCGGTGATTACTTCCAGCGGATGGGCGCGAGGATTTTTGGAAACCGTGAATCGTGGGAAGCAAATCCCCGGCTGGCGGGAGTGACAGGCAGCTTGCCGGAATTCCTGGCCGTGGACGAATCGCCGCCGGGAGAATGAAAGCTTCGCTTTCAATGACCGCCGTCACTCCCAGTCCCCTGCCCGGCTTTGCAGAAAAAATCCACGCCATCTAGGCACATATCGAAAGCATTCTCGGCAAAGCTACTCGTTGATGGCCACTTTGATTTTTTGAAAACGCCCAAAAAGGACTCGAGCAACCGCTTTCGGGACCTTCGGGACCAGGGCAGTTGTCTGGTTAATTGATTTGCGGCGGGGGAGTTTTGAGGAGGCGCAGGGCGGCGCAGGGTTTAGCGCTGTGGTGGTGGAAGCTGGCGTTGAGACTTTCGAAGGCTTCGGTGTCATGG
>JBEGUC010000066.1:0-13947 GCA_041179105.1 Verrucomicrobiota bacterium | reverse complement strand
GTTCTTGGGCGTTAGTATTGGCGGTGCCGGTCTTGGCTCCCTTGGCGTCCCAGGTGGCGGCTTGCTCGAAATCAAAGGTGGCGATGAATGGCGGGCCGCCCTGTTTCTGCGGCACCACGGCGCGGCGAATGTGGCCGTTTTTGTCGATCAGGACGATGGCGGCGTCGTAGTCCCACTTGCCGGTTTTCTCGTTCGGATAGGTGGTGGCTTTGAGTTCGTTCTTGATGAACTTGTGGAGGGTTTTCGGCTCGTTGCTGCCCAGCCACCACTGCGGCAGGGTCATGCCGTGGGTGGTCGCGGTTTCGGTGAGGGTGGCGAGGAGTTTTTCTGCGGGGAGGGGATCGATGATGAGAGAGACGAGGTTGAAATCTGCGGTTGCGGCGCGGGATTCGGCGAGTCGTTTCATCACCGCCATGCTGCGCGCCGCGATTTCTGAGTCCCGCAGACTGAAGACGCTGACGGCGATGACCTTGCCCCGCAGTTCGACGAGATCGACCGTTTTTCCGTCTTGGCGGAGCATGCGTAAATCTCGCTCAGGGGTGATCCGGTAGATGACGGCGGGTCGGTCATCCTTCGCTTGATCCAGCGACCATTTTTCATAGGCTTTGAGCACCAGCCAGCCGCCGAGCAACATGATGCCGACGAGAATGAAGGCGGTGTTGCGGAGTTTCTTGGGGTCGCGGACGGCGGGTTCGAGACTGGGATCGGGCAGGGGCATGGGTGGCGGAAGTTAAACGGCAGAGGCGGGGAGGCAAGCGGAGACCTGCATTTTTGTGATTCGGCAAAGCGGCCTTGCGGTGGAGGTGTTCCGCCAATGAAATGGCACTCGTGGTTGTGAAATGGTATGCCTCTGCCAAAGACAATGCCGCGCTGCTGATTTAAGAAAACGAAGGTATCGAGATGGCCCGCTGGCTCGTCCGCATGGCGAGTGACCGGAAATGCGCCGCCACCCGGCCCGGGCGCAAAGCCCGTCGAGGTCAGGTGTTCTGATTTTTGGGAAATTCACCAATCGGCTTGCCAAATCATAGCGCCTCAGCCTAGTCCCTCAACCCAGCGCCGATTAACGGCCAGATTTTACCATGGGAAAAACACTCATCATTGCCGAAAAACCGAGCGTCATGACCGACTTGAGCAAGGTTCTCACCAAGGTCCTCGGCAAGTTCGAGAAAAATGGCTCCGGCCGCGATGTCTTCTTCGAAAACGACACCGCCGTCATCACCTCCGCCGTCGGCCACCTCGTCGAGCTGCGGATGCCAATGGGCCCCAATGGTAAAAAACTGGCTTGGAATTTCAGCGTCCTCCCCGCCATCCCCGACAAGTTCACTCTCGACCCAATTCCCGACTCCGAAGCCCGCCTCAAGCAAGTCCTCAAGCTCGCCAAACGCAAAGACGTCGATCTCATCATCAATGCCTGCGACGCCGGCCGCGAAGGTGAACTCATCTTCCGCTACATCATGGAAATCGGCGAAATCGCCAAGCCGGTCAAGCGGCTCTGGATGCAGTCGATGACCAATAACTCAATCCTCGAAGCCTGGGAAAACCTCCGCTCCGGCGAGTCGATGAAGCCGCTCGCGGATGCCGCGAAGTGCCGCTCCGAGTCGGATTGGCTCGTCGGCCTGAACGCCACCCGCGCACTCACCTGCTTCAATTCCCGCCACGGCGGCTTCAATATCACCGCCGCCGGACGCGTCCAGACGCCGACTCTGGCCATTCTCGCCCAGCGCGAGGCTGAAATCCAAGCGTTCCGGCCGACGGCGTATTTCGAAGTCCATGCGACCTTCGGCGTCCAAGCCGGCGAATACCTCGGCAAGTGGATCGATGAAAATTGGAAAAAAGACGAAAACGCCCCGCTCTCCAAGCCGGAGCGAATTTGGGACCAACTGACCGCCGAGGCGATTCAAGCGCGTTGCCAAGGCAAGACCGGCAAGGTTTCCGAGGAAAAAAAGGCGAACACCCAGATTTCCCCGCAGCTTTACGACCTCACCACGCTGCAACGCGAAGCGCCGTTTTCCGCGAAAGGCACTCTCCAAATCGCCCAAGCGCTTTACGAAAAGCACAAAATGATCACCTACCCGCGGACCGATTCGCGATATCTGCCGGAGGACTACACCGCGAACGTCCGCGAGACGATGCAGGACATCGGCAACAGCAGCCTCGACGTGGCGAAATACGCCAAAGCCGTGCTCTCCGGCAGCGACGAGAAAGGCCCGCGCCTCCACAAATCCCGCCGCATCTTCGACAGTAAAAAAGTCTCAGATCACTTTGCCATCATCCCGACTGGCAAGATCGCCAAGCTGAGCGAGGCCGAACAGAAGCTTTACGACATGATCGTCAAGCGCTTCATCGCCGTGTTTTACCCGTCCGCCGAGTTCGAGCAGACGACCCGGCTCACCCGCATCGCGCAGGATACCTTCAAGACCGAAGGCCGCATCCTAGTGAAACCCGGCTGGCTCGAAGTTTACGGGCGTCGCCCCGGTGTCGCCGCCGGAAAAGACGAGCTCTGCCCGGTCAGCGCCGGCGAATCCGCCCACGCCGATCCCGTTCAAGTCCTCGCCGAGGAAACCAAGCCGCCCGCCCGGATGACCGAGTCCACCCTGCTCTCCGCGATGGAAGGCGCTGGCAAACTCATTGACGACGAAGCCCTTCGCGAAGCCATGGCCGAGCGCGGCCTCGGCACTCCCGCCACCCGCGCGGCGACCATCGAAGGCCTGATCTCCCAGAAATACCTCGCCCGCGAAGGCCGCGAACTCTTCGTCTCCGGCAGCGGCATGCGCCTCATCGACTTGGTCCGCGAAATGGACATCGAGGGACTCTACTCGCCGAAACTCACTGGCGATTGGGAATTCAAACTCCGCCAAATGGAGCAAGGTCACCTCCGGCGCGACGATTTCATGAAGGAAATCATTTCCTACACCAACGAGATTTGCACCAAAGCCCGCTCCGCCGCCGATCTCGCGAAAAGCGAAATTTTCTCTGACCTCAAAGTCACCTGCCCGATGTGCGGCGCGCCGAGCCTCAAACAAACCGAGGCCACCTACGAGTGCCGCGAGCCCGAGTGCAAATTTAAAGCCAAGAAGCACATCGCCGGCCGCTTGCTCACCGAGGAGGAAGCCATCCAACTCTTCACCACCAAGCACGTCGGCCCGCTCACCGGCTTCCGCTCGAAGTTCAACAAGCCCTTCGACGCCGCGCTCGAAATGGACGCCAAGTTCAAAATCAACTTCGTCTTCGAGGGCGACGACCGCGACGGCCCGCCCGAGCTCACCGATGATCAAATCATAGGCGAAGCCAAAACTGAGGACGGCAAAACCTACAAAGTTTACGCCACCGACAAAGCGTATCACGTCCCGGAAATCGTAACCAAAAAAGACCCGCACGGCGTCCGCATCGGCAAATCCATCCTCCAGTGCGAAATCCCGCAGGACCAGATGCTCAAGCTCATTTCCACCGGAAAAACCGACGTCCTCAAAGGCTTCGTCTCCAACCGCACCAAGCGCAAATTCGACGCCCACCTCACCTTCGAAGCGGAAGACGGCAAGATCGGCTTCGACTTCCCGCCGCGCCCGGTGAAAAAAGTCGCCGCGAAAAAAACCGCGAAAGCGAAGGATGCGTGAAATAGGAGTCGCGGGCATTCACTCACCGACTCCATATCGCGCATCAGAATTTACCTTGCCAAGCATCCGCAGGTTCCTCAGTTTCCCCGCCCCTCTTCAAGTCGCCTTATTCACCAACGAAGATCCGGAGGGATTCCATGCGGCAAATCTTCAAAAATCGCCCGTCCTGATTTCAAGGCGGGAAACCTAGACACACAATGATCAACGAACTCATCAACGAAATGGTGGACGCCGGCGTCCACTACGGCCACCAAACCAAAAAATGGAACCCACGCATGAAGCCCTTCCTCATGAAGGACAAAGGCGGAATCTACATCATTGACCTGGAAAAAACCGTCCAGCAGCTCGATAAAGCCTCCGATTTCCTCGCTGACCTCGTCGGCAAGGGCAAAAAAGTCCTCTTCGTCGGCTGCAAGCGCCAGGCACAAGACGCCATCCGCGAAGCCGCAGAAGCGACCGGCCAACACTACGTCAACCACCGCTGGTTGGGCGGCATGCTCACCAACAGCCTCACCGTCCGCAAGTCGGTCGAACGCCTCAAGTATCTCGAAACAATCGAGAAGCAGCCTGAATTCAAGGCCATGTCCAAAAAGGAACTCGCCGCCCTCGGTCGCGAGCGCGAAAAACTCCTCCGCAACCTCCGCGGTGTCCGCGACATGGACAAGAAGCCTGACGCCGTCGTCATCGTGGACTCCGCCCGCGAAACCATCGCCGTCGCCGAAGCCCGCCGCTTGAACATCCCCATCATCGCCCTCGTCGATACCAACGCCGACCCGGCGCTCGTCCAATTCCCGATCCCCGGCAATGACGACGCAATCCGCTCGATCCGCCTCATCCTCCAGAATCTGGTTGATGCGATGGTCGCTGGTCGCAAAAACTAAATCCTCTGTCATACGGGCGTCCTGTCTCGCGACGGGACGCCCGTTTTTCCTCTCTACCAATCACCAAATTTTATGATCACCGCATCAATCGTCAAAGAACTCCGCGACAAAACCAGCGCGCCCATGATGGACTGCAAAAAAGTCCTCACCGAAACCAACGGCGACATCGAAGCCTCCATCAAGCTCCTCCGCGAGCGAGGCATTATGAAGTCCGCAAAAATGAGCGACCGCGCTGCGACCGAGGGTGTCATCACCGCTCGTGTCAACGCCTGCGCTACCTCCGGCCTTCTGCTTGAACTCAACTGCGAGACCGACTTCGTTTCTAAAAACGAGAGCTTCCAAGCCTTCGTCGGCAGCCTCGCCGACACGCTCGCTGAGTCCAGCGCCGCCGACCTCGACGCCGCGCTTGCCGTGCAAAATGGCGAGCAAAGCATCGAAGACACCGTGAAAGCCAAGGTTGGCGAAGTCGGCGAAAATCTTCAGTTCCGTAAATACGTCCGCTTCGACGCTGCTTCGGGAGGAGTCGTCGCTTCCTACATTCACCTCGGTGGCAAGGTCGGCGTGCTCATCGAAGTCGGCACCACCAAGCCGGAAAGCCGCAACAGCGACAGCTTCAAGGAACTCATCAAGGATCTCACCCTGCACATCGCCGCCTGCGCGCCCAAGGGACTTTCCCGCGAAGATATCCCGCAATCCGTGGTGGACAACGAGCTCGACATCTTCCGGGTCCGCCTCGAAGCCGAAGGCAAGCCTGCGAACATCATCGAAAACATCCTCAAGGGCCAAATCGGCAAGTTCTTCGCCGAAAGCTGCTTCTTGGAGCAAGGTTTCGTGAAAGACTCGGACATCAAGATTTCCGCGCTGCTCGAAGCCAAGGCCAAGGAACTCGGCGACACCTTCACCGTCACCCGCTTCGTCCGCTTCGGACTTGGCGAGTAAGTGATGTGAAACAGGCATTCCTGCCTGTTCTTCCTCTTGAAAACGCCCGACTCCCTCACCGGAGCCGGGCGTTTTTTTTCTGATTTCGATGCAAGCGCGCTTCGGCGTTGACGTCCATCGATCTGGCGAATTTGAGACATCCTGATCCGGCCAGAAAATGATTTGGCGCATTTTTGGTATAGCTGGGTGGATTGTAAGTCCCCGAGCGTCTGCGGTTTGAGAAACGTCGGTCATAGCGCGCACTCCGACAGGATCGCGGCATGTCACGCACGAGGTCCACGTTGCGGTTTGCAGGGCGCTTCGAGTTTGGATGCACCCCGGTTGCCATCGGGCTGCTGCCGGATGCACAGGCTGGACAGCCGCGCACGAGCTGGATGCAGAAGAATTCTGCGCTCTTGAAGCCGAGTCCTTCGCAGACTCACTAGTGCGTAGGAATACCTAGTTACTGTTGAAGTATCCTAGAAAAGTATTTGGAAAGTCCGGCGATCTCGTATTGATACGACCGAGATTGCGCTGGCTTTATCCCAACGTCAGTCAAAACCCTTATTAATTAGATCCATTTGAGGTGGATTGAGTTTCTTCGTCTCCATTGCGATGTCTTCGTTACGGCGGCGGCAGCTTGATCGGATTTGCTCATCACCCTGTGAACGTTATGAAACCCATATCTTATCTCCGCATGTCTTTACCCGTCGC
Source organism: Verrucomicrobiota bacterium (assembly GCA_041179105.1). Taxonomy (GTDB): domain Bacteria; phylum Verrucomicrobiota; class Verrucomicrobiia; order Verrucomicrobiales; family Akkermansiaceae; genus Luteolibacter. The sequence goes on along the minus strand of JBEGUC010000066.1, from coordinate 7,820 downwards.
TCTGGCGGGTATGTTCTTGGCACTTTCGCCGACTCTCGCGTTGGCCGCTGTCCCCGATTTCACGGCGACAGGAGTCATCGCAGCGTTGAAAGCAAGCTCAAGCTACAGCTCCAGCCCCTACAATGAAACCTACAACCTCGGGGCTACCGGCCTGCGCGGCTGGATCTACGACGGCGGCGGCCAACCCCACGCGGCGGTGCTGGGACTTTCGACTGACTCGAGTCGGCAAATTCTAATCACGGTGGCGAGCGCACCGGCAAGTGCCGTGCTGGCGGTCGATGACGTGATCCTCGGCGCGATGGCCGGTAGCACGGGCACGGTGCCGGATTTCACGAGTGATAGCCGCAAAGCCATCGGTGCAGCGATCGGCGATGCCGAAAAGACAGGTGCCGGAACATTGCGAGTCAAACGCTGGCGCGCGGGCACCACCACCGATGTGAATATTGCCATGACGATCATGGGCGATTACACGGCCACGGCTCCTTACAACTGCCCGAAATCCACGCAAGTTCTTGCCGCAGCCCGCACCAAACTGGTCGCCGAGCTTCTTGCCGATCCGAACTATCTTACGAGCGGTTACGGCTATGCCTGTGCCGTGAAAGGGTTGGCGCTGATGGCGGGCGTGGTGCCTGGCGATGCGAATTACGCCACCGTGCAGTCGCGTTTGCAGTCCTATGTCCAAGGGTTAACTCCTGCGAATCTGACGCTCAACGGCTGTGACACCTGGCACTGGGCCTATATAAATATCTTTCTCAGCGAGTATTACCTGCGCAGCGTCGAGGCGGGGTCGCCTGATGCTGGCGTATTGGCTGGCATCAATAAATACACCGTCGCGATGGCCAAGGGCCAGAGCCGCTACGGCACCTTCGGCCACGGCGGATCAGCGTTGAAAGCCGACGGCAGTCTGCACGGGACCATTCCACCCTATGGCCCGGTCAACTGTGCGGGCTTGGTTGCAAATCTCTCCATCGTCTTCGGCAAGAAATCCTTGTTGGTGGGCTCTCAAGCGCTCGACCCGGAAATCGACCCGGCGATTGAGCGTGGATCTAACTTTTTCAAATACTATGTGAACAAGGGCACGATTCCTTATGGCGAGCACGAACCCGCAGTTGATGGTCATTCGTTCAACGGCAAAGAGGGAATAGCCGCCATGTTTTTCGCCTTGCAAGGCAATCGCCCGGTGGAAACTGAGTATTTTTCACGGATGAGCGTAGCGGGCTTCATCGGTCGCCAAGAAGGACATGGCGGCACCGGTTTCAACTATCTGTGGGAAGGCATGGGGGCCAACGTCGGCGGCCCTGCGGCGGCCGCGAAATACCTGGAAAAAACCCGCTGGCATTACGATCTGGAGCGCCGCACCGATGGTTCATTCGTCTATGACGGGGCACAGCGCACTGTCGGCGGAGGCTCCACTGGAGACGGCACTTATCTCGGATACAGCGAGTGGCAGGGCATGAATCCGACGGCCAATTACGTGCTCACCTATTCCATGCCGCTGCAGCGGCTCTATATCACGGGTAAAAATGCCAATCCGGCCAACACCCTTGCTGCAAGCAAGGTGGACAACGCCATTGCCGCCGGCACTTATATCTTGAACTGCCCCGCTTACAGCAACACTCAGTTGATCGCGGACTTGAGCCAATTTGATCCGGTGGTGCGCGACGCCGCAGCCATCGAGTTGGGCAAGCGGACCTTGAGCACTGGAGAGGTGAACACCTTGATTGCGATGGTGGACAGCACCAATGCCAACGAGCGGATGGGGGCCTGCCAAGCAGTGGGAATTCTTCAAATTCCCGCCGCGTTGCCTTTATTGAGCCAACGGCTAACCGACACGGATCTCTGGGTCCGTGCCAAAGCGGCCAAAGGACTCCGTAGTTTCAGCCCGACTGCCTCCAGTTCGCAACTCACCCCGATGCTCAATGCGTTCATCGCCAACGCCACTGATCCGGAGGTGATCGTCTGGGATGATCCCATTCAAATCGCCAATAACTTTCTCTCATTCGCGCTCTTTGGCGATGCCGTTTATAACGGCAATAATATCGCATCCTACACCCTCAACGCGCCCAAGAGCCTACTTTATCCCGCAGTCAGGGCTGGCCTGAGGCAGCCGGATTCGAATCCTCGACTCGGCGTTTCCAGTTTCACCTACAATCTCACGTTGGCGGATGCACAGGCATTGACCCCGGAGCTTTTCACGGCCGCCACCACCCCCTCTCTAGCAGACACCATGTGGCACGGCGAGGCCCGTGCTTCGGGAATCAATGTGCTGGCGAAGTTCAAGGCGGCTGAAGCCATCCCGCTGGCTGTGGCCATGCAGCAGGAGGTTCCTGAGTTCGGCTGGGGTGCAGAGCATCACCAGATTGCCGCTCTGAATGCGCTCAGCTCCTTCGGGGATGCGGCCAGGTGGACTCTGCCCGGATTGCGTGCGCAGGCACTCGCTTTTGGTCCGGGCTCCCCCACATTCGCGACGCTCACTAATGCGATCGCCAGCATCGACGCTGCCATCACCTCGCCCGCTGGCATCAATAATCTAATGGCCGTGGCCAACCCGCAAGTGGTTGTCACCAGCGGTGTCAAGGCGATCACGCTCACCGGCAGTTCCTGCCGCGGCACGGCGGTGACTTTTTCCGGTGTGACTGCGCCCGCCCACGGCACACTCACCGGCACCGCCCCGAACCTGATTTACACTCCGGCCGCCAATTACATCGGCCCGGATTTCTTCACTTTTAAAACGAGCGATACCCTCACCAACTCCGCACCTGCCACGGTGAGCATCATCGTGGGAGCCGCCGGCACCGGGATGAAGGGTGAATACTTCGATGAAACGAATTTCACCAATTTGAAACTCACCCGCACCGATCCAGAGGTGAATTTCGACTGGGGCACGGGTTCGCCATCGGGCTTGGTCGGTGGAGATACTTTCAGTGCGCGTTGGAGTGGCCAGTTGCTCGTTCCGGAAACTGGGAGCTATACGTTCTCGACGCTCAACAGTGATGGCGTCCGTCTATTCATCGATGGAGTCCCATTGATCGATGACTACGTGGATCAATCAACCAGTTGGCAAGACTGTGCGCCTATCAGTCTGACGGCAGGTCAGAAGGTTGAGCTGCAAATGGAGTATTATGAAAACACCGGCTCGGCAGTGGCGAAACTCAAGTGGACCGGTCCATCCTTGGCCGGACTCAATGGCTTGCCCATCGCCAAAGAGTGGCTCTTCGATGGCACGGGGCTTACCACTCGCACGGCCTATGCCCACGCCCAGAGCGTGAGTCTGATCCAAAACGTCGCGCAGGCGATCACTCTCACGGGCAGTGGTGCTGGCCAGTCTCCACTGACTTACTCGATCGTCAATTCACCGACCAATGGCACCCTCAGCGGCACCGCTCCCAACTTGACTTACTCTCCGTCGAGCAACTTCAGCGGTTCGGACAGTTTCACCTTCACCGTCAACAATGGTAGCGGCGATTCCGCCCCGGCCACCGTCTCCATCGGGATCTGGGCCGGTCTGCCAAACTCGTATTTCTGGACCAATGCCGTTGCTGAAAACTGGAGCGGCTCGTTCTGGACCAATGCGGCGGGAGGCTCAGTCACCCCAGCAAGCGCCGGAAATTCCACTTACAGTTTGAATTTTAACAAGTCGGGCACCTACACCACGACCCAAGATTTGAACAACAACTATCTGTTCAATCAGCTCAACGTGGCTGGCACCGTGACCTTCGCAGGCACCAACAGCCTGTCGCCCACGGCCAACGGCCCGCTCCTGCCGCAGATCAATCAGAACAGTGGCAACTCCGTCACCTTCAGCGCGCCGCTCAATCTGGCATCCGGCACGACCTTCGGCGGCACGGGCGGGGGATCGGTGACGATTTCAAGTTTGATCTCCGGCACAGGCGGATTGACCAAGACCAGCCCCGGCACCTTGAACATCACCAACGTGACTAACACTTTCAGCGGTGGGACGGTCATCAGCAAGGGCACCCTCTATTTGGACTTGCAGAGAAACCAAGGCCTCGGCACGGGACCGATCACCCTCAATCCGAATGGCACTCTGTTATTGAATCGGATCGATGCGACCAACGCGCTGATCTTTAACGGCGGCACCATCTATGCGGAAAATGGCTGGGGTAACAGTTTCAGCGGCCTGGTCACCCTTAATACCACGTCAACGATGGCAGGTCCATATACCTTAACTCTCAGTGGAGCCATCAGCGGGATCGGTGGAATTAACAAGACGGGCAATGGCACCTTGGTTCTCTCCGGCACCAACACCTTCACCGGAGCCAACTCGATCTCAGCAGGCACTCTGCGATGCAACTCCGCTGCCGCCCTCGGGAGTGGTGCCATTAACATCACCAGCGGGGCCAAGGTGAATTTGAATTTCACCGGCACGCGGGTGATCGCCGCGCTTAGCTACAACGGCGGTGCTCCGCTGGCACCTGGCACTTATGGCTCCACCACCTCGCCCGCGACGAATCAAAATAATACCTATTTCTCCGGCAATGGCACCATCACCATTCTCCCTGCGAGCACCACCTCGCTCAATCTATCGACAGGTAGCAATCCCGCCATTTTGGGCACCGCATTGACCTTCACCGCTACGGTGACGGGCACCGCACCGACGGGCAGTGTGGCGTTCTATGATGGCACCGCATTGCTTGGTACCAACGCCTTGAACGGCTCGTTCCAAGCCAGTTTCACCACCAGCAGCTTGGCGGTTGGAACTCATAACATCACCGCCAAGTATGCGGGAAATGCAAGCCACGCGGCCAGCACCTCCGCCGTCATGGGCATTGGAATCAACAGCAGCGTGCCAGCGGTGCCCAGCCAACTGACCGCCACGTCGCTCGTGAATTGGGTCGGCTTGACCTGGTCTGCATCGAATGGCGCGACCAACTATCAGGTAAAGCGCTCTCTCACGAGCGGTAGTCCCTACACCACCATCGGAACCGTCAGTGGAACGAGTTATACGGATACGGCAATTGTGAACGGCACGCTTTATGAATACGTCGTGTCCGCTGTAACCGGCACGGGCAACAGCACAAACTCTGCCGCGGTGAGTGCGACGCCGATCATTCCGAGCTCGGCCAAGGATATCCTCACCTTTGTGTTCCCAGGCTTGCCTGCGGCCAATATCTCGGGAACTAACATCAGAGTGACCGTGCCGTCGGGAACCAACGTGACGAGCCTCGCCCCAACCTACACGTTGTCTGCCGAAGCCTCAGGTACGCCTTTTTCCGGAACAGTTCGTAACTTCAACACCGCGCAGACATACACCATTACTGCCGAGAATGGTTCCACCAAGGTCTACACCGTCATCGCCAGCGTGAATGTGGCACCTGTAGCGACCTCGCAGAGTGTCACCGCCACAGAAGATGTCGCCAAATCGATCACTCTTGCTGCGACCGATGCCAATGGTGACCTGCTGACCTATTCGGTCCTGACTCAGCCCGCCAACGGCACTTTGAGCGGAACTCCACCCAATCTAACCTACACACCGGCATCCAACTACAACGGTGCGGATAGTTTCACCTTCAGAGCCAACGACGGAATACTCGACTCCGCGACCGCCACCGTGAATCTCACCGTGACGGCGGTGGGTGACGCGCCCGTTGCACTGGCGCAAAGTGTGCTTCTTGGCATCAATCTCGCCACGCCGATCACGCTGGCCGCCACCGATGCGGAAGGCAGCGCGTTGACTTATGTGATTGTGACCGCACCCACGAGTGGTACCTTGAGCGGCACCGCGCCTGCTTTGATCTACACGCCTGCTAACAACTACATCGGCACCGATAGCTTCACCTTCAAGGTCAACGACGGGACTTCCGACTCGGCGGAGGCGACGGTGAGTCTCACCGTGACAGCCCTGAACTACACTTGGAACACCGCTGTCGCCGGAAACTGGAGCGAGGGCAGCAAGTGGACGGCCGGCTCCGGTAGCCCGAGCAGTGCTGGGTTCGGAGGATACGTCCTCAACTTCAACGCGGCGGGGACCTATAGCGCCACCAACGACCTGAGCGCCGGCTTCCTCGTCAATCGGATCAACTTCGGTGGCTCGTCAGTCACCCTCACGGGCAACCGTCTCGCACTTTCCGCTAACGGAATCACCCTGCCGCAGGTGAATCAGAACAGCTCCAGCGCAGCGACTATTTCCACCCATCTAACTCTCGCCGCCAACACTGCCCTCGGCGGTAGCGGCGGGGGCGCGCTCACGCTTTCCGGCATCATTTCCGGCGGCGGCACTCTCACCAAAACCAGCAGTGGAAATCTCACGCTCTCGGGCGTGAATACCTACACCGCTGGCACCACGGTGAGCAGCGGCACGCTCACGCTTGGGAACAAAAATGGCTGCGGCACCGGGTCATTGACTCTTGCTGCAGGCACTACCTTCCAGCAGTCAGGCTTCGAAGGAAACGAGCAGGCCGGCGCCGTGGCAAATGCGCTCGTGCTCAGCGGCACTGGAAATGTGATCATGAATATGCCCTTCGGCTGGAAAGATGTCTGGCTGAGTCAGCCGGTCTCCGGCACCGGTGGCTTCACCGTGCAAGGCGGTAGCCGCACCCTAACCCTCACCGGCAACAATACTTTCAGTGGTGGAATCAAACTCACCAACGCAGACAATAAGATTCAAATTTCCCATCTCAACGCACTGGGAACGGGGACATTCCGCTCGGAGCGAACAAGCTCCAGCTCTGGACAGTTGATTTCACTTGCGGATCTATCCACCGGCGCAGGCGTGCCGAACGCGTTCGATATCGCGTCAGGTGCCTATCTCAATGTGTATGCCGACAGCACCAATCATTTGCGGCTGTCCGGCCCGATCACCAGCGCGGTGGGCACCGGCCATTTGCATAAATCCGGCTCCGCCACCCTGACGCTCTCCGGCGTGAATACCTACACTGGCACCACCACCGTCGCTGCCGGTATCCTCGCCTGCAACAGCGCCACCGCGCTGGGACAAGGGCCTGTCGCGATCACCAGTGGGGCGAAGCTCACATTGACCTACATAGGCACTCGTCAAGTCGCATCCGTGTCGCTCGGCGGCGTCGCGCAAGCGAACGGCAGCTACGGCTCCACCGCCTCGCCCGCCACCAATAAGAACGACACCTATTTCACCGGTACTGGCACCTTGACTGTGGGACCTCTCAACAGCGCCCCCGTCGCATCCGCGCAGAGTGTTAGCGCAGCGGAGGACACCGCCAAATCGATCACGCTTGCAGCCACCGATGTGAATCTGGATGCGCTCACCTACGCAATCGTGACACCGCCCGTAAATGGCACGCTCAGCGGCACTGCACCGAATGTGATCTACACGCCTGCGGCCAATTACAACGGTGTGGTCAGCTTCACCTTCAAGGCCAATGACGGAACCGTTGATTCCGCAGTGGCCACCGTGACGATCACTGTGACCGCAGCAAATGACGTGCCCGTTGCAGCGGCGCAGAGTGTCGGCACGGCGGAAGACACGGCCAAGTCGATCACACTGGGCGGTAGTGATGTGGATGGGGACACGCTGACTTATGCGATAGTGAGTGGACCCGCGAATGGCACGCTCAGCGGCACTGCGCCGAATGTCATTTACACGCCTTCGGCCAATTACAGCGGAACGGACAGCTTCCGCTTCAAAGCGAATGACGGGACGCTCGATTCAGCAGCAGTCACCGTCTTGATCACCTTGACTGCTGTCAACGATGCGCCAGTCGCATCCGTGAAGAGTGTCAGCACGACGGAAGGTCTTGCCCTGCCGATCACGCTTGCGGGCACCGACGTGGAAGCAAGTGCGCTGACTTACGCGATCGTCACTCCGCCTGTTAACGGCACGC
>JBEGUC010000065.1:0-13961 GCA_041179105.1 Verrucomicrobiota bacterium | reverse complement strand
GGCCTGCCGAGGGCGAGCAACTCAATGGCTTGGGCCTTGAACTCGGGGGTGTATTGCTTTCTTGGTTTGCTGGGAGTCATGAGTGGATTCTGGTGTCTTTTGGTCCAGAATTCTAGCGCACCTCAAAGCGATGAAGATGAACATCGGCTTATTCGCCCGGTTCCGGACCAGTGTGGAATTTTTGGCTTCGGTCAGCGCCGAGCGGACATCCTTTTCCACCCAACGGAAGTAGATCAGCTTTTTCCAGAGGATTTCGTTGGCCTTGTCTGCGGCGAAGTTCGACGGGCCTTGCTTCACCCGGTCGAAGGTGGATGCCGGAAGCTTGGATCCTGTTCCTTGAAAACATTTAAGGAAGGCGAATCCCCAGGCGGCACCGGTTAATCCGGCGGGGATGCTTTCGATTCGTTTTGAGATTTCTTGGGTGGTCATTAGCGAGTGATGAGTGTTTTTGAGCTAAACTTGTCGATGGCGTTCCCCTGAGGCGTGATTTCGTAAGTGCCAACTTTCTGTCGCGCGCTGCGCAGCGTTACGAGGTTCCTTCCGATGGAGGACACGATAAACAATGACCTAATCGCCCGCGACTTCAAAAAGCGCCCGGTATTCCGGGAAATGGTTACTGAGAGGCGGGCGTCGAGGCGGGTTCCGATGAGATAGCCGTCGGTGGAGAAATTCGTGGCGGGGGCGCCATCTTCATCGAGCATCTTGTGTTTTTGTTTGGCGGAGCTCTGGATTTTCTGGAGGGCGGCGGCGAGATCGGTGGCTTTGGTTTTCGCCTCGTCGCCATAGAGGCGCGGCGTGGCGGTCATGTAGAGGCGCTTTTTGCCTTTGATGAAGTCCGCGTCGTGGATTTTCACGAATTGGGATTCGTCCTGACCGGATAGGGTGACGCCGGTGGTGCGGTGGGCCTCGTCGCAGATGATGTCCGGATGGTGGATCGAAGGGATGCGGGGAAATTAGAGGAACGAGGATCACCGGAAAGCAGAAACTAAAAAAGGCCCAAGCCACTTGCGCGGCTTGGGCTGTGGAATGGTGAAAGATGGCCTCCACCGCGTTTCTTATGCGGGGTCGGCGGGCGGAGTGGTGGCTCCGGCGGGGTCTTTCTTCGCGCGCTGAGGATCGCGCTCGACGCGGCTGGCGCGTTTCCAGGCGTGGAGTTTTTCGAGCTGGAGTTCGTAGATGTTTCCCATGATGGAATCGAGGATGTCCACCTCGGTGTTGATGAGGGTGAGCTGGGCATCAATGAGGGCGGTGTCCTCGGTGCCTTCCTGGACTTCGGTTTTGTTGTGGGCGTGGACTTGGTCGAGGCCGTCGCGGTCCTTGCGGAGATTGGTGACGAAGGCGGAATTAATGCCAAGGGCGAGGAAGCGGTCGCGGAGGGTGGCCTTGGCGGTTTTCTGTTCGGGAGTGTCTCCGCCATCGGCGACGGGGGCGTTGTTGTCTTCCAGCAGTGTCAACAGGCTGTCCGCATAGGCGCGGATGTCTTTTTCGATGCGGTGGGGGACTTGGTTGAACGGGACGGCGAAACCGGTTTCGCCATCGCGCAGTTCGATGGCGCGGGCGGTGCCGGCAATGCGTTTGAAGTCGAGCAGCAGGGCGTCGAGCAGGCTGGCCTTGGTGATGCGGTTGGGGGACTGCCCGGCGCGGGCACCGGTAACGAGGGCTACGCTGACGGAGATTTTCGCAACGTGCTCCGCGATGATGGGGATGGCGGCATGGTCCGCGCTGTTGTTCTCGCAGAAGATGATGAGGTTTTGGGCGCGGGCGAGGCGGCGGGTGTCACGGTCGTTCATGGTGGTATGGCGTTGGTTGGGGAGTGCGTATTTTAACGATGGATGCTCCTAGGCGTTTCTCACAGAACCGGCAAGGATGATTTTTTCTGTGAGAGACCCCCTGGCGCAGCGAATGGTGGGATGGGTTTTTCCTGAAAGATGCGGGTGATGGCATCGATTTTGAGCGCGTATCTTGCACAATACCATAGGGTTGTGGATCACCTGAAGATGCTGTGACCGGTGTCGGGTGCCTGTATGAGGTCGGCGTGGAGCTGCTGTGAGAAAGGCAGGGAGTAAGTTAGGGGGTGGCGCGGAGTAGGTTCGAGAGGGGGTGGGAGCAAGTGCGAGGGTGAGCGGGAGTAAGTGCGCGGTCGGGCGGGAGCAGGTGCGAGGGTGGGTGGGAGTAAGTGCGAGGGTGGGAGGGAGCATGTGCGAGGGTGGGGGGAGCATGTGCGAGGGTGGGGGGAGCAGGTGCGAGGGTGGTGGGGAGCAGGTGCGAGGGTGGGGGGCAAGTGCGCAAAGGCGCAAAGTTTTAAGAATCCAGAAAACGAGAACCCATTTCTTCCCTTTGCGTCTCTGCGCCTTTGTGCGAAAAACTTTTCAACCTCACCATCCCCACCCACTACCGGGGCAAAACGACGTCAGCCTTGATAGGCCCGGTGAGCAGAAAAGGCACCTCGAAAGTGTCAGTCCCGACTCACAAGCATTCGATTCAATCGATCAGGAGGCGCGAGAGGTTGCCGAGCTGAGATCGTGGCTGGAGTGGTTGGCGGAGTCCTCGCACCTCATCGCTCAATTCGCCAGATTCGCGGGTGCCTTCCTCGTCATTTTTAAAATTCTCATGACGATAAAAACCTTGTCTGTTGAACTTCTCGTGACATTGCTTTTTTGGCAAAAAGCACCGGGTTAAAATATTTCGGGTCCACTTTTAAAAATCAATCACCCTCCAATGATCATCACAAAACTTCTAACCCGGGCATCGGCCAAGCATCAGCATGATTCGAAATTCCAGCCAGCACGTCTCTCCATCGGCTGGGCTTTGTTGCTGGTTTTCTTCCTGATTCCCACCGCGCTGACGGCCCAGTCCGCCGCCAATCCCCTAGACATGGTATGGGATCTGGGGGGGGCCGACATCGGCACGCAAGTCGCGCCGCAACCCTCAACTGCTGCGGGAAGTTATTATTTCCGCATCAATACCAAGGCGGCTGAAGTCTGGAGAACACGCCTGAATGTCGCTTCCGGTGAAGCTCAGCTTTACCTCAAGCGCGGTTTGATCCCCGTGATCGGCCAGGCCGGCGTGCGGGCGTCCGAGGCGGTAGGCAGTGACGGCTTAGTGCTGTCTTCGGCAGACTTCGCTCCCGGAGAAAATTGGTATATCTTGGTGGTGGCCACCGCATCCTCGAATACTTGGTCATTAACAACGGGCGAACCTTATGCCAGAGACTTGGGAAGCCTGCCTTTCACCGATTCCAACAATGACGGTAGCTACACCATCGGCGAGCCATCGCAAAATGCAGGCGGATCCTCTCAAGTCATTCCGCCAGAAGGGGTTCTCTTCTACAAGGTCACTCTGCCCGAGAATATTCCGGCTTGGTCGCTCTGGCTTAACGGCGGCACCCAACTGATGGGCGTCAGAAAATCCAAGGTTCCCGTGCTTTTTACGCCGACCGTGACGGCGGACAGAAAGCAGAACGGCAGCCTCTTGCTGGTGCCTCCTTATTTGGGCCAAGGATCGGATACTTACTTCGTGAGTGTGATCGGAACACCCGGCTCCGCAATCACCCTCGATTCGCGAATCCAGCAAGTGGAAACCATGTCATTTAACGGCACCGTTCCACCATTTACCGTGTCACAAGCGCCTTACAAGGTTTTCCGGGTGAACGTCCCATCAGGGGAAATCGTTTGGGATGTGGCGCTGAATCGCTTGAGCGGCGATCCGAGTATCGCGATCAAAAAAGACAGCGTCCCTTCGGAAACGGAAAACGACGCGGTGAATGAAGCGCCCGGCGCGGTGAACGACAGTATCAGCATCGTCGCCCCTGTCCTTACCAACGGCAGCTGGTTCGTCACCATTTATGCGACGTCGGCCTATGTAACCGGAATTGTGAGCGGTCCTTCCGTGATTTCAGGCATCGACTACCGCGATACAGTCAGCAATGATCAACCCCTGCGGGCGGGTTGGAAATATTACCGCGTGACGGATTTCGCCGCACAAGTCGGCACCTTGGGCTGGGAACTGGCACTGGCCAACGCTCCCGTCGGCACCGAAATTGCGATCCGCCGTGCCCAAATCCCCGGCAGTTGGAAAAAACGAACCGGTGGCAATTCGACACTGACGGACGTCAAATACACCGACGCCAGCAGCACGACCGGAATTTTACAGCGGGTCGATCACGAGGCGGACACTTGGTATGTCGGGGTTTATCACCCGAGCCTGCCTTTGGGAGCGTTCACCTTGACCTTGGATGACCTCAAATCCTCACCGATTGCGATGGATAACAGCAGCTCACCGGTGCTGAACCAACTTGAAGGATCTTGGAAGTATTTCCGAGTGGTCATTCCGGATGATGTCAATCTGCTGGGATGGTATTTGAATTTGACGGGCGTCTCGGGCACGGCCGCGCCGAAGATCAGCGTCCGGCGGGATCGCCTGCCGCCATCCAGTAACTTGTTGAGCGCGAATTCCTCGACTTGGGCGTCGGGAGCTTCATGGTCGCAGGATTTGGATTTCACCGGACTGATGACCAACGCCGGAAACACCAGCGTGAACGGACAGCAATTTCTGGCAGCAATCGGACCTAACCGGCCTTTGGTTGCAGGCACCTACTATGTCGGCATTCTCGTAGGCGCGGCGCAACCCGCAGCCGGAACCTTGAAAACAGCATCCTACACGTTGCGCAGCCGCGGCATCGGCCATACGGGCTACAGCATTCCCATCACGCCATTGGCCCCCAACGGCGGCAGCGCGACCACCAACGCACTGGCTCCGCGTGAGTTCCAAGTTTTCAGCGTGACGATTCCAGCGGCAAGCAGCGTCCCCCATTGGCAACTCGACCTCAGCCCGAGCGTCGGTGAAATGCTGATGCAGGTGCGCCGTGATTCAATTCCGGACTTTTTCAACTCCGCCTTTGTTGGCGAATCCGCCACCGCCGCGAACGTGGCGGGTGGGAAGCGCCTCAAGCGCAGCGGCAAGGAGTCTCTGCTGCTCTTGCCTGAAAATGGCGCAACCTCGCTGCAAGCAGGCACATATTATGTGACTGCCGTGAGCGAGGGCCTGGCCCCGACCCTTACAATGATGGGAAATGGCCAAGCGACAGGTGTCCTGACTTCGACCCAACCGTCATCGGCGACCCATCTTGGAGCCATCGCCCCAGCCACTCCGCTTGCACTTGCCGTGGATTTGAAAGGTGGAGACTCGTCGATTTACCGCATCACCGTTCCTGCTGGCATGAAAGTTCTGGAAGCTTACCTCTCCAACCGAGTGGGTAATCCCGGACTTTCCATCATCCGTGGCTCACTTCCGCCGCTGCCATTTCCTGGAACAAGCTCGGCAAACAACGGCTATGGCTGGATCGGCGGGCAGACGACCTCGACCCACCCGGTCTTAGTCACCGTCCAAGATCCGGTTGCCGACGAATACACGCTCGTCGTCCGCGCGAACACCGACACCGCTGGCCTTCTGATCGACGGCAAGGCGACGCTGAACATCCGCTTGGTGGAGACGTTGCCACAGATCGATCCGGTCACCGGCAGCGGCGCGATCACCGTCACGGGCCAAATCGCAGAGAGCTGGCGCTACTTCCAACTCAATATTCCCAATGATTCACGGTTGAAGGGCATCCGCGTGACTTTAAAAAACGTCACCTCCGGAGTCCCCCGCATGATCATCCGCAAGGGCAGCTTCATGCCCAAGGACTTCATCACCACGACCACCTTGCATTCCGATACCGGCACTTGGCCCATTGACCACCAATGGGCACAGGCCAACGACTTCACCGGCCTGCAAAAAGACTCGTCGGGCGTGATCGCCGCCGGAAGGTATTTCCTCGCCGCTTACAATGCCCCGATGAACGCGGGCACCTACATCATCGGCGTTTCCAAAGACGCCTCCATCAACACCGTTACCACACCCAACACCCCCACGATGACCTACACGGTGGTGGCAGAAGGTATCGGCGATGGCCTAGACATCCCGATCACCCCTCTCGCCTTCGACAACAGTGCTACGCCGGAACAAATCGTCGATTTACCGGAACGGGAAATGATGTTTTATAAAGTGAGCGTGCCAGCAGGACGTAGCAGTTGGCAGATCAAGCTGGCGGAAAGCTACACCAACGACGCTCCGCCCAAAGTGAGGGACGGCGACCTGACGATCCGCCGGGATCGCATCCCCGCTTTTGACTACGCCAAGGACCCGCATGCCCGTGGAGGCAGCAACGTGAAATTACTCGCAAAGGCAGATCATTGGACGCTGTTGCCCACCAGCACCGGCGGGCTGCTGGATGCCGGGGACTACTACATCGCAGCGACCTCGCTGGGTATCGACCCCACGGCCCAGCAGACGGGAGCCGGGACCAGCTCGCTCACCTTGCGGTCCAGAGGAGAACTTCCAGTCAATGTATTTCCTTCACTCTCAGCCGACATCACCCGTTCACGTCCCTACAATCTGGGACCGGCAGAGATCGCCTCCTATGAATTCACCGTTCCCGCACGCGCCAGCAACGAGACCCCCTACGGCCTTTCATTGCTCATCAGGCGCAGCGTCGGTAACGCGAATTACTCGATGCGGAAAGTGGAAACCAACGGCCTCGGATTCCCCATCCCTCCCGGTCCCGGCACCGATGGGTATTTTGGCGGACTCACTGCCTGGACCAATACCACCGACGATACTGGCGGAAAAATCTTTGCACAAATCGAACCCGGCACCTACCGCGTGATCATCCGCTCATCTCAATTCGGTGCGGGCTACGGAGATTCCAGCGGCACACTCACCGCCCGCCTCCTCGTCACCTCCGACATTCCTACCTTGGATTTCGACGGCGGAAGCCTCAGCGTCAGCAATGCCGGAGCTGCCACCGACATGCTTCATTATCGCGTGGAAATCCCCGACGAGCCAAACTGGCAAGCATGGGGTGTCCGCCTGGATGGCCCGATTGACGGCCGCCCTGGCATCATCATCCGCCGGGGAGTGGAGGTTGTGTCCACCAGCGGTCTGAGTGTCACTTCCGACCTCATTGACTGGCCCCTAGGCTACCAGTGGACTCAGCCCGACGACTTCACCAAATTGAGGAATGATCCCTTCGCCGCCTCGGGCTCCCCCGACCGCGACCGCTCACAACAATTTTTCATGGCCTCGCGCGAAAAACCGCTGCAACCCGGCACTTACTACATCGGCATCGACAACCGCGCCACCAACACGATTTATCCGCGGACTTTCACCCTCAGCACCTTCGCAGTAGGCGACGGCTACTCCATCCCGCTCAACGACTTGAGCGCGATCGGCGCGCAAGCATCCATCGCCATCGCCACCCCCCGCATGCCCAGTGTCCATAAAATCACCATCCCGCCGCTGACCAAGGCATGGGCCGTATCGCTCACGCCCATCCTCGGCGACCTCACCCTGAGAGTGCGTTACGGGGCGATTCCCGATCCGGTGAACGACACGGTTTACCCGGACTCCAAAGGCGGCGTTCACATTCAGAAATCCGGCGATGAGCGCATCACTTTACTCCCCAAGCTTGGCAACAGCTACCTGCAGGAAGGCGATTATTATTTCATGGCGGTGAGTGACGGACAGAATTCTGTGCTCAGCACCAGTGTGATGGGAACCGGCCAAGTCCTAGGAACCATCAAAAACGAAGGCCCCGTCGCGGTAACGCCCCTAGGAAGCGTGACCGATGCGGGACTCTCGCAAGCCGTCACGCTGGCCGCCGCCGAAGTGAAAGTCTTCACCGTAGAAATCCCCGCTGGCATCAATAACTTAGAATTCCGACTCAAGGATCGCAGCGGAGAAGCCAATATTTCAATCCTGCGCGGCACCCAGATCCCCACTCCCGGAATCACCGAATCTTATGGAGTTTTCGGCGGCGAGACGACCACCACCAAGGCCACTTCCATCATCAATATGGGCAATCCAAGCCCGGGAACCTACACCATCGCCGTCCGCGCCGCCGGTACATTGTCGAACTACTCCCCAGCCTCCGCCACGCTCGCCATCAATATCATCAAGCCAAGTCCGCTCAACTTCGCCCAAGAACTCAACGCCGGTAATGGCGTGTCCAACGTCGATCGACGCACGCTTTCCGACAAAGAAAAGTACTCTTACCGGGTCGCCATTCCACGCCAAATCGCGGGCCAGGATGTCCTAGGATGGCTCATCAGTGTCGAGCAGGGCAATCCCACCGTTCGCATTTACAAATCAGAATCTGACTTCGGAAAAACCGCGCCCGTCACTCTGGTCGGTAGGTCCGCTTTGATTGTTCCGCCTTTCCTCACCTTTGACACCAATTGGTTCATCGAGGTCGAGGGAGTGGGCACCACCGACTACATTTTGCGGAGCGAAGCCGTGAAACTGACTGCATCGCCGTGGGCTTTGCCCGCAGCATTCAATCAACCCGCTGGCGACTCAAGTCCCGGACAAGCCGATGGCGTTGGAATCCGTCGCGATCTTCCCCAAGATGCGTGGGAATTCTTCGCCCTGGATGTCCCCACCAACAACCTCGGCCTGATGCGGCTAGCCCTGGAACAATACGGCGGAAATACCAACGTCTATATTCGCTACAATGGCATCCCGACCCCTGATCACTTATCCACCGGTGCCAACGGAACCAAGATGTTCCAATACAAGATGATCGCCGAGACTTCGGAGGCTGGAAACTTCTCCGAAATCAGCGACACCGCGAAACAACCGGACCGACTCACACCCGGCCGTTGGTATGTCGCCGTAAAATCCGAGCCCCTCGCCGGGGTTCGCACCGGGAGCGGCTACCGACTCAAGGCCCATTCCGGCGTGGTCACCGACCTGAATTTGACCACCACCACGCCCTTGACGAACCAAAACTTGGCAGAACGCGACTGGAGGTATTACCGCTTCACCATCCCGAGGACCGGCATTCCGGCCGAGTGGAAACCCTTCTTCAGCCGCATCAGTGGCAGCTCCATCGCTTACATCCGGGATACTCTGCCGCCATTTTCTTACGTCACGGCGAACGCCACCACCATCACCAGCCCCAGCTTCGTGGAATGGGGAACCGATTTAAAAAATAGAGCACCGACCACCGCCTATCTCAAGGCACTCGCTCCCGGTGGCAGCACGCTCACCGTGCCACCCCTGCGTCCGGGCTCCACCTACTTCCTCGGGATCTACGGCAACACCTCTGGCGGCTCCGTCGAGGTTTCCTCCTCCGTTTCCACCCAACAAATCACCGTGGACGCGGAACTGCTTCATCATACCGGCAGCGTGCAACTCACCGTCCCAGTCGGCTCCAGCCGCCTCGTTCGGATAGCCGCCGCTCCCGACGCCAACCGCGTGAAAATCGACTGTGTCCAATCGGCCCTTGGTCTTTCGCTCAAACTCGAACAAGGCTCACTGCCCTACACCAGCGTGGTCACTCTCGCTCACTTGCAGAACTCAGCACCTTACCCGCTCAATTTCACTTTCGACCAAGCACTGGCATCCACTTGGCCATTTGTCGGGAACTGCGACTATTATCTCCTGCTCACCAACACTTCCACCTCACCCATCACCTCCACACTCACCATGCGCGGAACCACTCCCACGTCTGAAGACGAGGATAGCGATGGAATGCTGGACCCTTGGGAAATCCTCCACTTCGGGAACCTGGCCCAAACCGCCGCCGGAGATCGAGACCTCGACGGCAGCACCAACCTCCAAGAATTCCAAAACGGC
Source organism: Verrucomicrobiota bacterium (assembly GCA_041179105.1). Taxonomy (GTDB): domain Bacteria; phylum Verrucomicrobiota; class Verrucomicrobiia; order Verrucomicrobiales; family Akkermansiaceae; genus Luteolibacter. Next base: position 4,283 of record JBEGUC010000065.1, on the reverse strand, counting down.
ACTTTGCCCACCAGCGCCGCCTCTGTCCTCTACCGCCTCGACGTCCTCGCACCAGGAGGCAGCGCCACCAAAAGCCCCAACCAAGCGAACTACGTTTCCAGCGCGGCGGTGCAGCTCACCGCCACGCCCGGAGTCGGTGACACTTTCCTGCAATGGAAATCGAACCTTGCCGCCCTCAATGGCTCCACCCAACCCGCGCCGGTCATTTCCATGCTCGCGAACGTGACTGCCTCCGCCGTCTTCAAAACCACCCTTACCAAGGGCCTGGATACCCCACCGTCCATGGTCTTCACCCCCCACAATACCAATCTGTGGTATGGCCAATACGAGACCAACCACGATGGCATCGATGCCGCAGCTTCCCCCTCCGTCAGCACCGGCCAACAAGCCCGCTTCACCACCAGTGTCACTGGCCCCGGAACCTTGAGCTTTTGGTGGAAAGTCTCGTCACGCATCAACAGCGGTATTTTGGCCCTGATGATTGACAACGTTACCCAAACCACCCCTGCTGCGATCAGCGGGACGACCGGCGGCTGGAGCCAAATTGTGGTGAACATTCCGGCGGGCACCCATCCCATCGCCTGGCGCTATAACCGCGATTCGGGGGCCATCGACGGCGAAAACCGCGGCTATGTGGACGAAATTAAATTCATCCCGGACGGTTTCGTCGAGCCTACCTACGCCATCTGGCTGACGGAACAATTCACCGTGTCCGAGCGGAGCAACGCTGCGGTCAGCGGCGCGAACGCCGATCCAGACGGCGACCAAATTCCCAACCTTGTCGAAGCAGCGATCGGCTCCTCTCCCAAATCCCCGGATTCTGCGGAACTGCTGCTTTCCATCCTCTCGACCACTGTCGCCAATGGTAGCCGAACCACCTTTCTCTCCGCCAACCGGGCCGAGTCCCCCGTCCTGAACCTGAAGCTCCAAATTCAAGCCAGCAACTCGCTCATCGGCGACACGTGGAGCACGCTCGCCGAAAAAACCGGTGAAGGAAACTGGCTCGTCTCCGGAGCAAGCGTCGGGCCGCCACAAGAAGCGGCCGCCATCAACGGCTCCGTCCCGCTCGAACTCCAAGAATCCGTTTCAGCACCTCTCACCAGCAGCCGTTTTTACCGCATCCTTGTCTCATTGCTTCCCGAACCGTGAACCCCGTTTCACAGAAGTCCCGGAAACCCCGAATCACTCGGCGGTCCCGCAAAGTTTTCAGCTAGAAATTTCCGCCAGACCTCGCGGCATCCGTCGGATAGACCCGTCGTCATCCTGCCGATACACGGCTGGCAGACGAGCAGCGGCAACGGTCCGGTGACGAGCGCACCGCCGGAATCAAACAACGCGGAAACCCCGAATCCCGCCAGCTCCTCCCTCGGCGTGCGGCAAGCGATGCACGCGCCGAAGCGCTCCGTCGGATCGTGGGAAAGCATGAACTCCCGCATCCTCGCGTCCCAGTCTATTTCCCGCTCCAGAAATTCCCGCACCGCTTCCTTCGACTCCTCGGAAAGCGCGTCCGTCACCCGGTCGCGGCACGGTTGGCAGATCGCGTATTCCAGCACGCACTCACCGCTGGCGAACTCCTTGTTGACCAGCCACGGCTCCGCGATTTCCACCAGTGGCAGCTTGCAGCAAAGGCAGTGGAAAAATGGCTCCCCGGTTTCCTCCGATCCCAACCACTCGTCCATCGTCCGCATGCGGAAACCGTAATCCGCGCCAGCAGCCTGATGGAATCGCAAAAATACCGCTTCGCGGCATGAACGAAAACAATCTGATGTCGCGGGTTGCGCGGTCTCCACCCCCTGTTATTATCACGCCGTCTTCCCGTCTCCGCATGATCGGTCTCGCTCTCAAAATGCTCTTTGGCGACACGGCCAAGTATCTGATGCTCGTCGCAGGCTTGTTCTTCGCCACCTTCCTCATTGTCCAACAAGCTTCCGTTTTCTGCGGCTTGATGCGCTGGACGACAGCCACGCTGAAAAACGTCGCCGCGCCTATCTTCGTCGTCGAGGAGCGCGTAGAACAAATCAACGAAACCAACCCAATGCGCGATACCGACGTCGCCCGCGTCCGCTCAGTATCCGCCGTCCGCTGGGCCATGCCACTCTACTCAGGTATTCAGCGCGTCCGCCTCGAAGACGGCAGTTTCAAAACAGTCCAGCTCATCGGCGTTGACGCCGCCTCCCTCGCCGGCGCACCCGGCCGGATGGTGGAAGGAAATCTCGAAGACCTCCGACTCCCGAACACTGTCGTCATCGACGAGCTAGCCACCGTCCGCCTCTCCTCAAATCCTAGCGACCCGTCGCAAAAAATCAAAATAGGTGATCAGTTCGAGATCAACGACGTCGAGGCCCGCGTTGTCGGTATTTGCAAAGCGATGCGCTCCTTCACCGGCGGTCCCTACATCTGGACCACCTACGAGCGCGCGCTCCAATACACGCCCCAGTCGCGCAAAATGCTCACCGCCGTCATCGCCGCTCCCGTGGAAGGCATGACCTCCGAACAAGCAGCCGCGGAAATCGAAAAAACAACCGGCCTCCGTGCCTACGTGAATAAAGGCTTCGGCACCAACCCGCGCGATGGGGTCACCTCCAAAGGCAAAAAATACGGAGATTTCAATACCTCCACCGTTTGGTGGTATGTAAAAAACACCGGCATCCCGATTTCCTTCGGCACCACCGTAGTCATCGGATTCATCGTTGGCGTCGCCATCGCCTGCCAAACATTTTACGCCTTCGTCCTGGATAATTTAAAACATCTCGGCGCGCTCAAAGCCATGGGCATGTCGAATTTCCGCCTCAGCATCATGCTCCTTTTCCAAGCACTCACCGTCGGCATCATCGGCTTCGGGCTTGGTTTATTAGCCACCTCCGCCTTCGCCATGGGAGCAATCGAGAACGGCCAGCCCCCGTTCTACATGCCCTGGCAGATTCCCGTCGCCGCATTCCTAACTATCCAGCTCATCTGCATGCTCGCCGCACTCATGGGCATCATCCGCCTCAGTCTTTACGAACCCGCCATGGTCTTCCGTGCCTAATTCCTCTCCATCCCATGACATCGTGGTCGATGTCCGAGCCGTCGAAAAAAGTTTCGGCGAAGGCTCGGGCCGCATCCACGTGCTCAAGCAAGTGAACCTGCAAGCCCACAACGGCGAAATCACGATGCTCGTCGGCCCTTCCGGTTGCGGGAAAACCACCCTACTCAGCGCCATCGCCGGCACACTCCGCGTCGAAAGCGGCGAAATCAACGTCTTGGGCAACTCCCTGGAAAAAATGTCAGGCCACGCGCTCACCCGCTTCCGTGCCAAAAGCATCGGCTTCATTTTCCAACAATTCAATCTCATCCCCACCCTGACCGTTGCGGAAAATGTCGGCATTCCCCTGCTCATCCAAGGCGTTTCCAGCGGCAAGGCACTCATTCGCTCGCGGGAAATCCTCGAAAAAGTCGGCCTTGGCTCCCGCTGGAAAGAACGACCTAACAAACTCTCCGGCGGCGAGCAACAACGCGTCGCCATCGCCCGCGCCCTCGTCCACGAGCCGCCGCTTGTCATCTGCGACGAGCCGACCGCCGCGCTCGATGCCCAGAACGGCGAGATAGTCCTCGAACTCTTCCGTCAAGTCGCCCGCTCGCCCGAGCGCGCCGTCATCATCGTCACCCACGACAACCGGATCTTCTCCTACGCCGACCGCATCGCCCGCATGGACGACGGAGAAATCGTCGAGGTCAATGAACAGCTCCACTCCGAGCAACCTCATTTTATCCACGAACACGCCCAGTGAATCACCTAATGAATTTCTTCTCAAAACTCCTCCGCTACGGCTCCATCGCCGCCGCCCTTTTTGGCGTCGTCGCCATCGTCCTAGTCTCTCGCACCCAAGCTGAGCGCCAGATGCCGCCACCGGGTGACCCGCCCATCATGCCACCGCTGAAGCCCTATCCGGAAGCCATCGCCGCCACCGGCATCCTAGAAGCACTCAGTGAAAATGTCGCCATCGGCGTGCCCCTTCCCGGCTTGGTCACCGAGGTTTTCGTCAAGGTCAACGACGCGGTCAAAAAGAACCAGCCACTGCTCAAGCTGGACGACCGCGACCTCCGCGCCGAGCAGCTTTCCACTCAAGCCCAGCAGGAAATTTCCCGCGCGCAGATTGCCGTCAGCCAAGCTCAACTCGCCAAGTTAGAATCTCAGCTTGCCCGCCTCCAAGCCGTCACCGACAGCCGCGCCGTCAGCCTCGACGAGTTTGAAAACCGCAAGCAAGACGTCGCCGTTTCTCAAGCCCAGCTCGCCGCTGCCC
>JBEGUC010000064.1:0-14025 GCA_041179105.1 Verrucomicrobiota bacterium | reverse complement strand
CGGACGTTGCCACCGACAAGAAAGCCGCCGAGGCGAAATTCAAAGAAATCAACGAGGCCAACGAAGTGCTGAGCGATCCCGAAAAGCGCCAGAAATACGACAGGCTTGGAGCGGATTGGGAGAATCCCTACGCTGCGGCCAGCGGGCGGCGGCGAGGCGGAGCACCGTTCCAAGAACGCGAGGTCAACTTCGGCGGCACTGGCTTCAGCGATTTTTTCGAGCAATTCTTCAGCAGCGGCAGCGGCCATACCGGCCCGCCGCCAAACGCCCGCGAGCGCCGCGGCAACGACATCGAGGGCGACATCCTCGTCACCTTGGAGGAAATCATGCAGGGAGACATTCGCCCGATTTCCCTCCAAATCACCAACCCGCGCACCGGCAAGATCGAAACGCGCTCTTTCCAAGTTCGCATTCCACTCGGCGTCATTTCAGGAAAACGCATCCGCGTCTCGGGCCAGGGAGAAACCGGCAGCGGCGGCGGTCCGGCGGGCGATCTCTATCTGCGGGTGCGCCACGCCGCCCACCCGGATTTCCACACCGAGGGCTCGGACCTGTATTACGATCTCGACCTCGCACCGTGGGAAGCCGTGCTCGGCACCCAACTCAGCGTGCCGACCTTGGACGGCCCGATCAAACTCCGCGTCCCCGCCGGCAGCGAGAACGGCCAGCAACTCCGCGTCCGCGGTCGCGGCCTGCCCAAAGGAAAAACCGGCGAGCGCGGGGATTTCCACGCCACCATCACCGTGCATCTCCCGACCCAGCTCACCACCGAGGAACTCGAAATTTGGGAAAAACTGCGCGGGATCTCAAAATTCAATCCACGGACAGAGCCACCAATCCCCACGTGACCCAGGCACCCCTGCCTGTTCTTCCTCTCCCGCCCTCCACGATATCTAAATTTAGTCTTCAAGCGGCTTGCTCGATTTCTCCCAATCATCAAACTTCCTTCTGATGTCCACAACCCAGTCCACCATCAACGGCATTTTTGTCCCCAACATCGTTCCTTACGACGCCAAAGGGCGCATCGATGAGGACGAACTCCGCCACATCATCCACTGGGTGGGGGACAAGAGCGTCACCGGATTCTATCCAAACGGCAGCATGGGCGAGTTCATCCGGCTCAGTTACGAGGAGCGCCGCACGGTCGTTCGCATCGTCAGCGAGGAAGCCAACGGCCGCCCCATCCTCGCCGGGGCCGCCGAAGCAAATATCGAGCTTGTCCTAGAAATGTGTAAATACTGCGCCGATCTCGGCTGTCGCGCGGTTTCCATCACCGGCCCCTACTATTATAAACTCACGCAAGAGAGCATCGAAGCCCCTTTCCTCAGCATCTCCGCCATGCTTGCCCAAGAGGCGGCCACTGCGGCGGATGTCAAAATCGTCGGCAAGGAAAAGATCGGTGCCGCCTACGTGACGGTCATTGTCAGCGGCGATGTCGCAGCTGTTTCCGCAGCCATCGCAGCGGGCAAACAGGCCGTCGGATCGCTGGGAAAAGTCATCGCCGCCCACGTCATCGCCCGCCCACACGATGAGTTGATCGCGTTGCTGCCGAAGTAAGGTCAGAAGGTCAGGCATCCTGATCCGGGCATCGCCTTGCGCTCGCCACGCCACGCCACCGCCAGCGGATCAGCGCACTGCGAGGACTCTCAGAGCCGGCAAATCCAAGGATTCGCCGGCCCTCATGCCCGAGAGCTTCCGGTAAAGCGCGCTCTCCGGCGTCAGCAACGTGATTTCCAAGCCATCATGCGAGATGACCATGCCGCCAGACGCAGGCACCAGCAGGAAATATGCTGTCTCGCCATTGAGATCCGCCTCGACCAGCGCGCCGGCGTCGATTTCCGCACCTCTCTCAAAATTTGGCAGCGACAGGGTTTCGAAAATCCGCACCGAATCGGCGAGTTCATCGACTTGGCGCGCTTGCCCGGCGGCGAGATAGGATGCTTCCAGGCTGCGGGTGTCGTATTTCCCCTCCGCCTTGCTGCCCGGATCGGTGGCGGCGGCGTGAGCTTCGCAAGCCGCTTTGGAAAGCCGCTCCAGACGGGAGCGGAGTTCGGTGCGAATGTGGGTGAGCAGCAGGGATTTCATCAAGGGGCGGCCAGCCTTGCGCGGATCGGCAGCGGTTGCCAAGCCCGCGTCACGCGAACCATGTAGGTTTCCGCGAAATGCTGCGTCTCACCGTTTGAAGTCGGCAGAATGATCTGCAATACTTCTCCGCAAGTTTAAAAAAAATGAATTCTTGCCAATCCGTTTCAACCCGGCCTATTCACAAGTCGATCAGACGGCGAAAGTCAGTTTGTTCGCACTTAGTTCGGTCCGTGACGCCATGGCCGCAGGAAGTGTTGAATCATTATGGCGTCATTAGAATTGAATTAAATGGATATCTACGTGGGCAACTTGCCCTACACCGCTACTGAAGGAGACGTTACTGGCCTCTTCGCCGCTTTTGGACCTGTCGAACGGGTCAAAATCATCACCGACCGTGAAACCGGGCAATCCAAGGGATTTGCTTTCGTGACCCTCGGTGATCAATCCCAGTTGAATGCAGCCATCGAGGCTCTCAACGACTACGACTACAACGGTCGTGCTCTCCGTGTGAATGCTTCCGAGCCGAAAGAATCCCGTCCAAGCGGCGGTGGTGGTGGCGGTTACGGCGGCGGCGGTGGTGGCGGCGGCGGTGGCTACGGCGGCGGCGGTGATCGTCGTGGTGGCGGCGGCGGCGGTGGCTACAAAGGCGGCGGCGGCGGTGATCGCCGTGGCGGCGGCGGTGGCGGTGGCGGCGGTCGCTGGTAATCCAGCCCTCCTCTCGTTATAATTTCAAAAGCGCCCGATCCTCTTCACAGGGGATCGGGTGTTTCTTTTTGCGGTCGAACCGCTCACTCGCCGATTTGCTCGAGGACACCGTAGTAGTCGCCGTAAAATCCGGCGATTTTCCACGCAGCGAATCCCAAAACGAGGAAATAGAGCAGCTTGGGAATCATCACGGACACCCGTTTCACGCTGGCTTCTGCGTCGTCCTCAAACAGCTTGGACCAGCGGGCGAGATCCTTGTCCAAGCTGCCCGCCTCCTCGCCGGTCGAGTAGGATCGGGCGAACGCATTTGGAAACGCAGCATCCGCCATGAACTGCGGGCCGAGCGCGTTTCCCGCTTTCGCGGCTTTGACCAGCTTGATTCCCGCCTCGCGGATCACTCCGCTGTGGGACGCTTCTGACGCCAACCCGGCGGTTTCACTCATCGAGATCCCGGCGAGTATGCATGAGTGATAGACCTTGCAAAACCTCGCCATCGCCAAGTTGTGGCGCGCCTTGCCGATCCACGGAACGCGGTTGATCAAGCGGTCAATCCCCGGATTTTCCGGTGCCTGCTTCAACAGCGCGCGAGTCCCCACGAAGATGCAAAAACCTGCCGCGTAAACGATGAGGAGCGTGACGACCAGGTTTCCCAAAATTTCCGCCAAAGTCATCCCGCCCGTCATCAAAGCAGTCGGCACGATGCTGATGAAAATCCCCAGATGAAGCACGATGCACGGATAAATCATCCCCTTCATCACATCCCGGCGGGCGGACGCCAGCATGCCGAAATAGTCGGCGAGGTGCTGGAACGCGGGAGCGAGTTTTCCGCCGCGCTCACCCGCGCTGAGGATGGCGCGCTCGATGTCGGTCAGACGTTTGCCGAAAGCCTCGGCGATCGATTCGCCCGCCTCCAAGCCTTGGTTCAAATCCGCCAGAAGAGCGGCTTGCGGCGCGGGAAGCCGGGTATCCAGCAGCACTACCGCCGCCTTGCGGATGTCGAAACCCGCGTCCAGCAGCTTCGCCATTTCCGAGTAGAAGAGATGCTTGTCAGCGGCGTTTGCGGTCATGGCTTTTTCGCAAACACCACACCGCTGCGCGAGGGGCTGTAAATTTTCATCACACCGTCTTGCGCAACGGGATAATCGAACGCGTGATCCACCCGGCCGTGGCCGCCGGTGGCGGCTTGGTCGGTGTCCAGCACGAGTTCACGGGTTTCGTGGCCAGGCGCTTGGATGGGATAGTCGAACCGCGAATTTCCAACGGAGAAATTGAACACAAAGATCAAATTCGCCCGCTCGGCGACGATGATTTTCTGCCCTTGGTCGAGGTGGAGCAACTGCGCGGGCGGCGTGGCAAGGAGGCCGGAACTTTTCGCGAAATCCATCAACTGCCGGTCGAACTCGGCAAGCCAGCCGTATTTCAAATCCGGGTTGTCCACCAGTGACCATTGCCGGCGGCAGTAGTGATAGGACCAATCGTTGCCCTCGCGCGGGAAATCCAGCCACTCGGGATGACCGAACTCGTTGCCCATGAAATTGAGCCAGCCCTCACCGCCTAACACCAGCGTGACGAGGCGGATCAGCTTGTGCAGAGCGATCCCGCGCTCGATGGCCGGATGCACATCGTCTTTGCCCATGTGCCAATACATCTCCTTGTCCATCAGCCAGAAAGCGAGCGTCTTGTCGCCGACGAGCGCCTGGTCATGACTCTCGGCGTAAGCGATGGTGGCTTCCCCATAGCGGCGGTTTGCTAGAATCCCCCACAACTCGCCTATATCCCAATCCTCGTCGCGGCTATGCTTGAGCAGCTTGATCCAGTAGTCGGGAATTCCCATCGCGAGGCGATAGGAAAATCCAAGTCCGCCATCCTCGATCGGCCGACAGAGGCCGGGCATACCAGACATATCCTCGGCGATGGCGATGGCTCCCGGCTTGAGGTCTTGGATGAGCTTGGAGGCGAGTTTCAAATAAAGAATCGCCATGTCATCGGCATCGGAGCCGAAATAGTCGTCGTAATTTCCGAAAGATTTGTCCCCGCGGGAATGGTAGAGCATCGAGGTCACGCCATCGAAGCGAAAGCCGTCAAAACGGAACTCCTCCAGCCAGTAGCGGACGTTGGATAGAAGGAACTGCCGCACTTCCGGGCGGCCGTAGTCGAAGCATTTGGAATCCCAACCAGGATGGTCGCCGAGCGGCCCGTCGTGGAAATACTGGTGGCCGGAGCCGTCAAAATCGTTGAGTCCCTCGGCGAGGTTCTTCACCGCATGCGAATGGACGACATCGAGCAAAACCGCCAGCCCGAGGCCGTGCGCGGCGTCGATGAGGTATTTCAAATCCTCCGGCGTGCCGAAGCGCGAGCACGGCGCAAAAAACGAGGAGACGTGATAGCCGAACGAGCCGTAATACGGATGCTCCTGCACCGCCATCAACTGCACCGTGTTGTAGCCCGCCTTGGCGACGCGGGGCAGAACGGAGTCCGCAAACTCCCGGTAAGTGTGGACGCGTGGCTCCTCGCCGGCCATGCCGACGTGGGATTCATAAATCAGCGGCGATTTGATAGATGACGGATCGAACTCATGTTTCCAAACATAAGGCTGCGGCGTGTTCCAAATTTGCCCACAGTAATCATGCGTCGTCGGATCCTGCACCGCACGGCGGATACACGCCGGAATGCGGTCCCGCCGCGAACCGTCGGCACCGACGATGTGGAGCTTCACCTTCTGTCCGTGAGCGAGCGCGTCCGCCGGTAAATCAAGCGACCAGACGCCGCTGTCCGACGCAGCGAGCGAATGGCTTTCGCGGTCCCATTCATTAAAATCCCCGAGCAGCGACACGGCTTGTGCCGCCGGTGCCCACTCGCGGACCTTCCATTGGTTCGTTGCCGGATGGAAATAAATCCCCACGTATTTATGACCGGTGGCGTAGGCGGCGAGCGTCTTCGAGCCCTGTTCGATTTCTGCGAGCGCGTCGGAAAACTGTGCCATCCGCCGCTCAATCGCGTCCTGATGCGGTTCAAGCCACGGATCATCTTGGACAAGTTTGGGTTTCTCCGTCATTGCGATTGAAGATGAAGTGTCTCGCGGGAAGCGCAAAGCCAAATCCCACGCCGCGCGCGCAGAATCCATCACTTTCATCCCGTGCTTGATTCTGGCTCCCATCGCGGGAATCATCTCTCGTCCCTTCTCCCGCGCTGAAGCATTTCCTCATGAACTCTCCCAAAACCACTCCTCACAAGGCCGATATCGCCGAACTCTCCCCCTTCGCCGGACTCGAAATGGAGCGCGTTTTTCTGGTCACCAGCGAGCGCCAAGCCGGACTCGCCTTGGAAGAACTCATGCAGGCGCGCACCGTCGGCTTTGACACCGAGTCGAAGCCGACTTTCCTGAAAGGCCAGAAATCCGAAGGCCCGCACGTCCTGCAATTCGCCACCACCGAGAAGGCTTTCATCTTCCAGTCACATTTCACCGAAAGCCACCCGGCGATCATCGAGCTACTGAAATCGACAGAACTCACCAAAATCGGCTTCGGCCTCGGCGGCGACCTCGACCAGATTTCAAACCGCTTCGGCCTCCGCCCCGGTGCCATCGTGGACCTCGACCGCTCGTTCAAACTGCTTGGCTACCGGAATGCCGTCGGCGCGAAGTCAGCCGTTGCCATGCTTTTCAACCGCAAGCTCTCGAAGTCGAAATCCATCACCACCTCGAACTGGGCGGCCCGCGAGCTGACCGAGCGCCAGTTACTCTACGCCGCGAACGACGCCTACGCAGCGATCCGCGTCTATCACGCGCTCCAACAGGCAGAAAACGCGGGCTGAGCTATTTGCCTAGCGGCAACCGGTGATGGCCTCGCCATCTTTTGATTACCGGCTACCGCAGGCTCTGGATTCGTGCTCCATTCAAAGAACCTCATCCACTTTGATCATCGCTTCGAGGATGTGCTGCCAAGTGGACGGGGTTTCGAGAACTTCGTTGGAGAACATGCAGCCATCCCAACAGATGTGTTTCATGCCACGGCTGGCGGCGTCCTTGAGCCAGTAGGCGGAGGCACGGGCGATATCGAGCTTGCCGTTAGGATCGTCAGCGAGGCAATGGCGGCCGGTTTTATCGTGAGAACCGGTGCCATGCACGGTGCCGTCGTTCTGGGCGACGTGGAAATCGAAGGTCCACGGGCGCAGCGCGTCGGTCATGGTGGTGTAAGCGGCCCAAAACTCGTCTTCGGTGTAGCCTTCCTTGAGAAGAGCGGCTTCCGGGGCGTTGTAGCCCATCAGATAGAGATAGGTGTGGGCGAGGTCGGCTTGGAAACCGACGATTTCAGGCATGCCAGTCGCTTCGAGAGTGTCGAGCATGGCTTGCCAAGAGTGCAAGCCACCCCAACAGATTTCACCTTCGGCGGCAAGGCGCTCGCCGTGTTGCTCGGCGACTTTTCCGGCTTCGCGGAAGGTCTCGGCGATCTTTTTCGTGTTGCCGACGGGGTCCTTCGCCCAATCGGTCACGGAACTGGCGGAGTCGATGCGGATGATGCCGTATTCGCGGACGCCGTGTTCATTGAAAATCTTCGCAATGCGGCAGGCTTTCTCGACAGCCAGCACAAATTTGCGGCGCGCTTCGCCATCGCCCATGGCGGCGTCGCCGACGGTGCCCGGCCAGATCGGCGCGACCAGCGAGCCGATCTTGAGATCGTGGCTGGCGATGAGGTCGGCCATTTTCCGGATGTCGGATTCCGAGGCGTCCGGGTCGGTGTGGGGATGAAACAGGAAGGAGTCGATGCCTTCGAATTTGCGACCGTTCACCTCGGCGGCAACGGTGAGTTCGAGCATGTGCTCGAGCGAAATCGGCGGGTGATCGGTGCCGGGTTCCTTGCCGACTAAGCCGGGCCACATGGCGTTGTGTAGTTTCATGAGAGGCTAATGGTTGATAAAGATTATTGATTGGGACGCTCGCGGCACCTGATTTTTATGATTGGGGCATCGATATCGGGCAACACTTGAGTAAAAAAATTTCTCACTCGCGGTCAGGTTAAGGTTAGAACGCCTGATTCCATAATCCTCGAGAAGCCGTTTCTGCTTCATTTCGCTAAATGATCCGTTCAAAAAATATGCAAAAAAAGCCGCCTGCGGGTGAGCGCAGGCGGCTTGGATAGTGAATTGTGGGAGGATTACTCTCCGGCCACTTCGACGACCTGTTCCGCAGCCTTCTTAGGAGCTGGAGCTTCGGTGGCGGCGATTTCTTCGGCTGGAACCTCTTCACTGGCGACGACGCGATCGACCCACTCGATGATCGCCATCGGTGCGGAGTCGCTCATGCGGGCGCCGAGCTTGGTGATGCGGCAGTAACCGCCTTGGCGATCCTTAGAGGCAGGAGCGATTTCGGAGAAAAGCTTCTGCACGGTTTCCTTCTGGTGAAGGAAAGCGATGGCCAAGCGGCGGGAATGAAGGTCGTCGCGCTTGGCGAGGGTGACCAATTTTTCCGCGACTGGACGAAGCGCTTTGGCTTTGCCGAGGGTGGTTTTAATGCGGCCGTGCTCAATCAGGCTGATTGCCATGTTGGCAAGCAGGGCCTTACGGTGCGAGGCGTTACGTTTCAGTTTAACTGTTTTGCTGCGATGTCTCATCGGGTGCTTCCGTTTCTAGATTTAAAGGTTAGTCGTCAAGGTTTTGAGCGATCAGATCGGCAAGGCCGACTGGTGCGTCGTCTTCGGCACCGAGGCGCGGGCCGCGTGATGCTGCGGCTGGGCCGGAAAGCAACGAGGATTCGAAGGACATTCCGAGACCGAGGCCGAGCTCGACGAGCTTGTCCTTGATTTCGTTGAGGGATTTTTTGCCGAAGTTGCGATACTTGAGCATTTCCGCTTCGGACTTCATCGCGAGTTGGCCCACCGAGGTGATGTTCGCGTTGTTGAGGCAGTTGGCGGCACGCACCGAGAGTTCGATTTCGTTGACCGACATGTTGAGAAGCTTCTTGAGAGCGGCGTTCTCTTCGCTGGACTCGGCCGGTGCTTCTTCGAAGTCCACAGCGTTTTCGTCGTAATTGACGAACACGTCGAGGTGGTGACGAAGGATGGCGGAGGCTTGCAGCAACGCGTCTTGCGGAGTGATGCGGCCGTCGGTCCAGATGTCGAGGATCAGCTTGTCGAACTCGGTCATTTGACCGACGCGGGTGCTTTCCACCGAGTATTTCACGCGAGTGACCGGCGAGAAGATCGAGTCGATGGCGATGACGCCGATCGGCTGGTCCTTGCGCTTATTTTCGTCGCCGGTGGAGAAACCACGTCCGACGCGCACTTCAAATTCGCAGTCGAACTTTACCTTCTTGTCGAGGGTGCAGATGATTTGGTCCTTGTTGACGATGTCGTAGATGTGATCCGGAATGATGTCGCCGGCGGTGACCACGCCTTCTTTCTCCACCTTGATCGTGAGGATGCGCGGGTCCTTCTCATTGTGGGAGAATTTCACCTTCTTGAGGTTGAGCACGATGTCGGTGACATCTTCTACGACGCCCGGAAGGCTGGAGAACTCGTGCTGCACGCCCGCAATGCGGACGGAAGTGATGGACGCACCTTCCAAAGAGGAAAGTAAAACGCGGCGGAGGGAGTTGCCGATGGTGTGGCCATATCCGCGCTCGAAAGGCTCGGCGATGAATTGGGCGTAGGTATCGGTGGCGGTGTCCTCGTTGCGAACGAGGCGGTTCGGGAGCTCGAAACGAGCGAGTTTGACTGCTGACATGTTATTTCTTGGTTGCCGGGTTTCCCTCTTGCGAGCGGAGAGATCCTTAAAAAGAGCCCCTCAGAGGACCGACGGCGTGGTGCGATTGCCCGCGGAGGCGTGACTAAATGATGGAGCGGGGCAGCTTGCAAAGCATTTTTTATCCCTTTTTCGGCCGCGATCCACCATTTCGGCACTATTTTCCCACTTTCATTAAAAAAACTAGATTTTCTATCAGTAACCGATAGGGTTCCTAGGCAATCCACCACTAAAAACATATGAAATCCAAAAAGAACCTAACTCGATTCACCTACGAAAGCGCTGCATTTGAAGGCTGGCGCTTATGCATCAGCCGTGCTGGCACGACCTTCACCCGCTACTTCCCTGACAAGAAGTTCGGTGGCGGCAAAAAGTCCTTGGCTGCAGCTGAGAAGACCTTGACCGACCTGAAGCTGATCATCGAAGGCGCCAAACGCGTCGATAACAAATTGACCCCCTCCACGATCAAGAAGGCTCAAAAGCTCCTTGCCGAGGCGGTCTAAAGCGAAAACTCCGGGATTCCTGAAATTTCAGGATTTGCACGGTGCCTGTTGCGCGACACGTTCCGCACATGTCGGCCTTAAAGTCTTCCATAATCCATTGGTTTCGCCGCGATCTACGAATTGCGGATAACACGGCCTTGTGCCGCGCGGCGAAACCCGGACTTCCCGTTGTTCCTGTTTATATCCTGAGTGACTGGCGCGGCGTCCATGCCTGGACAGGACCCAATCGCCAGCATTTCCTTTGCGACTCGTTGGAGTCGCTGGCCAAGAATCTCGAAACCCTGGATGGCCGCCTGATCATCCGCCAAGGCACGGCGGTTGAAGAACTCCGCAAGCTCATCAAAGAGTGCCGGGCCGTGGCGGTTCATTTCAACGCTGACCCCGATCCTTTCGGGAAATCCGTGGAAAAAGCGGTGCAGGCGCTTTGCGCGGAGCTCGGAGTGGAATGCCACGCCCACGCCGACTCGACGCTTCACGGGCCCGACGAGGTTTTGACGCAAAGCGCGCTGCCTTATCGGGTTTACACGCCATACAGCCGGAATTGGCTCGGCCTGCCGAAAGCGTCGCCGCTCGCGAAACCACCGGCGCTGCGGACACCGGCAGGCATCAAATCGCTGCCGCTTCCGACCGTCGCGGTCTGGGATTTGGAAATCCCCGCGACCCAAATCGTCACTCCCGGCGAACGATCGGCCCGCGAGCGACTGAAACTCGCGATCGCCGGAAAAATCCAGAACTACGCAGCGAAACGCGATTTCCCGGCGGAAAATGGCACCTCGCGGATTTCCCAAGACTTGCGGTTCGGCCTAGTTTCCATCCGCACCGTCTATGCGGAAGTGATGAAAGCCCGCGCCGCCGCCGATGTCGCAGAAAAAGCCGGAATCGACATTTTCATCAAAGAACTCGCGTGGCGGGAGTTTTATTTCGCGATTCTCCACCATTTTCCGAACGTGCTCGACGAGGAATTCAACGCCGACTGGCGCGGCCTGCCGTGGAGCGAGCCGGACGAACAATTCGAGGCTTGGAAGGAGGGGAAAACGGGTTTCCCGATCGTCGATGCCGGGATGCGCGAGCTCAAAGCCACCGGATTCATGCACAACCGCCTGCGCATGATCACGGCGATGTTTCTCACCAAGGACCTGCACATCGACTGGAAGCAGGGCGAATCGTGGTTCATGCAGAATCTCGTCGATGGTGAAATCGCCTCGAACAACGGCGGTTGGCAGTGGTCAGCGGGCACCGGAGCGGACGCAGCACCGTATTTCCGGATTCAAAACCCATGGTCTCAAAGCGCCCGCTACGACCCGGACGGTCATTATATCAGAAAATGGGTGCCCGAACTCGCGAAAACCCACCCGTCCCGCCTGCACGAAGCACCCAACGACGGACGCCCGATCGCCGCGGACTATCCCCTGCCCTGCGTGGATCACAAAACCGAGCGCGAGCGGACGCTGGCGATTTTCAAACAGCACCGCGAGAACAAGCGTTAGTCAGCAATTACGAAATCGTCCGGTAAATTTTGTGATTTTGACACGCTTTTGACATTTCGGTGTGAGTGATTTGCGAGAGTGATTTCGCTATGAAGATTCAAACATTACTCATCATCACATTCGCTCTATCCTTCGCAAACGCCCAAGAACAAGCCGCCGATCCCTACAAGGCTAGCGATGCTCAAGCTGAGGAAGCATCGCAATCCGAATGCCCTGCAAACATCTCCATCTGCTATGAGGATTTCTCCCTCCCACTGGCTATGGCTGCGACGCTTCAGCAGGAGCAACTCACGGATGCTGAGCTCTACGCGGAAGTCCGTGCCTCACTTGGGGAGGATGCGGGTAAGGATATCGTGCGCCAGGAAACGTTTGTCGTTGTCCGGGCACCTTCAGGACATAAGGCTTCTGTCGAGCATGTTACTGAAATTATCTATCCAACAGAATATGCTCCAGCCAACACTTTCGACGCGGCTGCCGTGACTCCAGCACAGCCTAAGCCCAGTCCAGTGTTTATTCCGAGTGCACCAGTCATTCCTACCGCGTTTGAAACCCGTAATGTTGGCTTCACCCTAGAAATAGAGCCTACTCTTAGTGAGGCCGGCAAGGACGTGAGTCTTCGCTTTGTTCCAGAACGTGTGACTCTCGTCGGCCAAAGCACCGCAGGCCAGGACATCAGTAAAACAGAAATGCCAATTTTTGAAGTTCAACGAATAAACACATCCTCTAGATTAAAAATTGATGTTCCATTTATGATTGGCACGATGAATCTCCCGGCTGATTCGAAGCAAGATCCGGACTCAGCGAAACGCGTCTGGTTTGCTTTCGTAACAGCGACACTTTCTAAATAATAATGCAGATTGCCATTTTCACGCTGCTTCCCATGGTCGCCGCCGCCGTCCTTGTGATGGTCGGCGGCGAGCGCATGGCGCGGCGTGAAGTGCAGTCCCGCATCCCCGCAGATCGCACGCGGCTACTGGATTTTGATGAGACATTCCGTGCCGAGTTGGCTCGTCTGGATTACCTCTACTTGGGCCATCTCATGGAGCTAGGAACTGCCGCACTCTCGGAAAAACCTGATGCGGTCGCCGCCAAGGCGTCGAAAATTTCTGGTATCCGCATGGTCCGCGTCTTTCATAAAAATGGCAAAGACCTCAGCATCCTGTCAGATTGGAGGATTTCAAAGCTTCCTGAAATCGAACTCACCACTGGCAAGCGTCCACTCGACCCCGATACCGCCGTGGTCTTGGAGGCATCAATGTTGGACCAGCCAATGTCGGGGGCGGGCAAGTGGTTCGCCACCGCCAATGATGGATACCTTGTGCATTGTCGCCAGCCCGCGTCTGGGGCCCTTGTCGCCTTGCTGATTGATCGCGCCATCGTCGGCGAGCGCACCGCGCATCATCTCACTTCTTGGCTGGAGACTCCGCTGACTCCGCTGCGGGAGGCGGGCACACGTTTGCTCATTGAGAAACCCGACGGTAATCCACTGGTGTCACTGAGTCCCAAATCCCACGGTATCGCCGCCTCGATTATTCCCATCCGCACCTATTTGGGCGACTGGCAGGTGCGTTCGTGGGACGGGCTTGTCACCAGCTATTCTCACGATCCCGCGACGTTGGCGGTTGCCTCCACACTGGCGATACTACTGACCGCCTCAGGCATCGTGCTTTTTCTCCAACAAAAACGCGCCCTCAAGCTTGCTACCGAGCGCGTTTCCTTCGTCAACCGCGTCTCGCACGAACTCGGCACGCCGCTCACCAATCTTTCGCTCAATCTCGACCTCGCCACCGAATCGCTCGCAGACCGCCCCCTCGAAGCCCGCCGCCGCCTTGGCCTCGTCGCGGAGGAAATCGAGCGGCTCTCCCGATTGGTGGCGAACGTCCTGACCTTTTCGCAACGCGAGCGGGACACGCTTCAGCTCAAGCCAGTCCGCTGCGTGCCCACCGAAATCATCCGCCAAACTCTCGAAAGTTTCCGTCCCGCGCTGGAACGCCGTGACATCCAGATCGATGCCAATTTCTCCGCCGAACTGCCCGTGATGCTCGACCCAGACGCCCTCTGCCAGATCACCGGCAACTTGCTTTCCAACGTCGAGAAATACGCTGCTGCCGGCAAATGGCTCGGACTCGACTGCACCGTCACTGAGGATTACCTGACATTGGAAATACGGGATCGTGGCGAGGGCATCCCAGCTGCCGCCCGCCAACGGATTTTCGCACCCTTCGAGCGCGTGCTTCAGACCACTAACGAAGGAGCCAGCGGCACCGGCCTCGGACTCTCCATCGGCCGCGACCTCGCACGGCGTATGGGCGGGGATCTTGAATTAGTCGAAGGCATGTCGGGGACCGCCTTCCGTCTTCGCATCCCGGCCCCGCCCGCACCACCATTTCCCAACTCGCTATCACATGACCATTCTCATTGCTGAAGACGACCCACTCACATTGGAGGCGCTGGCCGCCTGTATAGAGAGCGAGGGCTTCACCACTCTCCGCGCTGCAGACGGGCGG
>JBEGUC010000063.1:0-14102 GCA_041179105.1 Verrucomicrobiota bacterium | reverse complement strand
ATTCTTGCCCTCGCCACCTTGATCATTTCTCTCGGAGCCTTCGCCGTCCGCGGCGAGCGCGCACTGGGAATCGATTTCACCGGCGGCACGCTCATCAAATTCCAACTTGGCAAGGAAACCATCGTCCCGCTCGACGACGTTAAAAAAGTCGTCGAAGAAATGAAGAAAACCGGGAAACTTTCTAAAGAAGCCTATCCGCAGCAAGAGAGCAATCTGACGACCGGCACCATGCTCACCATCCGTTGCGCCACCCCGGATGCGCTCGCCATCACCGCGAAACTGCGCGAAGCCATCCCTGCATTCAGCCAGAAAGAACCCGCTTCCGGAAACTACCTCATCGGTGACAGTGCGGACGAAGTCTCCGCCTTGATCGGCGGCAGCTCCCGCAACCAATCGCTCATCGCCATCGCTCTGGGACTGCTCGGCATCGTGATTTACATGACCGCCCGTTTCGAGTTCTCGTTCGCCTTGGGTGGCTTCGTCGCGATTTTCCACGACATCATCATCTGCATCGGCATAGTCGTTCTGATGGGTGGCGAACTCTCACTGATCCACGTCGGAGCGGTCCTCACCATCGCCGGTTACTCCATCAGCGACACCATCATCGTCTTCGACCGTGTGCGGGAAATGTTACTCACCCGGACCGATTCCGTGGAGAAAATCATGAACGAGTCCGTCAATGCGACGCTCTCCCGGACCTTGCTCACCTCAGGGGCCACC
This sequence comes from Verrucomicrobiota bacterium, assembly GCA_041179105.1. GTDB lineage: Bacteria > Verrucomicrobiota > Verrucomicrobiia > Verrucomicrobiales > Akkermansiaceae > Luteolibacter. The sequence goes on along the minus strand of JBEGUC010000063.1, from coordinate 13,382 downwards.
TTGATCAGCGTGGCAATTCTGGCATTCCTCGGCGGCTCCGCGCTGCGCGACTTCGGCGTGATCATCTTCATCGGCATCATCGTCGGCACCTTCTCGTCGATCTTCATCGCCTCGCCCGTCGTGCTCTGGTGGAGCAACCGCAAGGGTGGAAACATCCGCGAAGACGTGCTCGCCTCCGCCGCCAAGGCCGAAGCGATCTCCGCCGCACCTTGAGGCGCTTTCCAATCATGAAAAAGCCCCGCGTTCTCCGGAACGCGGGGCTTTTTTTATGACGAGCGGATCGTCATTCCGCGCGCGGCGGCGGCGACGAATCCTCCGGGGAAATCTTCAAGTCGCCATTGCAGTCGAGCCGCTCAAACCGCTCCTCCTGCTCGTCCTCGCTCAGCTCTTTGACCGCCGGACCCGCACGAAATTCCTCGAATGACAAAGCTCCGTCACCATTCAGATCCAGCCGGGCATTGATCGAATCCGGCTTGCCTGAATCATTCTTCCTCGCCGGGTGTTTGCCATCAGGTCCTTTCCGATGCTCCTTACCGTCGGGACGCTTGAAAGCAGGCTCCGGCCGATCCTTCGGCGTGATCATCCCGTCCTTGTCGGTATCCAAGCGTTTGAAAACCGCATCCTGCTTTTCGCGAGGCAACTTCATGAAAAACCGACCACCCTTAAACTCTTCAAAACTAACACCACCGCTCCTGTCGGTATCGAGTTCCCACAATCGCGCCATCGGTGGGACCTCCCCCTCGCGAGGCTTGCCCATTTGAGCAAGCTCGTCCCGGCCCAAGGATCCGTCTCCATTCTTATCCAAACGCTTGAACAAATTCTCCCGCTTTTCCTCGGGTAAATTGGCGATCCGGGGCATCGCAGCGAATTCCTCCTTCGAAATCAGACCGTCGTGATTCGAATCTGCGGCCTTCACCCCCTCGCCGAAAGGCCGCTCCATTCCGCGCCGCTCGCGCTTCTCGCCCGGTGGCGGATTCTTCGGCGGAGCCGTGGGCTGGGCAAGACACACCGCAGGCAGCAGCATTCCCGCGACAAGTAAGGAAACAGGGATTGTTTTCATGGGCAATTGACGCTTTTTTAGCTGCGTGACGCGAAGCTAAGTGACAAAGAAACTCCGCCTCCCTCAAAAAGTTTCGGTCTCCGACCCGGAAACCCGCAGCCCACTCTCACCCATCCGCCATGCACATCCGAGACATCCTTAACGATTCAAAACCGTCGCTCTCCTTTGAATTTTTCCCGCCACGCACCGCCGCATCTTGGGAAGACCTCTATCACGCCATCCGCGAGCTCGAACCGCTGCGCCCGTCCTTCGTTTCCGTCACCTACGGCGCCGGCGGCGGCACCCGCGAACTCACTCACGACCTCGTCGTCCGCATCAAACAGACGACCACCATCCCGCCCGTGCCCCACCTCACCTGCGTCGGTCATTCCGAGCAAGAAGTCGCCGAAATCCTCGAGCGTTACGCCGCCGCAGGCGTCAGCAACATCCTGGCTCTCCGCGGCGATCCACCACGCGACCAGCCCGATTACGACTGGTCGGAATGCGGATTCCGCCACGCCGCAGATCTCGTCCGCTTCATCCGTAAATTCAACGAATCCGGTGCGCACCCCGACCCGCGCGGATTCGGAATCGGCGTGGCGGGCTTCCCCGAAGGCCACCCCACGACTCCCAACCGGATGGATGAACTCGATTTCCTGAAAGCCAAAGTCGATGAAGGTGCCGACTATATCTGCACCCAGTTATTTTTCGACAACCATGACTTCCTAGATTTCCGCGACCGCTGCGATCTGGCTGGAATCCGCGTCCCTATCATCGCTGGCGTGATGCCCGTCACCTCACTCTCCGGCATGAAACGCATGGCCGAGCTTGCCGCCGGCGCACGCTACCCCGCCAAGCTGTTGCGCGCGCTTGACCGCGCGAAATCGAACGCCGAAGCCGTCGAGCGCGTCGGCATCCACTACGCCGCCGAGCAATGCGCCGGACTTCTCAACGCAGGCGTGGACGGCATCCACTTTTACACGCTCAACAAGAGCCACGCGACCCGCGAAATTTATCACAGCCTCGGCCTCGCAGCCGAAGCGTGATTCCTAGCGAGTCCCTTGCTGGTAGATATCCTCCGCCTGCGTCAGCGTGATTTCGTAAAGACTGCCTTCGATAGGCACCATCATCGGAATTCTGCCGATGTTGGCATCCACCGGGAACTGCGCTGTCAACTTTGGCGTGCGCTCGAAAGCATCCGACGGCAGGGTGATCCGGAACAAGCCCGCGTAACGCAGCGTCCTGGACAAGCGATCCGCCGCCTGCTCTTCAAGAAGCCGCATCTCAAGACTGAGCCCCAGGCGGTCAAACAACGAAGACGTTCCCTCGCCCACGCCTTCTTTCCGCGCCCGCTTGTCTGCCAGAGCCGCCCGCCGCAGGGTGAAGTCAGCACCATCCTCCTTGGTGGCCATCTCTTCATTCTCCACATCCTCGCCTTTGAACAACGGCGCACTCCCGGCACCCTCGCTTTTTTGTAAAGCCGCCTTCGTCTCTTCCTCCGTCGGCAGTCTCACCCGCAGGTTTCCTTCGAGGGAAAATAGATCCTCCGCTTTCAACTTCAGCTCGGTGATCTCCATTCCCCCGCCGCTCGTCTTCATCTGGAATGAGCCTTCCCGGAAATCCACCCGGTAGTAGTTCCGCACGTAATCCACCACCGACAGCGCCTTCAGCAAATGAAGCCGCTCCCGCAGACTGATCGTATCCTGGCCATCCAGCACGACTTGGCCTTCGAAGCCGACTCCTTCAGAAGAATTCGTCGATCCCGACACCTTAAAATCTCCGGAAATCGAGCCCTCGACGAAACTCCTCAGAGCCGGTGGCAACACGCTTTCCAATCCGAGTTTGTGAATTTTTGCGACGCCCTCGACCAATGGCCGCTCGCCTCCCGTCACCTTCAGCCCGGTACAATCCACCGTCCCTTGTCCCCGCCGAAACTCCGCCTTTTCAAAGATCAAGCCATCCGGATTGCAGACCACCACCAAGCTAACGATCTCAACTTTTCGCAACCAGTTCTGCGAAAACGTCCCGCCTGCAAAATTCAATTTCAAGCCGTCTCCTACCCGCTGGACCTTAAGAACACTGTTCTCGATGGCCCCCTGCGTCCGCTCGGAATATCCCCAGTGCAAGGTCGCATCCGAGATCTCCAGCGAGTTGATCAACACCTCGGTGGATTTTTTGAAGAGAGCATCGGCAAGGCTTTTTGCCGACTCCGGATCATCCGCTCCCGCATGGAGTTCCAGATCGAGCCGCGACACGGAAATCGTTCCAGGATCCCACTTTCCGGTCAAACCGTCGAGAAATCCCATTTTGCAGCGGATGTTTCTGGCCTCCAGAGAGGTGAAAAACGTCTTAGTGTTTCCTTTGCACGCCAGTCGGTTGATTTCAAGCTGGCCCTGGACTCGCGAAAATCCCTTGAGCTCGATCTCGGAAGCAGAAAGCGCGGACTGGAGGGAAGCCCGAAAACCGTCGTTAAAGCGTTTCGTCTCGGTCCGCTTGGCCAGATAAATCCACGTCCCAGCCGCCACCAGCATCATGAAAACCAACACCCTGAAGGCCATTCGCAGCAAATGGAACATTGCCGTCCCCTTACCACCGCTGCCCGTCATCGAATACCGAATCTGAAACCAAAATCCTTGATTGGCCACCCACTGGCTCAGGCGTTCATTAAAATCTTGCGCTTGTTCGGCTTCCATAATTCGACTCGCCTTGCGGCGCTCGGAGTAAAACGCTCCGCCAACGCTGAGGCGAGGGAAATTTACTCTCGCACAAACACCATCTACTCTCTACCACCCGCCCTTGTGGAAACTAACGACTACAAAGTCCGCCTCGAAATCTTCGAAGGCCCTCTCGATCTCCTCCTCTACCTCATCAAAAAAGACGAGGTGGACATCCATTCCATTTCCATCGAGCGCATCACTCGCCAGTATCTCGACTACATCAACACCTTCAAACTCCTCAACATCGACCTCGCCTCCGAGTTCATCGTCATGGCCGCCAACCTGATGTATTTGAAGAGCCGGACGCTCCTGCCACGCACGGACCAACCGCCGGAGGAGGACGCCGAGGAAGACGACCCACGCTGGGAACTCATCCGCCAGCTCATCGAGTATAAAAAATTCAAAGACGCCGCCGGCTTTCTCTGCCTCCGCGAACTCGAGCAGGAAGGCCGCTTCGCCCACCAACCGGACACCTCCGACGTACCCGCCGAGGAGCCCGCCGCACTCGCCGAGGTCTCGATCTTCGACCTCATCCGCGCGTTCCAAAACGTCCTCAAACGCTTCGAAGAATCCCATGATTTCGGTGATATCATCGACGACCGCTTTACCGTTTCGGATAAAATCGAGCTGCTTCTCAGCCACTTAGCGCCCGGCGAGTCGCGCCGCTTTGAAGAGCTCTTCCAAACGGCCACCACCAAAGCCGAGGTCATCGTCACCTTCCTCGCGCTCCTCGAATTGATGAAACTCAACCAATTCATCGTCCGCCAAAACGATCTGCTCGGCGACATCGTCATCGAAAGGCGCGACAACCAATCCGTCGCCGCGCTCGAAGCCGCCGAAGTCGGGGGCGACTACGTTTGACTCAACTCAAGCGGAAGACAATCCGCGCCTTAGTCAGGTCATAAGGAGACATCTCCATCTTGACCTTGTCACCCACCACCAGCCGGATGAAACGCTTGCGCATCTTGCCGGAAATGTGAGCCAGCACCTCGTGCCCGCTCTCCAACTTTACCCGGAACATCGTACCGGCGAGAACGGATGAAATTTCACCATCCACCTCCACCGCTTTTTCTTCTTCGTCCTTGGTGGAACGCTTCGGTGGACCATAACGATTGCGATTGAGACGACGTCCCGATTTCTTTGGGCGAGGAGGCATATTGACTTAAGATAATACAAATGGCGGGCCGGAAAGCCACGCACGCAGGGCTTCGGTAACTCATCCCATCCGGGCCATCAATCCCAAAAAACACCCTATTTCCGCATTCGCACTCTTTTCTTCATTACCCCACGCTTGCCAAGCCGTCGCAACCTCTTCACTTTCTCGTCCTAGCCACCGCAAATTGGCACTTTATAAAAACCGCATTATTCTCAACGCCATGCCCGAGATCACCGAAAAAGAACTTCCGCCGAACCTCAAGCCCCTTTGGCTCAAAGCACTTACCGCCGTTCAGACATCCAATTTTTCCTACGGCATCCCCCTGCTTCAAGCCGTCCTCAAAGATGCCCCCGGATTTCTCGAAGGGCGTAAAATGCTCCGCACCTGCGAACTCCAGCTCGCCGGAAACACCAAGAAAAAAGGCGGCCTCTTCGGCATGTCCGGTGGTGGCATGAGCGTGATGAAACTCCAAGGGCCTGCAAAAAAAGACCCCGAAGGCACGCTCCCCTTGATTGAAAAAGAATTGGAAAAAGATCCACTCAACGATCAAGCCAACGACCTCCTCTTCGACACCTGCCTGAAGCTCGAACTTTACGAAACCGCCGCCTTCGCCCTCGAGACCATCCGCAAAGGCAACCCCGAAAACGCCAAGCTGCTTCACAAACTCGCCGAGTTTTACCTCACCCGCGAACAACCGCAACTCGCGTCGGAAGTTTACAACGACATCATCAAGCACCATCCCACCGACGGCCCCGCGATCAAGGGTTCCAAGGACGCTTCCGCACGGGCCTCCATGAAAAAACAAAAGTGGGATGAAAACGCCGACATGCGCTCGCTCATGAAAAACGCCGCCGAGTTCGACGAGCTCGAAAAAGCCTCCCGCACCGGCCTCACTCGCGAGCAACTCGAAGACCGCCGCGATAAAATCATCAAAAAATACAACGCCGACCCCAACCACCTCGGCACCGTCAAGGATCTGGCTGGCCTTTACGAGCAGCTCGAAGATTGGCACAACGCCCACACCTTCTACGCTTGGGCACACTCCCTCAGCAATGGCGACGTCGCCCTCGCCACCAAGGCCGCCGCGATGAATGACCGCGCCCTTGAGACCGATATGAAAAACCTCGAAATCGCCGTTGCCGCCGATCCAGAAAACGAGGAACTCAAAGCCGCGCTCGACGCCCGCAAGTCCGACCGCCTCGCCGAACAAGTCCAGGAAGCCCAAAAGCGTGTCGATCAAAACCCGACCGATCCTCAACTTCGCTTTGAACTCGGCACTGCGCTTTACAAGGCCGGCGAATACAGCGCCGCCATTCCCCACCTCCAACAAGCCACGCGCAACCCGCACATCCGCACCAAGGTGCTGCTCACACTGGCCCGCGCCTTCCGCGCCAAAGCCATGTTCGACCTTGCGATCAAACAACTCTCAGACGCACTCGCCGACCTCGTCGCCATGGACAACACCAAAAAGGAAGTCCTCTACGAAAAGGGCCTCATCCACTCCGAAGTCGGCGATAAACCTTCCGCGCTCGATTGCTTCAAGCAAATCTACGAAGTCGATTACGGCTACCGCGACGTCGCCCAGCGCGTGGAATCATCCTACGCCTAAACCATTAGCAAAAACCGCCGCCCTTCCGCCAGGAAGGGCGGCTTTTTTACGGACCCGAGATCCGCTCACTTGAAGTCATTGAAACCCTTCTCAAAAGGTACATCGCCCACCACCCAGTCCTCAGCGACGACCTTTAGAATTTCAAACTGACGGGACTCAGCCCCCTCAACTCGTCGGATTTCCAAAGTCGCGCGGGGGGCCCTCTCCTCCTTGGAAAACATCCAGTTGATGGCGGCCGCCTGGAGTGATCCAACTTTAGAATAACCTAACAAAATCTCCTCCGTGTCAGGTGAAGTCATGCGATGACAGACCCATTGTTTGTCGTCTTTAAACGCCCCATTATAATAACTGTCCTTCCCGACATAAACCCTCACTTGGGCGAGAGCGGTGCCTTTGCTCAAAATCTCGTTCCAGGACGGCGTCACCACGCGGGCAAAAGCCTCGAAATCAACTTTCCATTGACCGACTGCGTCAGGAGTGAACAACGCCAACCTCGAAAGCGGCCGCTCCGCGCCCTTGGAACTCACCAGTACCCCGTCGATCGATAGCCCGTTCGCATCCATGCTACTGATCCACATGTAGTGCTCGATTACGCCGTCCACGGATTCCATCTTCGTCAAGAAATCCACCACTTCTTGCGGACTCGCAGCGCCCATACGGAAAAACTCACCAACCCTCTCCGGTTCGCGAATCGATAGAGCCTGCTTCACCAAGGCCAGCACCTCACTCTCGGACGGCGAAGCAAACTGCAAGACAACCCGCACCTCTTGCCGAGTCCCTGATGAAACTTGTCCGGCACCGCTGTCGCCTGATTCCATCTTCGGAACCAACCACAGGATAATCATAATGCCCAAGGTCGTAACGGCCAGCCCACACACAATTAGCGACCAGGCTTGGACCAGCTTCTTGCGATATTTCGGCTCACGTTTGTTCCGGCTACCCTCTCCGCGCTTTTGCCTGCGGCGCCCCGGCTTCGGCAAACCCGTGCCACGCATCCGCGCGACTCGCCCCATGCTGGGAGCATCACCCTCCATCCGGTCACTCCGGCATGACTGCACCGAGCGCCTGATATCATTGGATTTCATACTGCCGATGGATTTCAGGAATGCAGTTCAACGAGGAATCATCGTGATTCGGAAGCGATCGTAGCGATCATCCGGCCGGAACAACCATCCCGGCTGGCGATTCAATGCCTCGTATCCCGTCAGCATGAATTCCGATAGAAATTGATTGCTGTTCGGATCATATGCCTGCTGCCCGGTATAGTATCCACGGAGACGATACTCGGTGTTGTTATCGAAAGCATACCGCTGGCCGGGCGCACCGTCCTCAGAAAGCCGGTCGGGATTTTTTTTCTTATCCTCCCGCATGATCACCAGTTTGGCCCGGCTCCATGGCTGCCGGGGTTGGCGCACGTAACCCCAGAAGCGGGTCTTTTCCACGAAGTAGCGCCGACCATAAAAGAAGTCCCCGGTCGGCTCACTGGCGATTTTCGCGTTCCTCTCCTCCACACTCGGCCCTCCCAAATTACCGCCACCCATCGATGATGGCCCACACTGGGTGAGCAGCGAACACAAAGCTCCGAGGGTAATGATATGGGTCATTGAAATCGTCATGGGCAAAACTAAGGAGCCTGACTCCTTACGGCAAGCTCCCAGAATGGAAAGTGGCCGGGAAATCCTCTCATTTCCCCACTTGGCAGACATCTAGGATCACCCGACAATTCCGCCATGCCACGCATCCTCATCACCCTCGGAGATCCCGCCGGCGTCGGCCCGGAAGTCATTGACCTCGCGCTGGCTTCCCCCCACCTCCCCTGCGGATTTGAAATCGAAATCCTAGGCGACCGCCGCGCCGGAACCCCCGGCAAGCCCGACGCCCGCTCCGCCGCCGCCGCCCTCGCCGCCTTGGATGAGGCCGTCCGACAATTGAAAAACGGCACTGCCGATGCGGTCGTCACCGGTCCCGTTTCCAAAGAAGGCCTTCAATCGCTCGGTTTTCCCTTCCCCGGCCAAACCGAATATTTCGCCGATGCCTTCGGTGTAGAAAATTACGGCATGCTGCTCACTGGGGCCTCCCTCACCGTGGGACTCGCAACCATCCACGAGCCACTCGCCAAAGTGCCGGACTTGCTCACCGCCGAGCGCATCGTCCGCATCGGCATGCTCACTGCGGAATTCCTCAAACGCCGCGGCATCCCTCATCCGCGCATCGCCGTCGCCGGACTCAATCCCCACGCCAGCGAAAACGGCGCGTTCGGCGATGAGGAAATTCGCATCATCCGCCCCGCGATCGACCAACTCAACAACTCAGGAGCGGCTATTTTCACCGGCCCCGCCGTGCCCGACGCGATTTTCCGGGATGCCGCCCAAGGCCAGTTCCACGCCGTCCTCGCCATGTACCACGACCAAGGCCTCATCCCGCTCAAGCTGCTCGACTTCGACACCGCCGTGAATGTCACCCTCGGTCTGCCCAAGCCCCGCACCAGCCCGGATCACGGCACCGCCTTCTCCATCGCTGGGAAAAATCTCGCCAACCCGTCCTCCATGCTCGCCGCCATCCGTCTCGCCTGCGAACTCGCTTGAAACTCACCACCCCATCGGCGCGTAATTCGCGCTTGTCGGAAATTCCATCCGGTTTACCCATCCCGCATGCCCGATGCTATTTACGTCCATGATGCCTTCGCGAGAATCGCCGATCGCTACGTGCTCACCAATCACGTCTTAAGCTGCGGCATGGACATCTGGTGGCGAAAAGTCGTCACCGCCCGCATCCGGAAATGGAAACCCGCCCGCCTGCTCGACGTCGCCAGCGGCACCGGCGACCTTGCCTTGGAAATTCAAGACGCATGCCCGCAGTGCGAAGTCATCGCCTCCGACTTCTGCGCGGAAATGCTCGCCCACGCCGCCAGCCGCGGCATCGCCAAAACCATCGTCGCAGACGCGTTGCAGCTCCCATTCAAAAACGCCGAGTTCGACGTCGTCACCGTCGCCTTCGGCCTGCGCAACATGGCCGACTACCCGGCCGCGCTGCGCGAAATGCATCGCGTCCTCAAGCCCGGCGGCCGCCTCGTCATCCTGGATTTTTCCCTGCCAGACGGCATCCTGCGCGGCCCTTACCGCTGGTATCTCCACCACGTCCTGCCGCACATGGCCGGCTGGCTCACCGGCCAGAAGGACGCCTACGAATACCTCGGCGGCTCGATCGAACAATTCCCCTCCGGCAAGGCGATGACGGACTTGCTGGAAACCTGCGGCTTCGGAAAAACCGACGCCACGCCGATCACCCTCGGCGTCGTCACCATTTACGAGGGCACCCGCTGAGTTGTGAAATTTGCCCTACCCCTCAAAGATGGATCTCAGCTCTTGGGCGATGACTTTTGAGGCGGCGGCAACGCTGATTTCCCGGCCGGCTTCGGTTTCGAGGCAGCTCATCGAGACGCCTTGGATGCCACACGGCGTGATGGCGAAAAATGGGGGCAGGCTTTCCTGGGTGATGTTGATGGCGAAGCCGTGCATGGAAATCCATTTCCTAACGCCGACGCCGATGGAGGCGAGTTTGCGATTTTCCACCCAAACGCCGGTGAGTCCATCGCGGCGGCCGGCTTGCACGCCGAAATGCTGGCAGGCGCGGATCAGGGCGTCTTCGAGTTTCCGGAGGTGCTCGTGGAGATCCTTGCCGCGTGAGGTGAGATCCAGAATCGGGTAGCCGACTAACTGGCCTGGGCCGTGGTAAGTCGCTTGGCCGCCGCGGTTGATTTCGTGGACAGGGTGGGGGAGTGAGGCCGGATCGCGGAGGGAAGTTTGATCGCGCAGGCGGCCGATGGTGTAAACGGGCTGGTGCTCGAGCAGGAGAATGGTATCGCCGCCGCTGCCGTCGAGGATAGCGGCGACGTGTTGCTCCTGAATGCGCAGGCCAGCTTCGTAGTCGATGGGGGAGGGGAGGTGGAGGATTTGAAGCATGGGGAAATTGTTATTGGCTAAGAGTTATTGGTTAAGAGGAGAAGTGCTATTCTTTAACCAATAACCAATAACCCGTCTCAAACCAGTCGGCGTTCGAGGAGTTTGGCTTTGAGTGGATCGGAAGCTTGGAGGTGGGCCATGCCGATGGCGAGGGCGTCGGCGGCGTCGGAGGGAGGGGTTTCGGCAAGGCCGAGGATGGCACGGACCATGAAAGCCACTTGTTTTTTGTCGGCGTTGCCATTGCCGACGACGGCCATTTTAACCTTTTTGGGTGAGTATTCGAAGATTTTGAGCCCGTGGTCGGCGGCGGCGATGAGCGCGGCAGCACGGGCGGCTCCCATGGAAATGGCGGTCTGGTAGGATTGGACGTAGATGATGCCCTCGACGGCGACTTCGTCCGGCTGAAATTTTTGGATGACGTTGACCAGATGCGTGCGGATGGCAGAGAGCGCGGCGGATTGGGCGATGGTCTTGGGGATGGAAATCACGTCGAAGGCGAGCACGGTGGGCTTGCGCGGATCGCCTTCGAGCACGGCGTAGCCGGTGTTGCGGACAGCTGGATCGATGGAGAGGACGCGCATCAGATGGGAACGATGAAGCCTGCGTTTTCAGCGAGTTTTTTCTGGTTCGCGTCGAAGGTGAGGAAATGGGTAGCTCGCATGATGCATGCTGCGGCGACATGGAGGATGTCGAACCCGCGATGACCGCCGGTCAGTGTGTGGGCAGCGGAGAGGCGGGATGCTTCAGCAAGGATTTCGCCGAGATCACAGGATGGCTCGATCAATCTTCCTTCCTTGAGATCAGTCCGGAAATCGGCGGCGAACTGGTCTGATAGGCCGACTCCGATGAAGCGTCTGCATTCAGCGAAGCGGAGGGCGTTGACCAGCTCAAAATGCGTCAATGCGGTAATCCAAACAGAATCGTCGTTCCCGGCGCTCCATTTCAATGCATCGGGTGTTTTGGAATCATTCCCGTAGAGCGAGAACAGAAAGCTGGTATCGGCGGAGATCACCATTTCCCTGCGGCTTCATGAATGAGATCCAACGATTCTTGAGCGGTGAGCATTCTCTCACCCGTGCGATCACGGGTCAGTGCTGGACTATCCGCCCAATTTACCGTTTTGGGTGGTTCGGGTTGGTCGGGAACAAGGCGGGCGACGCGCTTCCCGCGCTGGGTAATCACCACTTCTTCTCCCGCTTTCACCCATTCAAGGAGGGTGGTGTAATGGTTCCGGAATTCCCTGACGCTTGCGATTCTCATGATGCTACAGTGATGTAGCACCAGACGGAGGTCAACGCCGCTTTTTACCGCCACCGGTCTTCTTGCGGCGAATGGACTTGATCGGCGAGTCGTCGAGCAGTGCGGTGTAGATGTAGTCGAAGTCTTCGAGCTTGCGGCGGGGAATGGTCTGGTCGATGAAAATTTCGACGGACTTGGCGTAATCGAGCTCGTCGGCGGTGAGGATGGTGAAGGCGTCACCCTCGGCCTCGGCGCGGCCAGTGCGGCCGATGCGGTGGACGTAGTCCTCGGCGTTTTCGGGGACGCGGTAGTTGATGACGTGGGAGACGCCGGAGATGTCGATGCCGCGGGCGGCGACGTCGGTGGCGACGAGGATTTCGTAATCACCGGCTTTGAAGCCAGCGAGTGCTTTCATGCGGTCCACTTGGTTGATGTCCGAGTGCATGGCGGCGACTTTAGGCTGGCCGGTGGACTTGATGAGCGAGGTGAGCTGGTCCGCTTCCTTGCGAGTGCGGGTGAAAATCATGACCGAGTGGTATTCGGTTTGTTTGAGGAGTTCCAAGAGGAGTTCGTCGCGTTGATCCATGGCGACCGGGTAAAATGCGTGGGTGACGCTGGTCGGGATGGAGGTGCGGGCGATCTCGATGCTGAGTGGATCGGTGAGGCACCATTGCGCGAAGGTCTGGATCGCCGGTGGCATGGTGGCGGAGAAAAACAGCGTTTGGCGGCCTTCCCACGGGCAGAGATTGACGATTTTCCGGACCTGGGGAAGAAATCCCATGTCCAACATGCGGTCCACTTCGTCGAGAATGAGCACCTTGATTTCTCCGAAGCGCATGGTCGTGCGGTAGAAGTGATCGACTAGGCGACCGGGGGTGGCGACGACGATGTCGGCACCGGCGGCGAGTTGCTCGGACTGAGTGCCTAGGCCGACGCCGCCGTAAAGCAGCGCGACTTTGAGGCCGGTGTGCTTGCCGTATTTTTCGAATTGCTCGGCGACTTGGTGGGCCAGCTCGCGGGTGGGCTCGAGGACGAGGATCTGAGGTTTGCCGAGTTTCTCGATTTTAGAAAGACTCGGAAGCGCGAAGGCAGCGGTCTTTCCCGTGCCTGTCTGAGAAGCACCGATGAGGTCGCGACCTTCGAGGATGAGCGGAATGGCCTGTGCCTGGATCGGCGTAGGCGTGGTGTAACCGGACTCCTCAATGGCTTCCAGAACGGCTGCGGAGAGCCCAAGTGTGTCAAATCCCATACGGCGGGGTTGGTAAAGGGCCGAGCCGCTCGGGTCAAGGGGCGATTGCGCACAGGATTGACTTGGGAATTTCGAGGAATCCGAGATGAATTCCAAATGGGGAAATATACGGTTGTTGCTCCGGGATGAAATTTGAAGAAGTTGGCCAGTATGAATTCAGACGACGCATCGAAGATCACTCATCCGCCGGTGCCGTGCTTTGGCGAGGCGCTGCGTTTCTGGTGGAAACTTGGCTGGATCAGCTTCGGCGGGCCAGCTGGGCAGATCGCAATCATGCACAAGGAAATCGTCGAGCGGCGGCGCTGGTTGTCGGAGGAGCATTTCTTGCACGCGCTGAATTTCTGCATGTTGCTGCCAGGGCCGGAAGCGCAGCAACTGGCGACTTATCTCGGCTGGCGGCTGCACGGCGCG
>JBEGUC010000062.1:0-14436 GCA_041179105.1 Verrucomicrobiota bacterium | reverse complement strand
GACCATTTCCCCATTCCGCAGCGGCGGGCCGGATCTTTACGCCGCCTTCACCCAGCTTCCCGGCGCGTCCGCCTATCCCGGAGATGCCAATCTCTGCGGCACGCTCGCCGAGTCCATCTACATGGCCATGCTCGCCAAGCAGGACGTGAACGGACTCAATAAGCTCAATCTATCCATCGAGAAGGAAAAGAAGACGATCATCCTCGAAGGCGATTGGAAAGCCCGCCACGAACGCGACAAGGATCTGGGAGAAACCAAGGACGTCAAAGAGCAAAATTCCGGTGCCGAGCCCGCGCAGAATCCCGGTGCCGGCGTGAACTCGCTCAGATACGCCGATACCCTCCGCCGCATCACTGAAATCGAAGCCCTCAAGAAAGCCAATATCGTCCGCACCGAAGCAGGAACGCTGCAGACCAAGGCGCAATACCAAGTCAGCATGATCCAGTGGTTCGTGCAGCGCCGCTACGAGCACGTGCTGATGGCCGCCCGCTTCTACAATCAAATTTGGAAGGATGGCGATAGCACCCTCCGCGTGGACAAGGACTCGGACGTCTCCAGGCTGTTTTCCGAATCCGTCGGAGTCAGCCCGACCGTGGCCTCGCTGGACTCGCTTTCTAACGAAGCCATCCGCGAGACCGCAAAATACATCGAGGCCTTCGACCTCATGCTCTCGCGCGACGAGCTGCACAACGCCTCGCAACGCCTGATGGAAGCCTACGCGCTCGGCGAATATCTTGCGCCGGTGGCGACTCTTTCTCTGGAGAAAAAACGCCGCATCGCCACATACGTCCGGGATTTGCACGAACTCTACGGCACCCTCCAAGCACACGATTACACCAAGACCATGGAGCTGGCAGAGCGCTTGAAATCCGCCGCCAAGGACTTCCCATCGTCCAAGGTGGATAGCGCCATCGCCGCTTACACCCTCGCCTCAGACCTCGCCATCGAGGAAGCCAAGGGGCACCTGCTGGCCAAGGAAAGCGAAAAAGCTGCCGCGAAAATCAAGGCCGCCGCCGAGATCTGGCCGACGAACCCAAAGCTCAAGGAATTCCGCAATCTCGTCAGCAACTCCGGCGGACTCGTCATGACCCGCAACGACTTCGACCGCCTGCTCAGCGAGGGAAACTTCCGCGAAGTCGCCCGCCGCCAGTATGAAATTGCCCCGGCCATCCAAGGCGACCCGACGCGCGAGAATGCTTTCAAACAGATCATGACCAACCTGACGAAGATCGAAACTGCGCTCGGCAAGGCTTCGGAATTCAGCAAGATGAGCCAAGACTACGCAGCCTGGGAACAGCTCGCCAAGCTGCGTGAGGATTTCCCGGACGATCCAAAGCTCGGTCGGGAACTCGAATTGCTCGCCCCCAAAGTGGCCGATTTCACCCGTGCGCTCGACAAGGCCCGGCAGTTTGAAAGCCGCACGCCCAAACAAATCGGCTCCGCGCTTTCATGGTATCTCAAGGCCCGCAGCATCTACCCGCAAAGCGACCTCGCGGACGCGGGTGCCAAGCGCCTGACCAACGAGATCCTGCCGCCAGATGACGATGGCACGGCTCGGTAAGAGTGATCCCGCTTCTGCCCAAGGCTTTAGGATGCGTTGGACGTTGGACCGTCGACGTCTGTTTTGCGTCTCATGGGCCTTTCGCTTTCCTGATGGCCTCTTTCACGTCCTTTTCCTGGTAGTTCCCCGCATCGGCACCCTGTCCGGGCAAGGTCAGGCTGGGACGTTCGATGTTTAGCGTTCGATGTTCGACGTTCAAAGGGGACGGATCAAAGTTCCGGGGCGCTTTCGGGCGCTTGTCCGGTTTCCGCTTGGGAATCCGGTTCTGGCGGGGGTTCGGCTTCTTGGACTTGGCGGACGACCTCGGAGATCCCATTTTCAATTTCAGCCCGGAAGTTCGGGTCGGCGGGTTCGAGAAGGACACTGCGGATTGGGTCAGGTTGTTGGAGGAAGGCTTCGATCATGGCGTGGAGGGTTTCCCGGCGAACCTGAGGATGCGTTTGGGAAGCGGCCCATGTGAGCGCGGCTGCGGAGTCGGTGCCGATCCATTGGTTGAAAATGACTTTGAAACCTGCGGTGCGGGCGTCTCCGGCTGGAAGACGCGAGGCCCAGGCCACGGCTTCGCCGGGTTTTTGGGCGACCCAGTTTTGAAGAATCTGCTCCGCGGCAGGATCGACTCCGGCGGCGGTGAAGCTGGAGGGCGACAGAAGGGTTGCCGCTTGTTGGGGATTCTTCTCGGCAAGCATGAGCAAAACCCGCCCCCGGGCGAAGGCGACGTCCTGCTCGTCGGGAAATGAATCCGCCCATGCCAAGGCTTCCTCGGTTTTTTCATCGGTCATCAAGATCGCGATGTAGGCTTCGATCAATGCCTGTTTTTCCTGGATTCCCGCGGGCAGCTCGCGGATCACCTCCGCGGCGATGTCCGGGGAGGATTCAAGGGCGTTGGAAGCGAGTTCGGCAAGCGACTGGTTCCGTTCTGCGCCTGGCTCCTTGGCTTTTGCCGCTTCAAACGCGGCGCGGAGTTTATCACGGGTGCTCGGAACGCTGCGGGAGGGGCGATCGGCGCGCGTCGACCCTCTGGGCCTTGGCTCCAATGTGGAATCAGGGGCCGGTTGATCCTGCTTTTTTTCGCAAGAGACCAGCACGAGAAGCAATGCAAGTGAGAGGGCGGATTTTTGGATCATCTGAATTTCATTTGAATGCGTCGTTCAATGTTCGAAGAGCCTGCGGCGTCTCCTTACTGACATGACAGCGGGACTGGCCTTTGATCTTGGCAGAGAAAGAGGTGCCGCAACAGCTTCTCCTCTGCTTTACGACTTTCAGACCTTCAAACGCCGCAGGCTCTTCCTCTTTGTTCGCTCGCGGCGACCGGTGATCGCCGCCACGCCGCGAACTCTTCCTCTTCTCTACGATTTTCGGACCGCCAGGCCATTCATCAGACGAACTCCATCGTCGGCTTGACGCGGGCTGGCGGCAACTGACGCGAGTCGCTTTCGAAAATGACCTCCCATTCGTCGATCACCTTTTGCAGCTCTCGCGCCACCTTGAGGGGATCGTCGCCGTGGACGCCTCCGAGGAACAAATCCGGACAGCGGCCGATGTAGGTTTGATCCTCCTCCGACCAAGCCACCCAACGAAGGTAGATGTCTGTTTTGCGTCTCATTGGCCTTTCGCTTTCCTGATGGCTTCTTTCACGTCTTTTTCCTGGTAGATCTCCGCATCGGCTCCGGACAAGGTCAGGCTGGCACCACTTTCACGATGCACGTAGTTCCGATGACTGCCCTTTCCTCCGCGATTCACAAATCCAGCTTTTTCGAGTTCGGAAATGAGTTGGCGGATTTTCCGGGGCACCGCGATAAATTACTCCAACTCAATTGGAAGGCAAGGCCGCTCTGCGAATATGAAACGTCGTAGTGAAGCATTCGGCGACAGGTAATCGCCGCCACGGCAAAAAAGAGGCGGGACCTTGCGGGCCCGCCTCTATGGAGTGTGATGAACGGTGAACAAGGATCTCAGTTCCGGCGGCGGCGGAGAAGTCCGAGCGCACCAAGAGCTCCGAGAAGAGCTGCGGAAGGCTCTGGGATCAATGCAATCGATCTACTCACAACTGTGGACGAAGCGCTTGGACCGTTGAGTCCCGAGTAATCGGCGACATAAGTTCCACCTTGCGAGCCGACGAGAATTTGTCCGTCAGTGAGACTAAGTGCATAGGTATTTTCAAGGGCTGGTAGTGCAGGGTCAGGAACAAGAACTGAATTGTGCTTGAAGAGAGCCCATTCTCCGTTTTTGGAGGCCATAGTATACAGTGTCTCGCTACCGGTCGCGACGATACCAGAAGCATTCATGGAAACGAGGCCTGGTATCGCAGAACCGTAGGCGGTCTCTACGCCAGTGAAGTTATCTGATGCCAATGTAGTCAATGCTCCATTGAGAGAATCAAAGTCCAATGCTGTGGCAAAGCCCAATACCTGGAGGTCAGTAAGTGTAGTGAAGATTCCAACACGAACCAAACCTGACGTCATAGGTCCGGCACTGTTTTTAAATCCAGTGTCACCGGTTCCATCGAATGTCTGTAAGGACTCAAGTGAGACGAGCGCACCAAAGCTGCTTCCAGCAAGTGCTAGTAATGCCAATACAATTTTTGATTTCATGATTACGTGATGTTTGTTTGTTAGTCTAATTTTTTCAATCTGCGAGTTGTTATAATGAAGAAGTTACGGAGCAACAGACCATGTGCTTGGGGGGACAATATCATATGGAGTCGGCGCGCCTTTACGCTGAATGAATACCGCTCCCGTGAGGGGGAAGGGGGTAGTGATGGCCGCAGCCGGTGAAACAGTGCGCCATGTGCCACCACTAAGTGTACTGCGGAAAATCTGTGTGTATACTCCAGGAGTCGCCGCTGGAACCCAAACGATGTCCGCAGAATTAAAGTTAGCATTTGGCGTTAAGTCATCTTCAAGTCCGATGTTTTGGATGGTGGATCCAATCGGATAGACCGTTCCGATGTAGTTGAAGCCCGTAACGAGAGAGCCATTGGTTTGATCGATCTTAACTTCGCCCGAAACAACCAAATCCTTCGTTCCTGCAGCTTTCCTTTGGACAAAAATCCCATCCAGATACACCAAAGGCGTGTTTAGAGCAGCCCCGGCAGGCGAAACCTTACGGAAAGTGCCACCACTTAGCGTACTCAAGAAATATTGAGTGTAAACGCCTGGTGTCGCTGTAGGAACCCAGACAATGTCCGCAGAAGCAAAGTTAGCGTTTGCCGTCAAGACTGATGTCGCAGGAACAGCACCAAAAATCTCCTCAAGAGTAGGCGCCTTCCGAATGCGATATGTATTGCCAGCACCATCAATACCACCCAACACTCCAGCGGCAACCAAGTTATCCACGGTGGTAATTGTGTCAGTGGTCCAGTTGGTGATTTCCGTCACTAAGCCAACCGCAGGGCCACTTGTGATTTCCAAGACATGAAGTGTTCCCGTTGCGCCGAGTGAAGCGGTAAAATTGACACCAACAGTGGTATCCTGCACCGAACTTGCCGAGATCACATTGAGATCACCCGCAGCTTTCGCAGGCGCGTGCACAGATATTCCGACGTTGTTGTAGCCGGTTACAAGAGTTTGCGTCGTATACCCCACCGGGGTCGTGTAAGCCGTTTGGCCGAGCGCCATTCCGCAGGCTGCGGCGGCGAGGAGTGAATAAAGAGTAGTTTTCATGACAGTGTTATTTTGGTTTTTGGAATTAGGGATTGGTTTCAGTGGAGGTATTTGGTGTCGAGTGAAATTGAGGAAGAGATCGGTGGAGGCGAAATTGCCGGACAGATTTCTTCCTCTCATTCGTAGGTTTCGGCAACAGGAAACAGCGGGAGGGGTGGAGGAGCAAGAAAATTTCACGACTCGCGGGATAAATTAGAGGGAGCCGGGGGAGGAGGGATTTTGGATTTTAAATTTTGGATTTTTGATGTTGGATGGATTGGAAAATGCTGGAGGTGAGGTGGTTGCGAGATTGGCGGGACGGGGGCTTGGGTGAAGAAAGGCGGTGGGGCCATCGTTAAATATGCGGAATGATGGGCTCGGATCGGGGGGATTTGATCATTTTTATGGGGGCGGGGGTGTGACAGATCGGGTGTCCCATGAATGAGGGACGGCGAACGTCGAACTTCCAACGTCGAACTTCCAACGTCGAACGTTGAAGGGAAGAAAGTTGAAAGAGGAAGAGCTAACCGGAGGGATCCTACACTGGGACGGTCGAATCGGATCATCGGCACTGACGGGAAGAATATGAACCGCCAAGACGCCAAGAGCGCCAAGGAAACTCGATATGAGGTCTCTGAAATCAGTTTCGAATCCTCACGAACACGATCTATCTTCCTGTTTGACTTGGCGTTCTTGGCGTCTTGGCGTTGAAAACCTCTTCACTCGCCCTCAGTCACCCTGGAATTAACCGCGGAGGAGGGAGAGGTGTTTCGGTGTTTCGGTTCCGCTGCGCGGTCGGCGTTTCGGTGGAGAGAGAGAAAGTGGCGGTGGCTTTTGCGCGGGGTTCTTTCGCTCTTCAGGGGGAAAGAGGGTTTTGAATGAAGCGAAACGCAGAGGACGGGGAGAACGCGGAGGAAGACGCGGAGCCGGGACGATGTGGTTCGAGGGGGGGCCTGCTTTTCTGATTTTCTGATCAAAAACGCTTCATCGTTCCGGCTTTGCGATCCCTCTGCGGCCTTTGCGACTCTACGGTTATCTTGATTTTTTGGATGCTCCAAAAGCCTCCGCGTCTTCCCTCCGCGTTCTCGGCGTCCTCTGCGTTTCGCTTTATCAGAAAAGAGAAATGAACCGCAGATGAAGAACAGGCAGGAATGCCTGGGTCATGGTTGCGGAGGAAGAGGCGCGCAAAAATGGAGGGTTTTGGATGAAGCGAAACGCAGAGGACGGGGAGAACGCAGAGGAAGACGCGAAGCCGGGACGATGGAGCTTGAGGGGTTTTCCTGCTTTTCTGCCTTCCTGATCAAAAAACGCTTCACCGTTCCGGCTTTGTGATCCCTCTGCGGCCTTTGCGACTCTGCGGTTATCTTGATTCTTTGGATGGAAGAGGGAACCGCAGAGGCGCGGAGGTCGCAGAGGAGGCGCGGAGCCGGGACGATGGAGCTTGAGGGGTTTTCCTGATTTCCTGCCTTCCTGATCAAAATGCTTCATCGTTCCGGCTTTGCGATCCCTCGGCGGCCTTTGCGACTCTGCGGTTATCTTGATTCTTTGAATGGAAGAGGGAACCGCAGAGGCGCGGAGGTCGCAGAGGAAGACGCGGAGCCGGGACGATGGAGCTTGAGGGGTTTTCCTGATTTCCTGCCTTCCTAATCAAAATGCTTCATCGTTCCGGCTTTGCGATCCCTCGGCGGCCTCTGCGGCTCTGCGGTTATCATGATTTTTTGGATAGAAGCGAGGCGCGGAGGAATGAAGAACAGGCAGAAATGCCTGGATCACGAGGGGTGGGCTCGTGACTTTTAGGCTTCTTAAGCACGGGCAGTGCAGGATTTCTGGAGCCAGGCGGCGAAGGCGGTGGCGTCGATCTCACCGGCGGCGAGGGCGAGGGTGTGGAGAACGGCTTGTTCCTCGGGGGGATGGAAAATCCATCCGTTGATTTCAAGGAACAACGCGGCTGCCATCAGGCCGGAGCGCTTGTTGCCATCGAGAAACGGGTGATTTTTGACAATGCCGTGGGCGTAGCAGGCTGCGAGATCGAAGATGCCGGGATTTTCGTAATGAAGAAGTTGCAAGGGGCGGCCGAGCGCGGAATCGAGAAGACCCTCGTCTCGGATACCGTCCAAACCGCCAAAGCGGGTGAGCAACTGGCTGTGAAAACCGAGGCAGTCTTGCTTGTCGATCCAAATGGGCTCGTTCACTTGGCGAGTTCGCGAAAAGCGTTCCGGTAGCGGTTCATCAGGCTCTCGGCAGTCGTCATCTTTTCCTCAAAGCCCGGGCGCTCGGGGGTGATACGGAGGCAGCATTCCGGCGCTTCGGTGAGGAAGAGGGTGTCGCCCTCGCTGACTTTGAGGGCTTGGAGGGCTTCCTTGGGCAGGACGATGCCGAGGGAGTTGCCAATTTTACGGACTTTGGTTTTGATGGGCATGGGGGTAACGAAAGTTATAACGAGCGGTTTGTCAAGGAGGCCAAGGAAACTCGATATGGAAAGCCTCTGAAATCCGTTTCGAATCCTCACCAACACGATCTGTTTTCTATTTGACTTGGCGCTCTTGGCGTCTTGGCGGTGAAAATCTCTTCACTCTCCCTAATGGAATCACCCGGCCCCCGTGCCCATGAAGAAGACTCCCTCCAATCAGACTCTCGGGGATTGCCATCAGCCCCGGATTCGGCAGAGTCCGCGCCATGAAAGTCAGAAAAGCAGTCATCACCGCCGCCGGAAAATCCCAGCGCACCCTGCCCCTCCAGACGCTCGTGGACCGCGACGGCACTTCCCGCTCCGCGCTCGCCATCCTGGCAGATGAAATCACCGCCGCTGGGATCGAGGAAATCGCCGTCGTCATCTGCCCCGGCGACGAGGCTGCCTACGCCCAGGCCGCCGGTCCGCACGCCAGCCACATGCGATTCATTGAGCAAACGGAAGCTTTCGGTTATGGCCACGCTGTCCACTGCGCCGCCTCGTTCACCGGCGCCGACCCCTTCCTGCTGATGGTCGGCGACCACCTTTATCTAAGCCGCACCGAGATTTCCTGCACTGCCCAACTCCTCGCCTCCGCCACTGCGGAAAAGTGCGCTGTCTCTGCCGTCCAGGCCACCCATGAGAGCAAGCTCCCGCTCTACGGAGCCACCGGCGGACGTCGCGTGCCAGGCAGTGATTTCCTCTATCAAATCGAGACCGTCATCGAGAAACCCACCCCCACCGAGGCCGAGCAAAAACTCGTCGTTCCCGGACTCCGCGCCGGCAACTACCTTTGCTTCTTCGGCCTCCACGTCCTCACCCCCACGGTCATGGAAATCCTGGCCCGCCAGCTCGCCGCCGGCCGCGCGGACCTCTCAAGCGCCCTCTCGGAAATCGCCCGCGGCGAGCAGTACCTCGCCCACGAACTCCAGGGCCGCCGCCACGACATCGGAGTCCGCTACGGCCTTCTCACCGCCCAACTCGCACTCGGCCTTGCTGGCAGGGATCGCGACGAGGTCCTCACCAACATCGTCGAGCTCCTCGCCCAATCCCACGCCTAACCACCCTGGCCATGGCACTCCTTACCCTCATTACCTCCCCGGACGCCGCCGTCCGAGACCTCTCTCTCGACACGGCTTGTGAGAAACTCTCCCTCGCCGAGCTCATCGCCGAGGCCGACGCGCTCGACGCCTTCCGCCGCACCAGTGAGAATCTCTATCACCGCGTCCGCGCCCTACTTTTCCTCTATTCCATCCACCGCTTCCACTTACCGCTGCGCCTCGCTGAGGTGAAATCCACCAAAAAACCCGGTGCCATCCCCTTCAAAGGCTACGAAAACCTGCTCGAACGCCGCTTCGAAGAAGCCATCGACATTTTCCTCAAAACCCAGCGCACCGAAGCCCCCAGCGACGGCATTTCCAGTGCCCTCGCCTCCGTCTATCAACGCCTCGCCTTCCAGACCCTCGCCGACCAAGTCCGCCGCAGCGTCCGCAGCGTGAGCGGTAACCAATGGATGTTTCGCATGGGCCACCCCGCCGACCAACCGCTCCGCATCCGCCCAGAAATGACCCGGTGCGACCCCGCCACCGGCACCTATCCCATCCTCCGCGAGCGCACACCCGTCCGCATGGACCTCACTCACTGCGGTTGGAGCGACATCTTCTTCCTCGGCATGGACTACCCTGAGGGAGCCAAGGTGCTCAATATCTCCATCGACCTCGCCGTCCACGGCCGCGACAAATCGCCCAGCCCACCCGTCGAAGCCAGCCTACGCATCATCGAGGAGCCCATCCTCCGCCTCACCAGCGTCGATCTCGGATGCAGCGCAGAAATTTCTAGCCTCAACGAAGTCTTCGATTTCGCCAAAGACTACCTCGGACTGCTCAAAGCCGCCGTCATTGCCAGCGGCATCGTGCCGCCCGGCATCGAGGGTTCTGGCCAGAGCCTCGCCGACCTACTCGCCCGCATCGTCGGCCCCGGAAAAGGCCTCGAACTCGTTTCCAACGTCAACAACATCCCCAAAGGTTCGCGCCTCGCCGTTTCCACCAACCTCCTCGCCGCCCTCATCAGCGTCTGCATGCGCGCCACCGGCCAAGCCCGCTCACTCACCGGCCCGCTTGAGGAAAGCGAACGCCGCATCGTCCTTGCCCGAGCCCTACTCGGCGAGTGGATCGGCGGCTCCGGCGGCGGCTGGCAAGATTCCGGCGGCGTCTGGCCCGGCATGAAACTCATCCAAGGCACCTTCGCCTCAGAAGGCGACCCGGAATTTGGCATCTCCCGCGGCCGACTCATGCCCACCCACAAGGTGCTAGACGAAACCGACGTCCCGGCCTCCGCGCGCCAAAAACTCCAAGACTCACTCGTCCTCGTCCACGGCGGCATGGCGCAGAACGTCGGCCCCATCCTCGAAATGGTCACCGAGAAATTCCTCCTGCGCAGCGGCCCCGAGTGGATCGCCCGCCAACAGACCCACGGGATTCTCGAAAAAATTCTATCCGCCCTCCACACCGGCGACATCCCGGCCATCGGCGCAGCCACCACCGAGAATTTCCGCCAGCCCATCCAGACCATCATCCCCTGGGCCAGCAACCTCTACACCGAGACGCTCATCGAGAAAATCAGCGCGGAGTTCGGCCCTGATTTTTGGGGATTCTGGATGCTCGGCGGCATGGCAGGCGGCGGCATGGGCTTCATCTTCGCTCCCGAGAGAAAAGCAGAAGGCCAACAGCGGCTCCAAGCCATCATGTCCGAAACCAAGGAAATGTTAGCCTCCGCCCTGCCCTTCGCCATGGACCCCGTCGTTTACGACTTCGCCATCAACGAGCGCGGCACCTGGGCAGATTTACTCACCGGAGAGGACGCGCTCATGCCCGCTGGCTATTACAGCTACATCGTCCCCCAGCTTTTGCGAAAAGGCCGCCACGAACTCTCGCCCCTCCGCCTCGCCGAGCTCGACCACTTCGCCACCGCCTGCCGTGACCACCCGGAACTCCGCGGCATGGTGCAAACTTTGTTCGACTCCATCTTCCCACGCAGCCAAGGACAAAGCCGTAACCGAGAATCCCTCGCGGAAATTCTCGCCCAATTCGGATTCGATCGCACCGCCCACGAACAAATCCGCGAGGATCTCAAGGCCGGGCGCATCGGCCTCGCCCAGAATCGGCTTCCCGCCAATGCCATCATCGAAGACGTCCACGACACCGACCTCACCCAAGCCGATTCCATTTCCGACGCCTCACGAAGAAGAGGCCTCGCCGCCCTGCAAAATGGCGAAGTCGCCGTCGTCACCCTCGCCGCCGGAGCTGGCTCCCGCTGGACTCAGGGCGCAGGCGTCGTCAAAGCCTTACACCCGTTCTGCAAACTCGGCGGCCGCCACCGATCCTTCATCGAGACCCACCTCGCCAAAAGCCGCAAAACCGGCCGCGAGGCAGGCACTCCCCTCCCCCACATTTTCACCACCAGCTACTTCTCCCACGAGCCCACCGAGCGCTTCCTAACTCATTACGAAAACTACCATTACAACGGCCCGCTCTACCTTTCACAGGGGAAATCCATCGGCCTCCGCACCGTCCCCACGGTCCGTGATCTCCGCTTCGCCTGGGAGGAAATGCCCCAACAGGTGCTCGACGTGCAGCAGCAAAAAGTCCGCGACTCCCTCCGCACCGCCCTGCTCGGCTGGGCCGAATCCACCGGCGAGGCCAGCGACTACACCGACAACCTCCCCCTCCAGTGCCTTCACCCCGTCGGCCACTGGTATGAGGTTCCTAACCTCCTGAGAAACGGCACCCTCGCCGCGCTTCTTGCCGCACGCCCGCAGCTCCAAACGCTCGTCCTCCACAACATTGACACCGTCGGAATGAACGTGGACCCCGCTCTGCTAGGCCATCACCTCGACAGCGGCGCCGGCCTCAGCTTCGAAGTCATCACCCGCCGCCTCGAAGACCGCGGCGGCGGCCTCGCTCGCGTCAACGGCCGCCCGCAACTCGTCGAAGGCCTCGCCATGCCCCGCGAAGAGGACGAATTCAACCTATCCTACTATAACAGCAACACCTGTTGGATCCAGATCGACGCCCTGTTGGATTCTTTCCAACTTACCCGTGCCGATGTCGCCGATCTCGACAAGGTCACCACCGCCATCCGCGCCCTCGCCGCGCGGATGCCCACCTACATCACCCTCAAGGAAGTTAAAAAACGCTGGGGCCACGGCCAGGAAGACATTTTCCCCGTCTGTCAGTTCGAAAAACTCTGGGTGGACATGAGCAACCTGCCGTCGTTAGAAACCCAATACATCGCCGTCCCGCGTGTCCGTGGCCAACAGCTCAAAGATCCGTCCCAGCTCGACGGCTGGCTCCGCGACGGCTCCGCCGCCTATTTAGAAAGCCTCTGCGAGTGGTGAAACAAGGATCTGCTATCCTGCCGCGCATCATAGGTGGAGAAATTTTCCCGCAGATTCAGGGACGGCCACCGATTTTCATTCCTCCTCTCTTCCCTTCGACGTTCCACGTTGGACGTTCGAAGTTCAACGTTCACCGCGCCCCCTCGGACTGCTCCGACATGTCCCACGCAGTCCAAGGAGAACGAAGGCAACTCTAGCATTTCCACAAATCCTGATGCGCGGCAGTAGCACCGCGACTTTTCAGTGCCCACTGCGGTCTGGTGCTGGCCAAATGAAAATGAGCCTGCCACGCTGTTTGCATGTTCCGAAAAACTCTCCTGCTATTGCTCACCGGACTCGTCGCTGGCTCGCTCCAACTGAAGGCCCAAGAACCACCCGCCAGCACGGACAAGACCGAGGACAAGACCGAGGACAAGACCGAGGACAAGACCGAGGATAAGACCGAGGATAAGACCACGGACAAGCCCGGCGATGCGCCCGGGCCGAACCGCTTCTGGCAAGCGTCGCTCAGCGGCGGTCATTACATGGTGGCGCTCGACCGGATTTCTGCAGTCAGCCGACACAAATACCTGCTCGACGGGGCCTTGATCGTGGATGAAGTCACGGTGGACTCCCAGGGCCAGGCGCTCGCTCGGTTCTATTTCATCAGTCCGGTGACGGACGCCGTGCCGGGCAACGCCGTGGCCGAAATCGCCAAACGCGGGCGCGAACTGGCCGAAAAAGCCGCCAATAGCGTCGATATCGACGCCCATAACATGGTGATCAAAAAATACCCGGAAACCAGCCACGCGCGGACGATCGAATTTCGCATCCTTTCGGAGAAGGAGCTTACCGCGCTTTACGCCAGCGTCCGCAGTGCGTGGGAAAGCGGGCGCGGTCGGCAGTTCAGCGCGAAGTGAGGCTTTCCCCAATGGAGTCACCCTGCGGGGACGAGTTCCCGCTGAGGCGAAATTTTTCCCAAAAACACGCAAGTCTCGCTTCCGATTTGTCCTGAAGCTTGCTTATCGTCTTGCCGAACTCGCGACGCTCCAACTCCCTTCATTATGCCAAATCTCAAAGATAAAATCGGTTTCACTGACAACGGCCCCGCCATCGCCTCTCCCACAGAGGAAAACCGCTTGCGCGAGTTCGTTAACCTGAAGCTTGCCGCGCGGGGTTACCCAATCGTGGGCGACGAGGCGGATTACCCGTTCCTCGATCTCGGGCGCTCGCTGATCGCAAGTTTCCAAGAAAATATGCGCCTGCTCTCGGATCATCTTTGTCCGGCGGATGCCTCGATCGACGCATTCCTGCGCGATTATCTTGGGAGCGACATCGTGGCAGAAGTTTTCCCGGACGCGGTGCATTTACTGCCCTCCGCGCCGCTGATCATGGAGCGCCACGGCATAGCCCGCATGCTTTCGCTGCCGCCGGATCAGGATGAATTTAAGTCATCGATTTTAAGTTCTTACCGAGTGCATCAGGGAGTTTGCCACAATCCGGCGAGCGACCGTCGGACGACGGAGGGAGTTTTCCACGTAGCGGAAGGCGGCTTGCCGGTGCCCGCAGACAAGAAATCTGTGCCTAAGGCAGTGTTCGCGCGCTTGCTGAAAAATGCACTCACGCCGCCGCCGGAAATCATGACGCTGCCCTTCACCGGCACAAGCCAAGAGCCAGCCAAGGTCTTCGTCTCGCTGCTACTGCGGCCGGTGGTGGCTCCGGAAGTGCCTGGGCTCTCACCGGAAAAATCGATGGAAACTCGCTTCTTCGCACCGGGAAATTTGGTGAGTAACTTGGACTTCGTGGAGAGCATTTTCGGCAATGCCGGCGATCCATTCCTGCCAGACAACGACGCCCGTCTCGATGCGGAACATTGGTCCGGGCACACCGGCTGCGTCATTCTCGCACCTCATCTCGTCGCGCTCAAAAAGATCGACCTCGGACTTCCTAACATTGCCGATGCCACCGAGCGCCAGCAGCGAGAGGGCATGTGCTGGAGCTCCCCTGACGAGCTCTACAATGACGGCGGCGCATTCAAAATCACCTGCCGCGACAAGCGTGGAATCATCGTCACGATCATCGCGGACAACTATTACGGCTACTGCAAGAAGGAGGTGAAAACCCAGCTCAGCTATGCGGCGAATCTCTTCGGAAACGCCGAAGAGGAACACGCCGGTGGGGCGATTGCCTTCCCGAGTTTCGATCTGGGAGAAGATTTCTCACTCAGCGACTACTCGCGCCCGGTGGATCATAAATTCTCTGGATTCACCAGCCGCTACGGGGAAATTTTCCACCTCCAGCCCGAGGGCTACGGCATCGACAAGCAATTCGCAGACATCCTCTACGTGCCCGAGGATGTCCACATCGACCTGCACAGTCAGTCGGTGACGTGGACGAATGAAAGCGGCGA